>NZ_CP094469.1:998259-1331012 GCF_023347295.1 Faecalibacterium sp. I3-3-33
GTAGCAGATACGGTCTCCGGAGCCAAAGTCCTTGTGGGTCTGGTAATCGAACATGCACCAGCCGAAGCACCCGGCGTGCTCTCCGCTGGCATAGGCGGCGTTCTGAACCCGGACATGCCGCAGGGCGTGTTCCTGTCGATGGGGACCATCGTCAAAGGCTTTTGTGGGGTACATGTGACCGTTGCACTCCGAGATGAGCAGCGCCTTGCCCATATCCGGGGTCACGTCCTTTTTGGGCTTTGCGCCGGGCGTTGTGCCGTTGTGGGAAAAATCGTTGTAGGCATAGACATCCTCCAGCAGATGGCTTTTTTCCAGATACCGCACGCCGGAGGTGGCACGGCTGGGGTCCAGTTGATGGGCAATCTTGTTGGTGCGGGTGTAGAAGGCATCATCGTCCACGCTCTCGTTGATGCGCACGCCCCACAGGATGATGCTGGGGTGATTGCGGTTCTGCAAGATCATCTCCCGCAGCATTTCACAGGCGGCGTCTTTCCATGCAGCATCTCCGATGTGCTGCCAGCCCGGCAGCTCGGTGAACACCAGCAGACCCCGCCGGTCGCATTCGTCCAGAAAATATGGGCTTTGGGGGTAGTGGCTGGTGCGCACGGCGGTGCAGTGCAGTTCCTCCTGCAAAATGCGGGCATCCTCCCGCTGCAGACTTTCCGGGGCGGCATAGCCGATGTAAGGATAACTCTGGTGTCGGTTCAACCCCCGCAGAAAGGTCTTTTTGCCGTTGAGGTAAAAGCCATCTGCCCGGAACTCCGCCGTGCGGAAACCAAACGTCACCTGTTTGCGGTCGATGGGTTGTCCGGCTGCGTTCAAAAGCTCTGCCACGGCATGATGCAAAACCGGATGCTCTGTATCCCACGGCTGTGCGTCCGGGACGGAAAGCTGCATCTTCCCGGTTTCTGCCGCCTGTGCGGTCTGCTCTGCCAGCAGGGTGCCGTCTGCGGTCTCCAGCCGGATGCGTACTGCCACGGCTGCGGGCGTAAGCTCTGCTGTCCACTGCACCACAGCCTCATGCAGGGTGGGCGTGTAGACGAACAGGTCGGTCAGGCGGCTTTCTGCCGTGGCTTCCAGCCAGACCTCCCGGTATAGCCCACCGTAGGTCAGGTAGTCGATGACAAAGCCAAAGGGCGGGATGGCCGGGTCTTCACGGGTGTCCAGCTGCACGGTCAGCAGGTTTTCGCCCTCCCGGTCCACAAGGTCGGTGATCTCCACCGCAAAGCCGGTGTAGCCGCCCCGGTGCTGCCCGGCAACCCTGCCGTTGACCCGCACCACCGCCTGATGAGCAGCGCCGTCAAAGCGGACAAACAGCCGGGGTGCAGCCTGTACCGGCGGTACCCGGAACCGTTTGCGGTAGCCGCAGACCATCTCGTAATCGGCAGGCGAGGCATAGTGCAGCGGCACCTCCCGGCAGGTATGGGGCAAGCGGACGGCTTCCTGTTTTGGCACCGGCAGCCCCTTGCCAAAGGCTTCCGTCCAGTGTCGTGTAAACTCCCAATCCTCGCAAAAGCTGTGTCTCATCGCGGCAGCACTCCTTCCAGTAAAATCGAGATCATTTCTTCCAGTACAGCCACATACTGCACCCCGCTTTCTGCCAGACTGCGGTCTGCCAGAAAACTCTCGATGGATGCAGTGATCATCTGCCGCAGCACCGGCAGGGACACCGGACGCATGACCCCTTCAGCCACAGCCTGCTCCAACAGCGCCATGGTGGGCTCCCACCCGTTTTCCAGCTGACTGCGAACCCGTGCCGCTACCACCGGGTATTTCTCGTCCAGTTCCTTCATCTGCCGCAGGTCCAGCGCGGCGTATTCCGTCGGCATGGCAATGATGACTGCCCGGAGCTTTTCCTGCAAAGTACCGCCGCCCGCCAGAATTTCCTGCTTGCAGCGGTGGATGTCCGCAAAGGCGTGGTCTACCATGTCCAGCAGAAGGGCCTCCTTGGAGGGGTAAACGGTGTAGATGGTCTTTTTGCTGATGTGCAGCGGCTCTGCCACCTGTTGCATGGTGAAATGCAGCCCCTGTTGACGGAACAGCTGCATGGCCTGTGTGCGCACCAGCGCATCGAGCTTTTCCTGCATGAGCGTCCTCCTTGTGGAAACTGTATTTGTCTTTCTGGTTTCCATTCTAGTGCGGAAACCGAGCTAAATCAAGCGGTTTCCGCATTTTCTGCGTTCTGCTGAGAAAGTGCAGATGTTTTGCAGCAGAATGACAAAAAAGAACCCCGGCGTGGCTTGCGTGCCCGCCGGGGGATATTTATTAAACGGTACCCTTTGTCAGGGACGACCGCAAAGCTATGGGCCTGTTTATTTGAATCGTTCCTTTTTTGCTGTCACTCTGCCTGTATCTCTTCCACCAGCGGCAGATAGTCGGCACAGTATTTCCGGTACAGCGGCTGCACCAGCTGCCGGAAGTTCTGCATTTCTTCTTCGGGCAGCGGCAGCTCAAAGCAGCCGCCTGCAATGGCTGCCTTGCGGGCGGCAGTTTCTTCCTGCGCCCAGAGCTGGCGCTCGTACTGCGCCGATGCCCGGGCGCACGCTTGCAGGATCTGCCGGTATTCCTCCGGCAGTGCGTCCCATGTGCGGCCGGAAGCCAGCTGCACCTCCGGTACGCGGCTGTGCTCATCGGTCATATAGTACCGCGCAACCTTGTAGTGCTCCATGGAATAGTAGGCCGGCCAGTTGTTCTCAGCGGCATCGACCTGCCCGGTCTCAAGCGCCGAGTACACATCGCTGTACGCCGTGGTCTCCGGCACTGCACCCAGCAGGCGGATCATGTCGATCACAATCTGCGAATCCTGCACGCGGATGGTCTTGCCCTGTAAATCGTTCAGGCTGCGCACTGGCTGACGGGCATAAAACGAGCGGGCACCCGCGTCGTACCAGCTCAGGCCCACCCGCCCCTGTGCGGTAAAGTCCTGCAAAAACTCTGCCCCGATGCTGCCGTCCAGCACGCGCCACATGTGGTCGGCATCCCGGTAGAGATACGGCAGCAGCACGTTGAGCCGGGGCAGATCGTCCGTGGCCACCGAGAGCGACACACGCGCAAAATCTACGCCGCCAATGGCAAGCTGTTCCCACACCTGCTGTTCCGAGCCGTACTCGCCGTTCGCTTTGACCTGAATGACCACCTTGCCCCCGGTCTGCTGCTGCACAAGGTCCGCAAAATACTGTGCGCCCTGCGTAGTGGGGTACCCGGCGGGCTGGTTATCGGCATAGGTCAGCACATAGTCCGGTGTGGTCGGCAGCTTTGCGGTACAGCCTGCCAGCTGCAAAGCCGCAAAGCCCAGCCCGGCTAAAAAAGTCCGTCTGCGCATGGTGTCTCCCTCCCTTTGCAGATAGTATAGCGCACAAGACTGCCTTTGTGCAAGAGACAGAAAAAGGCGGTGCCTGCCGCAAAGCAGGTACCGCCTTTTTAGGAGAAGAAGAATACGAACAAGAAGGAGATGTCTCAGTTACATCAGGCCCATTGCCTGCGGCAGTGCGGTAGACACTGCCGGGATAAAGGTGACCAGCAGCAGGCCGCCGATGATGGCCACATAGTACATAGGGTATAAAAATAGCGGGCAGCCTTTTTGTGGTCGCCCGCTTGGGGGAAATATGTAGGTATTAATCCGCTGGAGTTACGGCCTGTTCAAGTTACGCTCAATAACTTTGGTTACTTCTTCCATGTTAAGAGGCTTGGAAACATGACCGTTCATGCCTGCGTCCAGAGATGCCTGAACGTCCTCCGAAAAAGCATTTGCCGACAATGCGATGATGGGAATCTCTTCTGCATCCGAGCGGTCAGCATACATTGCTCGGATCGCCTTTGCCGCCTGATGTCCATCCATTTTAGGCATCATAATGTCCATCAGGATAATATCATAAGTGCCCGCCGGATGCTCTGCGAACAGATCAACAACTTCCTGCCCATCTGCTGCACGCGTTACTGTCATTCCCAAATCTTCCAACAGAATCGTGGCAAGTTCGGCGTTCAGATCATTATCTTCTGCCAGAAGCACCTTGATCCCCTTCAGGTCATTGTGCTGTACAAGCGGCTTTGTTTTTTCGACTTTCTCAGCATTTGTCAATTCCATGGGAATCTCTACGGTAAAGGTTGTACCGACGCCCTTCCGGCTGTCTACTGTGATCGTGCCGCCCATCAGTTCAACATACTTCTTTGAGATGGGCATTCCCAGACCCGTGCCCTTATACTGTGTCCGTACGCCATTTTCTTCCTGTGCAAATTCGTCAAAGAGCTTTTTCTGGAACTCTTCGCTCATACCGATGCCGGTATCTTTGATCCGATAGCAAATCACGATGTGCTGTGCATCGGCTCCCGGACGGCTGCCTGCATCAAAACGGATGGTGCCGCCATCCTTGGTAAATTTCACGGCATTGTTCAGGATATTGACCAGAATTTCCCGGATACGGACGGGTTCCGTCATGACATAGGGATTTTGCAGCGGTTCACGATGCACTTCAAAGTTCAGTTCCCGGTTCAGAAGCATCCCCTTCACGATCTCAATCACGCTGTCTGTAACTGCGGTGATATTCGCCGGAACAGGGGAAAACTCCACCTTTCCGCTCTCGATGCGGCTTATATCCAGCACATCATTCAGCAGGGACAGCAGATGGTCCGAGCTTTCCTCGATCTTCTTCAGACAATTGTGCATTTCCGGCACAGAATCCTGATGCAATGCAATATTTGTAAAGCCGATGATGGCGTTCATAGGGGTGCGGATGTCGTGGGACATATTGGAAAGGAATGTGCTTTTGGCTTTGCTGGCTGCTTGCGCCTGCTCTGCAAGGACAGTCATTTCTTTCGCTTTCTGCTGGGCTGCAAGCTGTAATTTTCTGCGTGTCCGCAAGCGGTTCACGATAATGATCATTGTGACCGCCATCCACGAGATAAATACGGTGATGGCGACAGCTGTGACCGGATGCAGACGGATCATATCTGCAAGTGTCAGATTCGTTGCTTTATAAGTGGTGTACTGTGTTGCAAGGTCTTCAACAAGATTATCCGGCATTGCGTACATTGCTTTTGTCAGGATACCTGCCAGCGCATGGTTTTCCGTAGAGGAAACCACCATGCGGTAGCTGAATGTGGGTTGTTCCAGCAGCGTGTAGGTCATTGTACCTGTTGTGTCGCTGTTGACGAATGCCTGTGCCATGCGATAGTAGACAAAGGCTGCATCCGCTTTGCCATTGCGGACAGCTTCCATCATCTCCTGACGGGTACTGCACATCAGTTTTTCCGCACCGGGTGCCAGCACATCTTCGATCGATGTGGATGCGGTCTGATTGACTGTGGTGACAACATTGATCTTCCCATCAAAGTCTCTCCGCGT
This sequence comes from Faecalibacterium sp. I3-3-33, assembly GCF_023347295.1. Taxonomy (NCBI): domain Bacteria; kingdom Bacillati; phylum Bacillota; class Clostridia; order Eubacteriales; family Oscillospiraceae; genus Faecalibacterium; species Faecalibacterium sp. I3-3-33. The sequence goes on from NZ_CP094469.1 coordinate 1,003,601, forward strand.
CACTCTTGCCATTCGCATCGTGATATAGGGAGCGGTCAATCCCCATTCTTTGGTCTCTGCGTAATTATCCGTATCCAATCGTGCATCAATACTGATGTTTACCGCATCCTTATTGCTTTGATATGCGATATACTCATCTCTGGTCGCAGGAACAAGAAACTCATACGAGAGTCCTGCATAGTCTGCTATCTTCCGAAAATAGTCCGGGAGAATGCCCTTTACTTCGCCATTTTCTGTATAGGAATAGGGATACCGGGTCGGGTCGCACAGAACATGAAGGGGATTTTCCTTGGAATATTGGGCAATGATACGCTTTTCTTCTTCCGTGTACTCCAGATTTTTGGTATCGGTAGTTTCGTAGTTTTTGTTATAGAGGGTCGTTTTCCAGCTGCCTTCGGCAGCGTTCATCTGATCAATCGCATAATTTATCTTATTCAGAAGTTCAGTGTTTCCTTTTTTGACGATCACATAAAAATCACTGCTGCCGAATTTTTCAAGGGTGCGCTCATTGTTCGTTTTGCGCAGGGAACTGGTGACAATGGCATCAACCGTTCCATTCTGAAGTGCCTCTGCTATCTCCTCAGCCGAATCGAAATAGACCGGTTTGTAAGTGAAGCCTTTGGTTCGTGCATACTCCGCAAATTCATCGTTCCGGGAGTTTCCGCGCAGGAGTGCAACACGCATCCCATCGTAGGTACTATACTTTCCCTCAACGATGGTGCTATTATCGCTGCGGACAGTCAGGATACCATTGTTGGTTCCGATCGGACGGGAAAAATCAAATAATTCTTCGCGCTCAGGCGTTCTGCGGGCAGAAGTTACCATGTCGATCTCGCCGTCGATCAGCATCTGCTGCATTTCTTCCCAGCTTTTGTCATAGCCGACGTATTCATAGTCTACATCCCAGTAGCGCGCCATCAAGCGGAGAAAATCGTAGCCATAACCGCTGCGGTTTCCGTCCTCGTCCATCATGTGATAGCCGTCCATTGCAAAAAAGCCAACCCTCACACGCTCATGCTGGCTTACTGTTTCTGCTGCGCTTGCCGAAAGAGACAGCAATGCCGTCAGCAGAAGCATCGTCATTAGAATTGCCAGACCCCCGCAAGTTCTGGCTCGCTTTGTAACATTCATAACATGTCCCCCTCCATTTTTATAACCCTGCCGCCGGAAAACAAATAAACGCTTTCAAGGCATGGCGAACCCATGACCGAAAGCGTCATCTGACTTCATAAAGCGATATTTACGGACAGCAGAAAACAGCAGGACATTATAGGTGCTCTGCTCTGCTCTGCTCTGCTGTCAGTGTATCGCTGGGTATTCACCTTTGTCAACTCCTGTTTCTGGAAAACCCGCAAATCTGCTGATGACAGCAAAACAGCAATTTCTTACTGGCAACTGGCTGACCCGGTGGGTCCCTATAGCTTTGCGTCGCCGACTTGCGCCGGGTTTGCCTATGAACTTTTACAAAAAGTTTACCATAGAAATAAATCCTTGCCAAGACGTTTTTGAAAAAAGTCGAAAAATGTTTTGAAACAGCAAACAGAGGGGAGTGATACACCATAATCACATAGTTGAGGGAAAGAGTATATGTACGCCGCCCGCAGGCGGCAAAAGTCAGTCCGGGGTAAATTCCAGTTCGGCAAACTCCGCATCCGTCAGCCGTTTCAGCTTTTCGCTGGTCAGGCCGTAGACCTGCACGATCTGCTTTCCGCTGTACCGCCTGCCGAAGGTTATGACTTTATACCTACATAACGAAAAAATTCTTGATGGATTTCCATGGCAATGCTATAATACATATTATATACACAGGTAAAAACTGTTCAAAAATGCTGCTGACAACCTGACGAGATCAATGCTGCAATGACCTTTCTATCGCAATTTTCAAAAATAGTGCCAATTAAAACGGCATCTTTGCGATATGCAGTTTGCGGATGTTGCTTGTGCATTAAAAACGCAAACTGCTATAAAATCGGCAGTACGGAAATGAACTCAAACTGCGACCGTCTGGGGCGGAGAAAGATTGGATAAAATGAAAAACTCTGGAACGAGCGAAACCATGCAGACCTTGACGCGGAAAAGCGCCTGTGTGATGCTGAGCCTACTGTTGCTACTGTCAGCCGTGCTCCCTGTGAAAGCTGCCGCGGAAACCGCCCCTGCAAAGGTTGTTCGTGTCGGCTCGTTTGAGGACACCTTCAACTATGTCAACGAAAAGGGCGCAAGAAAGGGCTACGGCTACGAATTGCTGGCGACCTTATCCGGCTATACAGGCTGGCAGTTCGAGTATGTGACCTGCGACTGGTCAGACTGCTTTGAAAAGCTCAAAAGCGGCGAGATCGACATTATGGGCGATATTTCCTATACGGAGGACCGCGCTGAGGAGATGCTGTTTTCAGACGAGCCGATGGGAGTGGAAAAATATTACCTCTACGCCGATCTCGCGCGCGCAGACATCTCCGCCTCCGACTTCAAGACGCTGAACGGCAAAAAGATCGGCGTTCTGATGGGAACGGAGCCGGAAGTGATGCTGACCGAGTGGGAAGAAAAATACGGTCTGGAAACGGAACACGTCAACATCTCCAACAACGAGGATGTGAAGCAAAAGCTGGCAAATCACGAGATCGACTGTTTTGTTTCGCTGGAAGAATCCTTCTGGGCAGAGCGTGGCATCTCGACCATAACCCGTGTGGGAGAATCCGGCATCTACTATGTGATCAACAAAAACCGTCCTGATCTCAAGGAAGAACTGGACAGTGCCATGCGCGCATTGGACGAAGCTGCGCCTTTTTATACGGCGGATCTGTACAAACGATATTTCTCAATGGATTATACGCCCATCCTTACAGGGGAGGAAAAGGCGTGGCTCAAAGAGCACGGCACCATCAAGATGGGCTTTCTGACGAGTGACAGCGGCGTCAGCACCTTTGACCCTGCTACCGGGGAGCTTACCGGGGTAATCACGGACTATATTCTGTTTGCAGCAGATTGTCTGGGCAATCAGGAACTGGAATTCCAGCTGGTCGGCTATGACAGCAAGGAAGCAGAACTGGATGCGCTGAAATCGGGCGAGATCGACATGATCTTCCATTGCGACCAGAACCCCAATCTGGCGGAAGAGTATCACTTTGCCTGTACCAACACAACGTGGACCTCCAACCTGATGGCGGTCACGAACAAACAGCACTTTAACGAAAACAATGTAAACCGCATTGCCGTGCCCCAAAACAGTCTCTCTCTGAAAAAGTACCTTACGTTTTATTATCCGCAGTGGGAGATCGTGGACTGCGATACACAGGAGGATGCCGCAAAGCTGGTCAAAGACGGACAGGCAGATTGCTTTGTTACCGGGATCAGCAGTGAGGAAAATTATAGCAAGAAATACAGCTTTTACAGCGTTCCGCTATTGAACCCTGTAAAATCCTGTTTTGCGGTCAATAGCGGAAACAGCAGCCTGCTGTCCATCCTGAACAAAACGATCAAGGCAATGCCGGTCAATATGCTTGTCGGCTCTATTGCTATGTATAAGAGCTCCGCGCGGAAGGTTACCCTGAGCGAATTTATAAAGGATAACTTCTTCATGGTTCTGCTGCTCAGCAGCATTGCTGTTGCAGCTGTTCTGCTCACGATTTTAAAGCTGCTCCAGAAGGCGCGTAAAGCCGAAGCTGCTGCAAGGAAAGCCGCAAACGATACGCAGGAACTGAATGCAAAATTGCAGGTCGCCGTGGAAAAAGCGGAGAGCGCGAACCGCGCCAAGTCCACCTTCCTGTTCAATATGTCGCACGATATCCGCACCCCCATGAACGCCATTATTGGTTACGCAGACCTTGCCTCCCGGCATCTGGACGCCCCTGCAAAGCTGGAAAAATACATGGAGAACATTCAGATATGCGGACAGAACCTGCTGGTGCTGCTGAACAATGTGCTGGACCTTGCCCGCATTGAGAACGACAAGACAGAGATCGAGTATTCGGTTTCGGATGTCGAAAAAGATTTCCGTAACTGCATTGCGATGTTCCAGAATCAGGCAGACAGCAAGGGGCAGACGCTTACGGTGACAACACATCTGCTGTATCCGTATGTCTATGTGGATATTCCGCACCTGACCGAGATCTGCACGAACCTTGTCAGCAACGCGGTCAAATACACAGGTGCCTGCGGCACGATTCGCTGCGATGTCACGCAGAAACCCGGCAAAAAAGAGGGCTGGTGCGATACGGTGATCACGGTTGCCGATAACGGCATCGGGATGTCGCAGGAGTTCCAGAAGCACATCTTTGAGCCCTTTGAGCGGGAACGCACCTCCACCGTCAGCAAAGTGGAGGGCAGCGGCATCGGAATGGGCATCGTGAAAAAGCTGGTCGGGCTGATGGGCGGCACTGTGGAAGTGGAGAGTAAAATCGGTGTTGGCTCCACATTTACCGTGACCATTCCCTGCCGCATTGCATCGCAGGAGGAAACACAGGCGAAACGAGAGACCACTCCTTCGGACGAAAAGAGCCTGTGCGGTGTAAAGATCCTGCTGACCGAGGACAACGACCTGAATGCAGAGATCGCCACCGAGCTGCTGCGGGAAGAAGGCTGCGCGGTAGACCGCGCAAAAGATGGCGTGGAATGCGTGGATATGCTGGAAAAGGCTGCGAACGGAACTTACCGGCTGATCCTTATGGATATCCAGATGCCGGTGATGAACGGCTACGATGCGGCAAAAAAGATACGGCAGATGGACGACCCTCAAAAGGCAGGCATCCCCATCATTGCTATGACTGCAAATGCCTTCTCCGAAGATAAACAGGCGGTGCTGGATGCCGGGATGAACGACCATGTTGCAAAGCCGATCAATATGAACATCCTTGTGCCGACCATCCGGAAATACCTTTGATGCGGAACTGATTTTTTGCAAAAATTTTTGTCCCTGCCGGATCACTGCATGCGATACCCGCAAAAGGGAGCTTTGCCCGGACGTTTGTCCGTGACCTGCCTTTTGCAAAAAGACGCATTCACTGCCGCAAAGAAATCGGACGCGCGTGTTTTTTGTGTGAGTAAATATGTGAAAATTGATTGAAAATTCTTCCTGATAATGGTAAAATATTTTTATGTCTCTCTTGTGCTGTGCCTTTTCACGGGAAAGGGGCAGTGCAAAACAGGAAGCACGCAAAAATTGCGGCATCATTTCCGTGGGCGGGTTTTACAGCGCACACTCTTGCGGGCGGTGATGTATAAGCAGTAGGCCATAGCAGCTTTGCCGCAAAGCGGCAGCTGCCCAAGAGTTGTGAGGAGAATTATTTGATGAATAAAAGAACACGGCACCGCCTTGTTTCTGCGCTTTTGGCGCTGGTGGTGGGGCTGTCCCTGCTGACCGGCTGCGGCACAAAAAGCCCGGAAGAGGTGGAAAAACAGGAGGACGCCCAGACCATTCAGGTGTATCTGTGGAGCACCAGCCTGTACGGGACCTATGCGCCTTATATCCAGTCCCAGCTGCCGGATGTGAACATTGAGTTCATCGTGGGCAACAATGATCTGGATTTTTACAAGTTTTTGCAGCAGAACGGCGGTCTGCCGGATATCATCACCTGCTGCCGGTTCTCACTGCACGACGCTGCACCCCTGAAGGACAGCCTGATGAACCTTGCCATGACCAACGAGGCGGGCGCTGTGTACAACACCTACCTCAACAGCTTTAAAAACGAGGACGGCAGCGTGAACTGGCTGCCGGTCTGCGCGGATGCCCACGGCTTTGTGGTCAACCGCAGCCTTTTTGAGCAGTACGATATTCCGCTGCCCACCGATTACGCAAGCTTTGTTTCCGCCTGTCAGGCATTTGAAGCGGTGGGCATCCGCGGCTTTACCGCCGATTATGCCTACGACTACACCTGCATGGAAACCCTGCAGGGGCTTTCCGCTGCCGAGCTTACCACGATGGAAGGGCGCAAGTGGCGCACCGCATACAGCGACCCCGCCAGCACCGCGCGGGTGGGTCTGGACGATACCGTGTGGCCGGGTGCCTTTGAGCGGATGGAGCAGTTCATTCAGGATACCCACCTCACAGCAGACGACCTTGCACAGACTTACGATCCCGTGATGAATCTGTTCCGGAACGGGGAGGTTGCCATGTACTTTGGCAGCTCTGCCGGGGTCAAGATGTTTCAGGATGAGGGCATCGACACCATTTTTATGCCCTTCTTCAGCCAGAACGGCGAAAAGTGGATCATGACCACCCCGTATTTCCAAGTTGCCCTGAACCGAGATCTCGAGCAGGACACCGCGCGCCGCGAAATAGCCATGAAGGTGCTGAACGTTATGCTCTCTGAGGAGGCGCAGAACCGCATTATCTCCGATGGACAGGACATGCTGAGCTACAGCCAGAACGTCCCCCTGCGCCTGACCGAGTACATGAAGGATGTGCGCGATGTGGTGGAAGAAAACCACATGTATATCCGCATTGCCTCCAACGATTTCTTTGCTATCTCTAAGGATGTCGTCTCCAAAATGATCGCGGGCGAGTACACGGCAAAACAGGCGTATCAGGCATTCAATGCGCAGCTTCTCGCCGAAGAGGAGCCTGCTGCGGACGAGCCCGTGTTGACCAGCGAGAAGAGCTATTCCAACGTGTTCCACGCAAACGGCGGCAACGCTGCCTTCTCGGTTATGGCAAACACGCTGCGCGGCGTTTACGGCACGGATGTGCTGCTGGCCACCGCAAACAGCTTTACCGGCAGTGTGCTGAAAGCGGATTATAACCAGAAAATGGCAGCTTCCATGATCATGCCCAACAGTCTGATGTCCCGCCAACGCACCATGACCGGTGCTGAGCTGAAGGAAACTGTCCGCGCCTTTGTGGAAGGCTGCGAGGGCGGCTTTGTGCCCTTCAATCGTGGTTCTCTGCCGATCGTCAGCGGTATTGCCGTGGAGGTAAAGGAGAATAACGGCAGCTATACCCTGACTGGCATCACCCGGAACGGGCAGCCGCTGCGGGATGACGACACCGTTACCGTGACCTGTCTGGCAGCGGAAAAGCAGATGGAAGCGCTGCCTGCAAGCGGAAGCGGTACGTCTGCGGGCGAAGATACATGGGTGAAAAACACATGGCGTGATCACGTTTCCGGCGGCGGCGCAGCGCTTGCAGAGCCTGAAAACTACATGACACTGAGGTGAGCGGAATGGCAGACGAAAAGCGTAAACCAAAACGGAGCTGCCATCCCCGGCAAAAGTGGCTGCCTGCCGCTGCCGCTATCCTTCTGCTGGTCTTACTGGCAGTCGGGCTCAGCGTGCGGTACATCTCGTTTGTGTCGCAGACCATCTATCAGGAAAGCACCTCGCATCTGGAAGAGGTGCTGCATAAATCCAACAATATGCTGAAGGAGATGGTGCGCAAAAACCTGACCTATCTGCACTTGTACAACGATTTTTTGGAAAACACCTCCGATGAAGCCGAAATTCAGGCGTATATCGAGAAAGCGCAGCAGAATACCGGATTTGCCGACTTTTACTTTCTTACCTACGACGGCAACTACATGACCGTGACCGGAGAGACCGGCTATCTTGGCTTGCAGACCAATCTGGACGAAAAGCTCGCCCATGATGAGGATGTCGTTGTGAACACGGCGCTGCCCGGCAAGCCCCAGATGCTTGCGTTCATCTGTCCCGAAACGCAGGGCAGCTACCGGGGCTTTGCCTACGATGCCATTGCCATCTCTTATTATAATGATGCGGTGCTTAGATTGCTGGACAACTCTGCCTTTGAGGGCAATGCCAGCAACTATGTCATCTACCCGGACGGGCGAGTGGTTATCGACAACTCCGTAAACCGCAAGGAGACCGTTTACAACTTCATTGCGATGCTGCGAAGCTATTCCGATCTTTCCGAGAAACAGATCACGGAGCTGTCCAATGCTTTTGCGCAGGGCAGCAGCGGAAACCTGAGGGTGACGCTGGGCGGCATCAGCTATTATCTGGTCTACGAGGGCACGGCAGTCCAGAACTGGACGATGGTGGGGCTTGTGCCGGTCAGGGTCGTCAATGCCAGTCTGGATAAGCTGTGGTTCCATACCATACAGATCGTGGCGGGCATTGCCGCCGGTTTTGCTCTGATGATCATTCTGCTCATTGTGCGCAGAAACCATACGACCCTGCGCCGGAAGAATACCGAGATCTCGTACCGGGACGAGCTGTTCCAGAAGCTTTCGCTGAACGTGGACGACGTTTTCCTGATGCTGGACGCAGAGACCGCCAAGGTGGATTACGTCAGCCCGAACATTGAGCGGCTGCTGGGTATCCCATGGAGAGAAGTCCGGCAGGATGCCCGTGTTCTGGCAGCGCTGCACCCGAAGGATGACCCGGAACGCGATAAAAACTATCTGGAAGGGCTTCTCAGCGGGCAGCAGCGCGAATGGGATGATGAGTATGTGCATCTGGAAACCGGGGAGCGGCGCTGGTTCCACATCGTTGCCATGGGCAGCGAGGTGGAGGGCAGAACCAAACACATCCTTGTCATGTCCGACCGCACCGCCGACAAGCAGGTGAATCAGGCGCTTTCCAATGCCGTTGCTGCCGCCGAGACTGCCAACCGCGCCAAGAGTACCTTCCTTTCCAATATGTCCCACGATATCCGCACCCCCATGAACGCCATCATCGGCTTTACTACGCTGGCGCTCAGCAATATCAACGATACAGAGCGGGTGAAGGATTATCTTGGCAAGACCCTTGCATCCAGCAACCATCTGCTCTCCCTCATCAACGATGTGCTGGATATGAGCCGCATTGAAAGCGGAAAGATCCATCTGGAAGAGGTGGAAGTCAACCTTTCGGATGTGCTGCACGATTTAAAAACCATCGTCAGCGGGCAAATTTATGCAAAGCAACTGGAGCTTTACATGGACGTCATGGACGTGACCGACGAGGACGTCTACTGCGACAAGACCCGGCTGAATCAGATTTTGCTGAACCTGCTGTCCAACGCCATCAAGTTTACCCCGGCGGGCGGCACGGTCTCGGTACGGGTGCGGCAGCTTGCCGGTAAGGTGCGCGGCTGCGGACAGTACGAGTTCCGCATCAAGGATAACGGCATCGGCATGAGCCCGGAGTTTGCCAAAAAGATCTTTGAGCCCTTCGAGCGGGAGCGCACCTCCACGGTAAGCCGCATCCAAGGCACCGGCCTTGGTATGGCGATTACCAAAAACATCGTGGATATGATGGGCGGCACCATCGAGGTGCAGACAGCGCAGGGCAAGGGCACCGAGTTTACCGTCTGCGTGCCCATGCGCGCACAGACCGAGCAGCGTCCGGTGGAAAAGATCACCGAGCTGGAAGGCCTGAAAGCACTGGTGGTGGATGACGACTTCAACACCTGCGACAGCGTGACAAAGATGCTGGTCAAGGTGGGTATGCGCGCCGAGTGGACCCTTTCCGGCAAGGAAGCGGTGCTGCGTGCACGGCAGTCCATCGAGATGAGCGATGCCTACCACGCCTATATCATCGACTGGCGTCTGCCGGATATGAACGGCATCGAGGTCACCCGCCGCATCCGCAGCCTGCACGATGATACGCCCATTATCATCCTGACCGCCTACGACTGGTCGGATATCGAGGTGGAGGCAAAAGCTGCCGGTGTGACCGCCTTCTGCTCCAAGCCCATGTTCATGTCCGACCTGCGCGAGACCCTGATGAGCGCACTCGGCCAGAAACAGACGGATGTGGCGCAGGGGCTTCTGCCGGATAAGAACGCCGACTTCAAGGGCAAGAACATCCTGCTGGTGGAGGATAACGAGCTGAACCGCGAGATCGCACAGGAAATTCTGCGGGAGTACGGCTTCCTTGTTGATTCAGCGGAAAACGGCGCAGTAGCGGTGGAAAAGGTAAGCACCGCCGCGCCGGGCAGCTACGATCTGGTGCTGATGGACGTGCAGATGCCGATCATGGACGGCTATACCGCCACCCGGAAAATTCGCGCGCTGGACGACCCTGCGCGGGCAAAGCTGCCGATCCTTGCCATGACCGCCAACGCCTTTGACGAGGATCGCCGCAACGCCTTGGAAAGCGGCATGAACGGCTTTTTGTCCAAGCCCATCGTGATCGGCGACCTTGTGCAGGAACTGCACAAAATTTTGTGAACCAACCGCCGGTCAGGTGAATAAAAAAGAATGCACCCGCAGCATTTGCGTCCGGAGGCCAAAACCTCTGAAAAGCCTGCTGCGGGTGCTTTTTGTTCCCATTGTCTTTAAAAACCTCTTGACAATGAGAACTTTTTTGATTATAGTAGAACTAACGAATATTAGTTAGCAAAGGGCAAAGGAAAATGGAAGATACCAAGCAGCGCATTCTGGAAAAATCTCTAGAACTGTTTTCGACCAAAGGATACGACGCCGTCAGTGTGGGTGAAATTGCAAAGGCGGTCGGCATCAAGGCACCCTCGCTGTACAACCATTTCCCCAGCAAGCAGGCGATTTTTGATGCAATTTTAGAGACGACTTCGGCGCACTACCAAAAAGACACTGCTGAAATTTCAGTCCATGTACAGGATTCCCAAAAGGACATCCCAGTTTTCTCCCACATCTCGGAGGAGCTGCTGGTTGAAAAAGTCCGGCAGATTTTCCTTTATTCGCTGCATGATAAAACCATCAGCCAGTTCCGCCGGATGATGACACTGGAGCAGTTCCGTTCCCCCCAATTTGCCGAACTGCTTTCCAAACGCTATGTGGATTGGATGATCTCCTACCATGCAGGCATCTTCCGTGCGCTGGTTGCAAACGGCGAACTGCGAAACGAAGACCCTGATACGCTGGCGTGGATGTATGTTTCACCGATCATCGTCCTACTGAGCGTCTGCGACCGCCAGCCGGAACGGGAAGCCGAAAGTCTTGCAAAGCTGGACGCCCATGTAAGGCTGTTCTTCCGTACTTTTAACATCGAGGGAGGTGAAAAATAAAGGAATTTTTGAATTTTATATTGAAGTAGAAAAACGCCATAAATGCTATGATCAAAGGAGAGCTTTTTGAAACATACAACATTTGCACTGGGACTTGTGGGCTGACCGGGAGGTCTGGCAAATACCACAAGCCACTCCTCCCGAGGACGAACAGACACAACTCTTCAGGAGGACGATACCATGAACCGTGAAAATAAACGAAAGACCTTTGAAAAAGGTTACTATAAGACCCACGCCTGCAACGACACCTTTACCTGCAAAGTCTGCGGACGGGTCTGCACCCCGCAAAATGCCGGGAGCGACCACCGCAACCATTGCCCCAACTGCCTGTCCAGCCTTCATGTGGACGAAGAACCCGGCGACCGTGCCTCCGATTGCGGCGGCATCATGGAGCCGGTGGCCGTCTGGGTACGCAAGGGCGGCGAGTGGGCCATCATCCACCGCTGCAAACGCTGTGGAAAACTCAGCTCCAACCGGGTGGCGGCAGACGATAACCCCATGAAGCTTATGAGCATTGCCATGAAGCCGCTGTGCTCGCCGCCGTTCCCGCTGGATTATATTGAGGAAATGACCGCCTTGATGGGCGGCGATGGACGGATGCGGTAAGCCGCAGGAGGAATTGCAAGATGGACTATATCAGAGTTACCAAGGAAAACATCGACAAGGAACACATCTGCTGTGCCATGTCCGGCAAACAGAGCCTTGCCAAGAAGGAATGGCTCAAGCAGCGCTTTGAGGAGGGGCTTGTTTTTTACCGCAGTGCAGAGCGCGGCAAGTGCTTTATCGAGTACATCCCGGCAGAAAACGCATGGGTGCCCATTGATGCGGCAGGCTGGCTTTATATCAACTGTCTGTGGGTCTCCGGCTCCATGAAGGGACACGGCTATTCCGGCGAACTGCTGGAAGAATGTCTTCGGGATGCCAAGGCGCAGGGCAAAAACGGCGTTTGTATTCTGTGTGCCGAGGGGCGCAAACGGGAGTTTCTCGCTGACCCCAAGTTTTTGACCCATAAGGGCTTTAAGGTCTCGGACACCTCCGATTGCGGAATCAACCTCATGTACCTGCCCCTTGCAGAGAATGCCCAGCCGCCAAAATTCAAAGCCTGCGCCAAGTACCCCAAGGTGGAGGAGAACGGCTTTGTCCTTTATTATACCGACCAGTGCCCTTACACCTATTATTGGGTGCCAAAGGTGCAGGAGGCGGCAAAGGAACACGGGATTCCGTTCAAAGCCATCCACATCACAGAGAAAGAAACGGCACAGAATGTGCCTGCACCTGTTACCACCTATGCACTGTTCAGGGATGGGAAGTTTGTGACCCAGAGCATCCAGTCGGACAAGAAATTCTTGAAATTAGCAGGCGCAGCGGATTGAAGGATTCAGGAAAAAAATGAAATACGATCAAACGATTATCACTCCAAAAGGATTGGAAGTCCACATCCGAAACGGCGTGGCATCCGATGGAAGTGCCGTGCTTGAAAACTTTGATCTGACACACGCAGAAACAGATTATCTGCTGAGTTATCCCGACGAAAATCACCTTGACGCGGAACAGGAAAGCCGCTACTTGGAGAAAAAAGAAACCAGCCCGAATGAAATTGAGCTGATCGCCTTTGTGGATGGTAAAGTGGCAGGAACTGCCGGGATCGATGCGATCGGACCGCAGTATAAAGTGGCACATCGTGCTGAATTTGGCATCAGTATCCTAAAAGCGTATTGGGGTCTGGGCATTGGGCGAGCCTTGATGGAAGTCTGTATCCAATGTGCCAAAGCCGCCGGATACGCTCAGTTGGAGCTGGAGGTAGTGGCGGAAAATGCAAAAGCAATCTCCATGTACCAGATGGCAGGGTTTGTGGAATATGGCAGAAACCCAAAAGGTTTTCGCTCTCGGAACGCTGGATATCAGGAACTGATCTCCATGCGGCTGGAATTATAAATTTTATCATAAAAAACAAAACGCCCTGCCGGGACACGGCAGGACGTTTTGTTTTTATGGACCTAGAGGGATTCGAACCCTTGACCTCTCGGATGCGAACCGAACGCTCTCCCAACAGTCTCGCTTTTGTGCACACCTTATGCAATGTGAGAAAAGAAAAATAAACGTATATTCGTCCATATGAAAGGCGCGGTCATGCTGATAGACTTTCTTGGTCGCAAGTATGGTCTCCAAGCCGCTGATTATCAAGATGAAGCTGTTTGGGGCGTAATATGGTTGGCGGACAAGTGAGCTACAGGCCCTTGAGATGTAACTCACATGGGATTCAGATGTATCGCATCCCAATTTACAATAAAATACGATATAACGTAAAAGCGCAACTTCTACTCTTGATGAATGGAAGATGAGCTTTTTACATTTGACAACGAGTTATAGATTGACAATAGGACACATACACGATAAACTTTATATAGTATTATGTAAATCAGAAGGAGGCCAAACCATGAGCGCCAAGCACACTACCCCTGCCCAGCATAAGAGCAACCTCCGCAATGTGTATGGAACCTTTGCCATTGAGGGCATGACCATCAGCAAAGATACACGAAGCAACCTTGACCGCATTGGCAGCGGTCAGGCCAGCTATCAGCAGGTCGTGAATGAACTGCGCGCAAAGTACGCGAAGAAGGGCTGAACAGACTCCCCATGATAAATAGGTGGAAAAATGTAGGAGATTAAATATGCCAAGTGCATTTGATTGGAACTGTGAGCTTTCATGGATAAAAGAATATCGATTTCCGCTAGACCAAGGTATGCAAACAGTTTATGAGTGCTTGAAGAATTGGATGGATGATTACAATAGGAATATCATGATAACTACCTTCATGACCTCTGAAGAAAAAGAACAAATTAAAATTTTTTCTGATAGACTGATGCAAGCGTATGAGCTTTATGTAGATAACCGCTACATCGAAGCTTTTAATATTTTCAATCAGGCCATGGATAGTGCGAAGAATCATCTGCCGACCGCTCCAGTTGGGCAGTCAAGTGCTTATGTGGCTGATGCTATTCCATACTATCGGATTATAGCGGGAAATAATAAATATAACCGACTTCAATTCCTGCACATTCCATGCAATTTAAGATACTTGGCATCTGCAAATCGATTTAGTGTTCCCGGAATGCCATGTAGCTATATGGCAAGTGCTAAACGAGTAGCATGGTATGAGTGTGAAATGCCTGATTCATTTCAATGGGCGAAATTTGAGGCCGTCAAGCATGACAAAAAATTGATTCAATTAGATCTCAATCCTTTAACATCGACACGTAGTCTTATTTCTGAACTTCCAAAAGATCGTTGGACGGAAGATGAACGCAAGTCTTTTGCCAGAGGATATTGTTTTATCCTTCCACTGATTGCTTCTTGTTCAGTCATTGCAAAAGAAAAGGGGAAATCGTTTGTTGAAGCTTATATTATTCCCCAAATGCTTATGATTTGGATAAAAAACAGTACGGATTACATCGGTGTGCGGTATTATTCAAGTTCTGATAATGAGTTGGTACGAAACGATTGTGGATATAATATTGCCATGCCCGCAAAACATCCTGACAAAAACGGATATTGTGTTGACCTTCAAGAAATTTTTGGAGTTAACGATACAAACAAAACTGATGAAATGGAATTCTTGGATTTCACGGAGAAATTTTACAACCACCATAAGGTACAAATAGACAGACTAGAAACTTTTTACAAAGAAATTCTCTACACACGGCAGCATACGCATTATCATAAACAAGGAACCTTGTATGAACGCTACTGCTCGGTTTGCAAAGTATTAATTGCACTAATAAAAGCATTTCGGCCAGAAAAAGGTTCCAGCAGATATGCTTTAGTAATGTCACTTTCTGAAGCTTGGTATCTTTGTATGGATATTCAAGAATTAACAAGAGCAAAATTTGAGAAAATCAAAGAAGAAAATACTCCAGGCGCAGATTCTCTCCCCGATGATATAATTATCGAAATTGAGAATGATATTGATTCCTTTGAAAACACTGTTATAGACTTGGCCCATGACTTTAATTTGTTTGTAACAGTTGGTATAACGTGACGTGTTACATATGAACTAGATGCAGTATATCAAGAAAGGCTGATTATGTTCTCGAAGTATGATGTCTACACCACGGTGCAATCCATGTACTGCTACCCCGATACGGATGTTTTGATCAACAAGCTGAATATCCATGACAAAGCAGAACTGAAACAGGCCGAAGAAGAATTTACGGCGGTTAAACAGATGGCTCTGTTGCAGGAGCCAATCAAGGGACGTTTTACCAAAACTCACCTGTTTCGGATTCACCGTTTCCTTTTTGAAGATGTGTACCCCTTTGCAGGACATATCCGCAAGGAACAGATCAGCAAGGGTGACACGATGTTCTACCCTCCAGACCTGATTGACCGAGAATTGGAGCGCGTGTTCAAGAATATTCGCTCCAAGAAGCTGCTTGCCGAACAAGATGAAGAAAAGCAGATTCAAAATCTGTCGCAGACAATGGCGGAACTGAATATCATTCACCCTTTCCGTGAGGGAAATGGCCGCAGCACCCGTGAACTGATTCGCTGCATGGCATTGGAATATGGCTTGCACATCAACTGGGGCAACACCGACCGGGAAACCTTGATCAACGCCGCAATCGCTGCCGTAGACGATGATATGGCATTCTGTGATGTTCTACGGCAGTGCATCGAAAAGAAAGATACATAATAATAGTCTACGAACCAGAATGCATAATCTGTATAAAAAGCCGCTTCTTTTCATTTTGAATCGAAGCGGCTTTTTATATTAACAATTCAAGAGCACCTGTAAAACAACGAGTACAACTTTCATGAATCTTATAGTTGATAATATACGGTTGCTGTCAACTATCCTGAATTTCAACACGCTGATGAATTTTTGTAGCCACATCGGTATAGAGGTCTACATCAAAACCTTCTGCGACTTCAAAACTAACGAACAAACAATAAGGTATTGCTGTTTTTACTTTTTTACAAGCATCAGCTTTGCAGTTCACTTTGATGATAAGATCCTCATCGTTCCAGACAATTGCTTTTTCACCAACAAAAATCTCGTGCTGCAACGAGCCCTTCCGAACGGCTTGCCATTCAGTATTTAGTCGGTCAGGTACGAGACCTTTTCCATTATCATCAACGTCAAACCACAACTGTATGCCGCGATAAGCCTGTTTATTAGGAACAACAGGAGAAAGATAGGCCAATGTAACGGTTAGCTTTCTTTTCATCAATCGAGACGAAAAATCTACTGGCAGAGGTAGTCTAAAAACTTCGCCCTCATCGATTTTAACTTCTCCTAATCCGATGAGAGTTATACGTTCTTTCGTACACTCAACAACACGGTCTATATTGGGTATTCCATTCCCAAGCCATTTACTCAATTGTTTCGGTGAACTTCCCATTGCAAGGGAAAGTTTTTCAGCAATAGGTTCCCATGAAGCACCATGGGTAAGCATAGCTTTCAACAGAATAGCTGTGGATTCGGGAAGTATACCTACTCCCGTTTCTTCGAGAAACAACTGATTTAGAACATCATAACATTTCGCAGCTTCATGTGTTATTTGAGCTGCTGCATCGCTTGTTCCTGAATAGAAAGCGCAACCATCCTTACTACCAGCTTCATACGGTGCAGCGGATAAACATCCCGGTTCGCGTGTAGACGTAATCCATGTGCTTGTTCCGTCATGATTTTTTCTGATGAATTTTCTACCACCGTAATAAAACAGATCTGGAGCAATAGTTGATCGATACCCTTTTCCAATTGCAGACATTGGAGATGGCATTCCTTTATCGACCGCCCAAATGCAACGAGAATTTTCAGCGGGGTTTGTGAAATCATCGTACAATGCGCCAATTGTCAATCCGTTCAAGCTTTCAGAGGGGGAAAGTATTTTTAGATTCCATTGGTTATTATTAATGGCATCGCCAAAAACTTTGTTTCGCTGACTCATATTAAGAGCTTTTAATTCATCGAACGGCTTGTTCACAAAATCTATGATTTCAGGATGATTTCCAGCACTTATTATGAACAGAATTTTATATTTATAAGCAAGAAAATCGAGCAAACGCGCAATTGGACTCATTATCCCTGTTAGTTGACGCACAGGATCACCAATAGACAAATTGATTACTTTAGTATTTGGTGCGGTAGCTGGTGATTCTCCATCTCCTTCCATCATTCGCTTTATTGCTCGGTGAAGAGTATCAATGAGCATATGATCATCAGGGATGCCTTCTTCCATTCCCTCAAAGCAAGGCTTCGGGCGTAAAATCGGACGCACATATACAGGACTGCTAATAGGCGTATCATTTCTATTAAGATCCCCGTAAATAGCAAGCGATACCATAGAAGTACCATGAATGCGATATTTACTCTCATAGTCTGTGGCATAATCATCTGGATCATCAATAATAACACGGTTCCGAAGCAATCGATGATTTTGCATAGGCATTCCATCGAAAACAGCGACAACAGCGTCGCCCACTGGCAGCGGCGATTCCTTTGTTAGTGTACATACTTCTGAATCGTTTTCGGAGATAAATGCAGACTGGCAAACAGGCCGAAAAAACATAATGTCGTCAACCTTTGACAACTCAATTTCTTCATAGTTATTAACCAATTCTTCAATAGCTATCCTAGGAAGTTCAACCAACATACCATGATAAAATATATCACTTATTACACACTCCTGAATTATACGTCCCCCTAAAGATTGTATTTCACGAGAAATTGTATCCACTGCTATATGCCTTTTTTGAAAATCAGATCTAAAGAATAATTCGATTTCAAAAGGGACTGGAGAATTTCCGTCAAATTCCAATGATTCACGCCAATAATCTATAGCATGCGTTTCTGCAATCCTGTCCTGCGCATTCCACCTTCTTATATTTTTTATATGGGTAAAGACATCACGAAGTCCTGCAAAACCACGTTTAAATACATCGGTTTCACCATCCTGATACCTTTGCCACAGTGACAACAGCTGAGACATCGCCTGTTGGTTAGACATTATGCAATATAGTTTGCCATTTAAAAGACCTTCATCTCTTTGGCCATTTCTCGAAATCGAGTAAAAATCATCATCTGGTAAAAAAGAGTCTGTTTCAATATCAAACATCCATTCGAGACCATCTGTGTTTTTTACTGCAGTATAAAAATTATCGACTGTTCCAATTATTTCAAAAACAAGAGCAAATTCGGGATTTATCCCTGTTGGTGATTGCTGGATTTTTAGATTTTTCTGTTCAAAAGCAGCTTGGAGAACATTAAAAGACGGTTGCAATCGAGCAAATTGTCTACTGAAAGAAGGCTTCATAATTCTTGGAAATGACGGGGCTTTGCGTTCGCGATCTGCGCGTTCCGGAGACGGAAACAATATTAAAGGTCTGTCTGGCATGTTTCTACTCCTTCCTGATTTTTGTGTGCAGTAATTACTTGTGACTGCCAACTACGAATGGATTTCTCCGTGATTTCTTTTGCATTCCCATTTGGCAAACTTAAAATATATTGTCTGTAAATTGATAGTGCAAATTCTTCGGCTTCTGCATAACTTACTCCTAGTGTTTTTTTTGCTAGTGTGCTTGATTGCAAACCAAATCGAAAATCTTTCTCCTTTTCAAAGAAACGATAATATTCATCCAAATTACTTCGAGTTGGCTTCGGAATTTCTAAACGAATCTGAAATCTTCGCCAAGCCGCTTTATCAAGTAGAGTATCATGGTTTGTAGCAGCAACCACGACAACATAGCTTGGAAGCGCATCGATTTGCATTAGTAAAGAGCTTACAACACGCTTAATTTCACCTGTTTCATGGACATCGCCACGTTCTTTTCCAAGTGTTTCAAATTCATCAAAGAACAGAACGCATTCTCTTGTTTTAGCATATTCAAATAATTTAGAAAGCCTTGATGCGGTTTCTCCGAGGTAAGAACCAATAATTCCTTCATATCTAACTGTAAGCAATGGAACCATTAGAGATTCAGCTATTGCCTCGGCTAGTGAAGTCTTTCCATTTCCGGGAGGGCCAATTAGTAATAACTTGTTTCGCGGCTCAATACCATAGGATTGCAATAAATCAGAACGATTTTGCTCGTTAATTAAATCTCGGCAAGCCGTTTTAACATATTCTGGCAGAATCAGATGCTCCATTCTTTTTCGCGGGATTTTTTCAGAAAAAAGCAGTTGTTCATTTATATTTCCGCGAACAATAGAGGGTGCGCTTGTACTTTCCCTTGCGATTGGTCTGCGAGAGTTTTTTAATAGCTCATCAATCTTTGTTGCAAGAACTGTATGCTGTTTCGCACGTTCCTCAGCGCATAAAGCTTCTGCTGCTTTTCTAAAACTCGTGGGATCATTAATTAATCCATATTTCACCAATTCACATAGCAAATCTGCTCTTGCCATAATTGAATACCTCCTAAAATTTCCAATAATTCATAATTGGCAAGCGGCATTACAGCAGGCCATTAGGAATATCAATGAAATTATTCTCACAAAAATCAAGAAAACTTTTGGTTGCCAGATTACTTGGTATAACGTGACCATTTTCCCAACGGTTAATTGTCGAGTAGCTTACGTTAATCGCGGCAGCTAATTGTTTTTGACTCAAGTTGAGATTCTTACGTACAGAAATAACAAATTCAGAAAATGTCACAATCGGTCCTCCAGATATAGCATGTGCTATATTATATCTACTGTTATAGTATAGCATGTGCTATACTTCTTTACAATAGAGATAATATAAACTTTTAGGGCCTATTGATGATTTATAAAAAAGGGGGATGCCAATGGATAAAGACTTTATGCTGAACTATTTTAACAAAGCCGTACAGCCTGAATGGGAGGAACTGCTGAAAACACCGCGCTACCAACCGGCAGCAAGTAAGCGTGACGCAATCGAACGGGAGTTCTTTCGGATGCTGAACGATGAACAGAAACGCAAGTACCTTGATTTGGAATCCGCAGTCATACTGGCAGAATGTGACATCGCAGAAGCTATGTATATGAAAGGTGCCGCAGATCGTGAGCTGATGATCCGTTAATGCCATGAGTTACGACTACTTCTACGGGCAGTCGGGCGAACTGTTTTCCTACTTCCGTATTCCGAAAGCACTCTTTCAGGACTGCCGCTTCCGGCAGCTCTCCACCGATGCCCGGACGCTGTACGGCATCCTGCTGGACCGCATGAGCCTGTCGGTCAAGAACGGCTGGCTGGACGAGCAGGGGCGGGTGTATATCATCTACACCGTCCGGGAAGTACAGGAATCCCTCTGCTGCGCCGAACACAAGGCGGTCAAGCTGTTCCGGGAACTGGAGGAGATGGACCTCATTGAGCGCAAACGCCGTGGTCTGGGCAGACCCAGCCTGATCTACGTCAAGGACTTTTCGTCTGGACTGCAAAAAGCGCAAGTACAGAATTGCCCAAATAGCAATTCTGGTGCTGTCGAAAGCGCAATTCTGGAGCAGTCAAAACCGCAAGCAAATAAGACTGATAAGAATAAGACAGAGTGGAACGATCCTGACCCTATCTATTCCGTGGGAATCCGGGAGCAGCTTGAGGATTATTTTTATCAGGCGTTAGAGGTAGAACTTCTGCTCCGGCTCTGCCCGGACGAGGAGGACACCATCTACCAGATCGTGGACTTACTTGTGGACACCTGTTCTACCAAACGCAAGATGTTGCGGATTGCCGGAGATGACAAGCCTGCCGAGGTGGTACGCAGCTGGTTTATGAAACTGAACGCCGACCACATCCGCTTCGTGCTGGAATCTCTGGCAGAGAACACCGCCCCGGTGCGGAACATGAAGCAGTATCTGCTGGCGATGCTCTACAATGCGCCCACCACCATGAACCTCTACTATCAGAACAAGACGAACCACGACTTTGCGCGCGGTTCATCGAAAGCGGGGTGATGTTATCGCAAAGAAAGCTACGATTATCGCAGTCACCAATCAAAAAGGTGGTGTGGGGAAAAGCACCACCTGTGAAAATCTGGGCATCGGGCTGGCGATGGAGGGCAAGAAAGTTCTGCTGGTGGACACTGACCCACAGGGCAGTTTGACCATCAGCATGGGCTGGCAGCAACCCGATGAACTGCCCACCACTCTTTCCACCCTGATGGCAAAAGCCATGAACGACCAGCCCATCCAGCCCGGTGAGGGCATTCTGCACCACGCGGAGGGCGTTGACCTGATTCCGGCAAACATCGAACTGGCAGGGCTGGAAGTGGCTCTGGTGAACAGCATGAATCGGGAAAAGATACTGAAACAGGTGCTGGAAGGTGCCAAACGGGAGTACGATTTTATTCTGCTGGACTGTATGCCCTCGCTGGGGATGCTCACCATCAACGCACTGGCGGCGGCAGATGCTGCCCTGATTCCTGTGCAGGCACAGTATCTTTCGGCAAAGGGCTTGGAGCAGCTGCTCCAGACCGTGCAGAAAGTGCGGCGACAGATCAACCCAAAGCTGAAAATCGAGGGTATTCTGCTCACCATGACCGACAGCCGCACCAATTATGGAAAGCAGATCAGCAATCTGATCCGGCAGGCATACGGAAAGCACCTGAAGGTGTTTGAGCAGACCATCCCACGGTCTGTCCGAGCGGCTGAAACCAGTGCGGCAGGCAAAAGCATTTTCCAGCATGACCCCAAAGGCAAGGTGGCAGAAGCCTACAAATCTCTTGCGAAGGAGGTGCTGGCGGATGCCGATCGACAGCGGAAACTTAGCTCTGAAAGGGCTAGATGACCTGTTCTCCACCGAAGAAAACCGACAGGAGGAACAACGGGAGCAGGTACAGCAGATTCCCATTGATGCGCTGCACCCCTTCACCAACCACCCTTTCAAGGTGCTGGACGATGAAGCCATGACCCGGACGGTGGAGAGCATCGCACAGTACGGCGTACTGGCTCCGCTGATTGCCCGACCTCGCCCGGACGGTGACGGCTACGAGATCATCTCCGGGCACCGCCGCCAGTATGCAGCTAAACTTGCCGGGCTGGATACCCTGCCGGTCATTGTGCGGCAGATGTCGGACGATGCTGCTGTGATATTGATGGTGGACAGCAACCTTCAGCGTGAACACATTTTACCCAGTGAACGCGCCTTGGCGTACAAGATGAAACTGGATGCCATGCGAAGAACTAGCGGTAGACCGTCAAAAGAAAATGTGTCCCAAATTGGGACACAAAAACGTTCCGACCAAATCATGGCCGAAGAACTTGGTGAAAGTCGCAACCAAATCCAGCGTTTTATCCGCCTGACCAACCTTATCCCGGAACTGCTGGACATGGTAGACGAAAAGAAAATCGCTTTTAATCCCGCTGTGGAATTGTCCTATCTGGACGAAAGCCAACAGCGGGATTTTTTAGAAGCCATGGAGGACACCCAGAATGCGCCGTCTTTATCGCAGGCGCAGCAACTGAAAAAGATGGCACAGCAAGGAGAGTTCAGCTACGAAAAAGCCTTTGATGTGATGGGACAGGAGAAAAAGAGCGAGAAAGACACCGTGACCATCAAAAACGAGACCCTACGGAAGTATTTCCCCCGCAGCTACACGCCCAAACAGATGGAGGAGAAGATCATCCAGCTTCTGGATGCGTGGCAGAAAAAGCAGCAGCGCCGCAACGAGCGCTGACCCGTAACGTAAGACCCGATGGGGTCTTTTTTGTTTGCAAGAATTTGGAGGTAACGCCTATGAACAATACGATTCCTTTTCACTCCGCAACTCACGCCCCGCAGATCACGGTGGATGTGAACATCCTGACCATGCTGAAGCAGGCGGCATCCTGTTTGACCAAGGCAGCAGGCAAGGATGTGTACCTTGCCGCCATCGGTCCCGATATGGAGCTGACCATTATCATGGAGGAGGATGCCCCTTCCGTTCTGCCTTGTTTTGACGAGGACGATGCCCTGATTTCCGTGAAGGGTGCGCCGCTGTTTATCAGCTACAATCCGGCGCAGGTTCTCAAGCTGGCAGGCAAGCGGTACCTGACAGGTCCGGTCATCTTCTACCGCACCAATGGGCACAGTACCATCGTGTCCCTGACAGTGGAGGACATTTATCGCTTTCAGACCTATCTGGAAAGTCACAGCACCACCCTGATGGCAGATGGGCAGAAGCTGACCTGCATCTGCATCGACTGAGGTGTGAATGGAACAGAATGAAAACACCCTGTCCGTGCTGAAAATTGCACCGGGACAGCATCCGCAGCAGGTCGAGATTGACAACGACCTGAAAGCCTTGCAGCAGGCTGTGGGTGGCTCGATTGATGCTGTTTACCCCTTTGCAGACCCGGTGGCCATCATCTGCAATGACGAGGGCAAGCTCATGGGACTGCCCCTGAACCGTGCCCTGCGGGATGAGGACGGGCAGATGTACGATGCCGTTGCCGGAACCTTTTTGGTTGTGGGGCTGGGCGAGGAGGATTTTGCATCCCTGACCCCGGAACTGGTGCAGAAGTACGAGCAGCTTTTTCATCAGCCGGAAGCCTTTCTGAAGTTGGGCAACCGTCTGCTGGTGCTGCCGGTGCCGGATGAACCTCCCGCAGAAAAGCCCCGCACCAAGCCCTCGGCAGAGCATGACCGCTAAAATCACCCTGCGGCACGGGAGGTGATGGCAGTGCAGGAAGAAATCGAACAGAAGTCATTCAACATTATGATCTCCACCACAAAGCTGTCCGCCCGGACTGTCCTCCGGGCGGTAAAGGCGGCGTTTCGGCTGTACCAGTCCAAAGCATCCCAAGGTAAGCAAAGCGTCCGCACCCTTCTGCGGCAAAACCGGGGTGTGTCCAGCGTAGAGATCAGCAAGACCGGCATCCGTGGGCTGGAACGCTATGCCAAAAAGTACGGCATCGACTACGCTATCCGCAAGGACAGCTCTGAAGTGCCGCCCCGGTATCTGGTCTTTTTCAAAGCCCCGGACGCAGAAGCCTTCAACTCGGCGTTCAAAGAGTATTCGGCATCTCTACTGAACAAAGACAAACGCCCCTCGGTGCTGGCAAAACTGCATGAACTGGTGCAGGCGGCGGCAGAACTCCCCGGCAAAGTCCGGCATAAGGAACAGGAGCGTGGGCTGTGACCACGAAAAAGCTGACAAAACTGCTGGCGCTGTATTTGCCCTATATTTTGCTGGGGCTGGTGGCAACCAACTTTGGTGAAGCATGGCGGCTTGCCGAGGGCAAAGAACTTGGCGATAAGATCATGTCCATGATGGGCACCGTTCCGCTGGCGTTTGCAAACCCTCTGCCCAGCCTGCATCCGCTTGATATTCTGGTGGGTTTGTGCTGCGGCGCAGGGCTGCGGCTGGCGGTCTATCTGCGTGGAAAAAACGCAAAAAAGTACCGGCATGGTATGGAATACGGCTCTGCCCGGTGGGGCACCGCCAAGGACATTGAGCCGTTCATGGCTCCCAAGTTTGCAGACAACATCATCCTGACCAAAACGGAAAGGTTGATGATGTCCAATCGTCCGCCTGACCCCAAGAATGCCCGGAACAAAAACGTGCTGGTGGTGGGCGGCTCCGGCAGCGGAAAGACCCGGTTTTGGCTCAAGCCCAACCTTTTACAATGTCACAGTTCCTATGTGGTAACAGACCCCAATGGGAAAAACTGAGTACAATAGAATATAGAAGGAACAAAACCTTCTGAAAGACCGAAAGGTCTTTACATGAAAACGGAAAGGGAGGTGAAAAAAGTGCCTGACAAAGAGAAAAAACGCTATACGGCTCTGTATGAGCGGCTTTCCCGTGATGATGAGCTGCAAGGCGAATCCAACTCCATTTTGAACCAGAAAAAGTATCTAGAGGACTACGCCCGACAGATGGGTTTTTCCCACATCCGGCACTTCACAGACGATGGCTATACCGGAACAAATTTCAATCGCCCCGGATTTCAGGCCATGCTGGAAGAAGTGGAAGCCGGAAATATCGCCACCGTCATCGTGAAGGATATGAGCCGCTTTGGACGGAACTATCTTCTGGTCGGCAACTATACCGAGCTGTTATTCCCCAACAAGGGTGTCCGGTTTATTGCCGTCAACAACGGCGTAGACAGCGCAAACCCCACATCCAGCGACTTTACTCCGTTTTTGAACATCATGAACGAGTGGTACGCCAAGGACACCAGCAATAAGATCAAGACTGTGTTCCGCAACCGGATGAAGGAAGGAAACCGTGTCAGCGGTTCCATTCCCTATGGCTACTACCGCAAACCGGACGATAAGCAGACCTTATATGTAGACGAAGAAGCCGCCGCCGTTGTCCGCAAGATCTTCGATATGGCTGCACATGGAGCCGGACTGACGGAGATCTCCGACACCCTGACCTGTGACAAGGTGCTGATTCCGTCTGCATACAGCCAGAAGTATCAACCGCAGAATAACCGCAACACATCCTTTCACGACCCATACTGCTGGAACAATACGACCGTAAGCTATATTCTTGACCGTCAGGAATATCTGGGACACACGATCCTTGGCAAGACGATCAGCGAGAATTTCAAAATCAAGAAACGCCGCAAGGCATCCGAGGACGAGCTGATCATTTTTCGAAATACCCATGAACCCATCATCACGCAGGAGGTCTGGGATGCAGCGCAGAAGCTGCGGAAGCGTTCTCCGAGAAAACTCCAGAACGGCACCTACTCGCATCGGCTGTCCGGTCTGATTTTCTGTGCAGACTGCGGACACCGAATGTCGTACAAAAGTCCGGATTCCGTTCGCCGCCCGGACAACAGACACTTCGATTCCGATTCAGGCTTCCAATGTGTCCGGTATCGAAACCGATACGATGGCTGCACATCTCATTCCATTAAGGTGTCCGTTCTGGAAGAAGCCATCCTGAAAAGCATTCAGGCGGTGTCGGATTATGTTCTGGAAGATGAGGACGCATTTATTGAAGAATTGCAGGCGCAATGGCAGAGCCAGAAGCAGGGATTATCCGCTGAGAACAAAAAAGACCTTGCCAATGCCAAAAAGCGGATGGATGAGCTGGACAACCTGATCCGTGGTCTGTACGAAAGCAATCTGTCCGGCAAGCTGCCTGACCGTCAGTTTCAGCGCCTGATGGCGCAGTATGACGAGGAACAGGAGCAATGCGAAAACCGCATCAAGGAGTTAGAAGCAAAAGCCGGAGATTCTATGACATCCAAGGTTGACCCGAAACGTTTTGTTGCGCTGGTTCGTAAATATCAGGATTGCGAAGTCCTGACCGATGATATGCTGTATGCGTTTATCGAGAAGGTGGAAGTCCATGCGCCGACCGGAGGCCGGACACGATACCGGCAGCAGCGCATCGACATCTATTTCAACTTCATCGGGGAGTATCATCCCCCTGCCGAAGAAATCAGCGAGGAAGAGCGTGTTCGGAAAATCGACGAGCAGGCAGAAGCGAAGAAAAACGAAAAGCGGCAGAAGTCAGTGCAACGGTATCGGGAACGGCAGAACGAGCTGAAAGCTGCTGCACAAGCCGGAGACCCGGAGGCCATTGCAAAGCTGGAATCTGAGCGGGAACGAAAAAGACTGCAGGGTGCAAAGCGGCGGGCAGAACTGAAAGCGATACGAGAAGCCGACCCTGAGTATCTCCGCACGATGGAGGAAAAAGAGCGCATCCGGCTGGAAAAGATGCAGGAAGCCGAACGCTGGAAGGCAGAAAAACAGAAGAATAAGGCAAAGCGCACCCGCAAGGAATTGAAAGCCCTTGCAGAAGCCGGTGACCCGGAAGCAATCGCCGAACGAGATGCAATGCTAGCGAAGGACGCCGAAGCCCGCAAGCGCAAGAAAAAGCGTTATGCAGAGCGCATGGCAAATGACCCGGAGTATGCCGAAAAAATCCGCCAACGGCAGCGGGCGTATAACAAAGCCCACGCAGACAAGCGGAAAGCGGACTATGCCGACCTTATCAAACGTGCGGAAACCGACCCGGAAGCCGCCAGAAAATTGGCAGAGATACGGGCTTACCAAAGCCGGAAAACGGTAGAGTGCTATCAGAATCTTGTGGAGAGAGCCAAGACAGACTCTGCCGCCGCAGAAAAGCTGGCGCAAAAGCGTCAGAAACAGAATGAGAGTGCAAAAGCAGCCTACAACCATCTGAAGGAACAGGCAAAGACCGATCCGGAGGCTGCAAAAAAGCTGGAAGAACGGAGGTCGAAGCAACGGAAAGCAACCAATAAGTATCTCGAAAAACGAAAAAACAACGTACAGGAGGACAATGCAGCATGACTACCATGAAAAAATCCATCCATGACAATGCCAACGGTCTGGACTACACTCTTGTCAATGACCACTATCTGCCGAATCTGACCGCAGCAGCCCCGGCAGAGCACCCCACCGGGCGGTGGGGCCGCTTACATAAGACGTATCTGAAGGAGCAGCACCCCATCCGGTACAACCAACTGCTCCTGTCCGGTGTGCTGGGCAGCTACCTTGCCAAGCTGGACAAGCAGGCCGAAGAACAGCTTGCATTGACCATCCGGCAGATGCAGGAAGCCGAGGGTGTGACCGAAGCCCTGAAAGCTGCCGATCAACTGGAATGGGTGCGCCGGATGAACAGCATCCGCAACCGTGCTGAGGAAATCATCAAGTCTGAGCTGATTTTTGTATAAGGAGGTGCCCACGATGGCTGTGCTGAAACCGATGCTGAAACTTGCCCTTCTCCCGCTGCTTCTGCTGCTGATTCTGGCGCAGTGGGTGGGCATCTTCCTCACGACCTTCTCCATTGTCCTGACGAATCTGCTGGCGGGACTGTTCTTCTTCGTGGCTCTGGCAAGCTGGATCATGAAGCTGGCAGACGGCGGCGAAGTCCTGAAAATGCTGATTACCGCATTTGTGGTTTTCGTCCTGCCTTACATAGCGATAGCTGCTATCGCAAAAATCTCCTTTTTCGCTGAGGAACTCCGGGATTTTCTCCAATCCTGAGTTCAAGACCGCCCTGCGCAATGCACGGCGGTCTTTTTGTTACATCGGGTCTGCACAGGGCAGGCCCTTTTTTAATACGGAGGTACAAGCCTATGAAACTGACTTTTGACGAAAAGAAGTTGCTCTACGCCTACGGTAACCCCGATCTGGAACTGACCCGCAAGCGGCTGTGCGGAGTTGCCGGGCTGACGGTTGACCCCGACCAGAACAAGCTGGTGCTTGACTTCTGCCGGAAGTTGGAAGACGAAACACTGGCAGACTGGTACGACCAGATGTTCTACTTTGTCCGTTCCGAGATGGAGCATTATACCATGATGCAGAAAATGTCACGGGACATCGAGGAGGACGAGGACTGGGGACCGACCATCTTTGACGAATCTGAGGAGGGAGAACTGATTGACGATGTTTAAGCTGGAGACCATGATCTACGCCAGCGATGCAGGATAGTGCGGTTGGGTGACTCAAGAGAAAGAAAAAAGAGACCTCATCTCGTTGAAAATCAAATTTCAAAATCATTAAGGGAGCTATTCAAATGAAACAAAATCAGAATTTCGACCATAATCACTCTCAAAAAGTGCTTTCCTGTCGCTACAACATGGACACCAACCGGGTGGAAGCCCGGTTTGAAGATGGCACTACCCTTGCCATCGACTGCATCGCTATTGAGGATGAATACGGCAACACCCCTGCGCAGCGAGCAGAGCTGGATCGGCTGCTCTACAACAAGCCCTTGGAGTATGCCCAGCTTGTGCTGGGTGGTGAGATTGAGCATTATCTTTCGCTCGGCTGTGACCATGGCAGATTGGAAGATTGGCTTTTAATTATAGCAATCCAATAAATTAGCGTGAATAGCCACAAACGCGAAACCATCCAGAACAGTCATGTGAAGAAATCGTTTTGAAAGCAGCACGAACGGCATCCGGCAGCTTCTCCAACAAACGAACTTTTGCCTTTCTCAGAAAAGCCTTGAGGTTAGACCACATCTTCTCAATAGGATTCAAATCAGGGCTGTACGGTGGCAGATAGAGGTATTGAACGCCAGCCTGCTCCAATAAATCCTTTACTGCCTGTGTATGGTGAGAACGCATATTGTCCATCACAACGACCGAGTCGGGAGAAAGTGTCGGAATAAGAATGTTTCTCAGATAATCAACAAATCTTTCTGAAGTTGTTCCTCCTGAATATGTTGTATAGGCAGTTTCGCCGTTCAGTTGAATCGAAGATAGGACAGTCATATTTTGAGGTTTCCACAGAGGTACAGCATCAACTGCGCGAGAACCACCCTTGGAACGGGCATAAAATCTCGTCATATTGACATTGATTCCACTTTCATCCAGAAAAACAAGCTTTTCAGGGGCGTACCCGGACATATTCTCTTTCCATGCTTTGCGTTTTTCCTTCACATCGGGGACGCTCCTGTTCGCTGGCGTGAAGAGATTTCTTTTTACGACGATATCCAAGTTTGAGCACTGCTTTACGAACTGTTTCATTACAGGCTTTGAGTTGAAGTGTATCTATGATTTCTGCAATCGTGATGTCGGGCTTCTCTTTCAGCAACTGTTCAATGTTGCGGATACCTTCCCGGCTCAAAGCTGATTTACGTCCGCGAGGATAGGTTCTGGTTTCGATGGAACCAGTTTCTTCCAGCTGTCTTTTCAGGCGATATACCGTGCCTCGATTGACAGAGAAGTTTTCAGCGACTTCTCTTGCATTGTGTGTTTTCTCCAATGCCTGAATCAGAAGTTTTCTTGCTTCATTGTGCAACATTTCAATCGCCTCTTTGACTCAATTTTACACCTTTTGTCAAGCTGTAACTTTATTTGATTGGACTGCTATAATATGTTCCTCCCAAAAAGGATTCAATGATTTTTCCATCACAGATATGTATTTGCCTACTTGCGTACGCTGCCACATCTGGAGAGTGCGTTACCATAACAATCGTCATGCCACTGCGATTGAAACTTGAAAACAGTTCCATAATGGCGAGGCTGTTAGCTTTGTCTAAGTTGCCGGTAGGTTCATCGGCCAGTAACACACGCGGCGAACGAGCCAGCGCTCTTGCAATGGCAACGCGCTGTTGTTCACCGCCAGAAAGATTTACTGGTCGCTTGTTGGCTTTTTCGGCCATGCCAACGCGTGCGAGCAGTTCATGTGCAACCGCATCTCTTTCCCGTTTGGACACACCCGCATAACCAAGCGGCATACAGACGTTTTCAAGCGCGCTAATTTCATTAACCAAGTTGAATGCTTGGAATACATAGCCAATTTTCTCGTTACGTAATGCCGCGCCGGCTCTACTTTTCAGTCGTGTAATGTCCTCGCCGTCAAAGAAATAACTGCCGCTTGTCAGTTCATCCATACAGCCTAAAATGTTTAGCAGAGTCGATTTGCCGCAGCCTGAACGACCTGTAATAGCGACAAAATCGTGAGGATAGATTTCAAGGTTTACCGCCTCGATCCCTACAGTTTTCACACCACCCTGCCGATAAATTTTACTTGCATCTTGCAGCTTTAGAATCGGTTTCATTTTTGCTCCTTTTAACGCTATAAAATCTTCGTTGGGTAGCGACTACGCGTGCCGAGGATCGTACATACACAACATATAAGCGTGATTCCAAATGCTATGCCTATTGCAAGTATCGCGCATGTCCAGGAAAAACGCACTGTGAATGTCACAGTGGAAAGCTGCGGTGCAATAAATATTGTTAACAGCAAACTTATTACACCTCCCAAAAGTGAAAAAAGCAACACTTCGCAAAACAGTTCAAAAATAAGCGTACCGTGTGTTGCCCCCAAAGTCAACGCAATAACGAATTCTCGTCTGCGCTGTTCTACATAGATAAGTAAAACTCCAATGATGCCCACCGTTGTAATGACAAGCGAACATTTTGCTACCCATACAAACAGCTCCATCCATTGCGTTATATCGCGGATGGATTTTTTGAGTTCCGCGCGTTGGTCAGACACCGTATAACTGTAGGACGGATGACGGCTTTGTAGCCAATCGGCAATTCTCTGTACATCGTCAATACCCTGTCCGCTTTGTAAAAATACGCTCAAATAGGCCATGGGGGCGTCAGCATTGGCAGTCAACATATTTAGCTGCGAAAACGGCAAAACGATAAGCTGCGCGGTATCCACATTTTCACTTTCCATAGCGCTCAATAGTAAGAAATCAGAATTGTCGGGTAAGGTTGCTGTGTGCAGTAGCTGTCCGTTTATCGTTGCGCCTTGTTCATCAAGCAAAAACCAATCACGCCCAAAAAACAATCTGTTGGGCAAGTCCTTTTCTATTTGCGCACCGAAATAAACAGTATCCGGTTCTGGCTGTACGCCGAAGAAGAATTCAAAAGTGTTCTCATCCATAGAAGATAATATGACATCTTGTACCTTATCCTCTTGTAGCTCAAATGTATAGATTGTTCGTTCAAACAACAGATATGAAAAGCTATACTCCGAGCCATATATTTCGCATAATTTGGCATAATCTTCAGGTGTTACGGCAGCATTGAGACCATCGCCGCCATAATACTGAATGGATATACTGTTTTTTCTGCTCTGCATTTCGTAGGCTTCCAAACGGTATGTGGCGGCTCTGCCGGACAAATATCCACAAAGTACAACTGTCGTGCCAAGCACAAACTCTATAAGCAGAAAAAGATAGGTTTTACGGTTCAGCCACAGCTTTTGCACCGCACGGTAGAGCGGATATAACATCATGACACCCTCTCCATCAATTCTACAAGCTTTCTTCTTTTCAAATTTCGCATGGTGGCCCACGTGACAAGCAATACCATTCCTGCTCCGAAGACAAACGCTCCGATGTATACACCAGCAGTAAGGGCAAGAGCAAAGGTTTGGGGAACCGTTGGCCGCAAAAGTTGCACAAGCGCCAAATCAAGGATAAACGCAGCAGCGAAACACAACAGGTTTTCTACCAATGCGGAGAAAAGTTCCGTGCTGTAAGAAGAGCCCAGCGCCATATGTATGCCAATGAGCCGCTTATTGTGTAGGATTTTTCCGGTAAGCACGAGCCCAATGTTAAGACCTGCAAACAGCAGGCTGACAGCCCCCGCACTGAATATGAGAACTGACTGTTGGATGCACTGACTGAGAAGCTTTTGAAAGTCCTGCTCACCATTGCGAACGCTACGAACTTTCAGTCCAATGGTTTCGAGCGCAGTGCACAAACGCTCTAAATCACTTTGTTGCGTATTGCGAAAATAGATTCGACTGTACTGTAAAGCGCCTTTACTGGTCTGCGGCGCAAGCGGAAGGAAAATTTTGCCGTTGTTGCGCACAGAAGAATAAACACCCGCCAGCTTGTATGCTTGACCGTCAACCGTGACAGTATCGCCTATAGACAACTCACCATATTGCTCCAAATCCGCTTTTTCTATAATGCATGTATTTTGATTTTTAGAAAATACGGATTCTCCTGCTACAGGTACAAACATTTCAAAGTCTGTGATGTTTTCAGTTGTATAATAGACCACCTCACTGTGACGCTCATCGTTCCAGTCTACAGTACTATTGCAATACGCAATGAGGGCAAAATCTGCCGACTTTATTCCTACGTTTTGTATAGCTCTTTGAACATCCTGAAATGCGACATCCACGCCATATAAAGTAAGCACGGTTGTATCTGCTCCCCCCTGAATACGCATAGTCTCGACGTTCTGTACGAATACATTAATGTTGCCAAGACAAAAAATAGGGAACAGTAGCCCTAATGCCATAGAAACAATCAAAATCACATTGATTTTAAATTCATGACAAAATTGCACGGTTGAAAGCCAAATGTAATAAGAAAAACTATTCATTTTCATCAAGATACCTCAGAGGGAGAATTTGAGCGTTTTATATGATAGAGAGTGCCTTGTGTAGCATCAGATACCCAAAATCCATCTTCAGTACGTACAAGATAAGATTCCGGAGATAATTCTTCAAATTCTATTAAGGTTTCAACATACAATCAAATCGATCAAATGTTGCTCAGAATTTGTCCATCCTCGATCCGAATGATCTGCTGCGCCTTCTGCGCAATTTCCGGGTTATGCGTGACAACGATAAGCGTTTGCCCGAACTCCGCAGCACATTCCATTAGCAGCCGCATCGTATCCTCACCCGTCCGTGTATCCAGATTTCCGGTTGGTTCATCGGCAAAAACGATACGCGGTTTTGCGATGAGCGCACGAGCAATCGCCACACGCTGCTGCTGTCCACCGGAGAGCTGCGCTGGGCGGGAATGCAGTTTGCCAGCAATACCCAAGATCTCGGTCAGCTTATGGAGCATCTGTTCATCCGGTGCTCTATGATCCAGATAGAACGGAATCAGAATATTATCCCGCACCGTGTACTCCGGGAACAGGCGGAAGTCCTGAAAAATAAATCCGATCTTTTGCCGCCGCACCTGTGCCAGCTGCTCCGCATTCATCGCATAAATGTCCTGCCCATCCAGCAGAACTTTTCCGGTGGTGGGCGGCAGAAGTCCTCCCAGAATTTTCAGGAGCGTGGATTTTCCGCTGCCGCTGGAACCGATGATGGACGCAAATGTACCGTTTTCAAGGGTCAGGTCGCTATTTCTGAGGGCGTGAACAGCGCTTTCTCCTTCCCCGTAGGTTTTGGAGATCTGTACAGCTTCCAGAATTTTATCTTTCATAAAATGTCCCCCTTGGATGCTTTTTTACGAATAAAAGAGAAGATCGGCAGCAACGCTGCGGACAACCAAAACACCATCAGCAGAATGCTGACCATGATCTGACTTCCCACGGGTTTATGGAATTCAAACACCCGTCCGCTTGTATGGATACGGATCAGGTCTAGAATGCTCTGGATCGGAACGATGCGCGAGACCGCCGCATAGACAACGATATTCACAAGCAGCGTTGTCCCAACGATGACCGGGAGCAGCAGCTTTGCATAGGACAGCACCAGTTTTTTCGGGGAAACGCCCAGCGTCAGGAGAAGCGACAGCCGCTGCTGCTGGACTTCATAAGCCGAAAGATTCAAAACCACCAGCAGCGCACACCCCAGAAGGACCCCGAATACAGCAAGGATGCCGACAAGGAAAGCGCTCTGTGTGCCCTCGGTGTAGCTCTGGCTGAGCAGATCGTAGTTGTCTGCGCTCAGAATCCCATTTCTGCGTGTGGCAATGGATGCAATGGAACGCCGCAGCGAGAAGTTATTGTCGGCAGCCAGCTTTACATTCAGGCTGCTGTATCCTTCTTTTTCCATATGGTAGCTTCCTGCGCTCTCAAACATTTTATGATAAAGAGCCGTACTGACAAAAATCGTGCCGCTGAAAATGATCCGGTCTGTTGTCAGCAGTGTGTAATTGCTTGCAGACTTTACGACACCGGCAATGGGCAGCTGGGCGGTGTACGTCCGGTAGACCTCATTCCCGGCTTCATCCTGCCCGGTATAACGCCGGTATTGGATGCTCAACTTGTCTCCGGCCGCAAAAACCGGTTCAACCAACGTACTGCCATCCGGTTGGAAGCCCTGATAATACTCATCCGCAGCGGGGTCATAATAGCAATCTCTCCACAGGGTCAAAACAGAATCCCCTGCCAGCAGCGTCTCTATTTCCTCGTCCGAAACGCCGGCATCTGCGGCAATGCGGCGCAGTTCATCATCCGGCAAGGCGCAGACGGCCGTATTCAGCGTTCCTTTTTCTGCATTTTGCATCAAGTTCGAAATGTCCGTATAGAAACCGTTGCCCTTGACCCAGATATCGGCAAGCATCTGGCTGGACTGGATTTTGTCGGACGTCACGGTATAGATATCGGTCAGATCAATTGCGGCGGAAACCTCTTCCACGCCGGGCAATGCAGCGAGGTCATCCTTTAAAGAAAACGGCATCCCGGAGGTTCCGTTCATCTTGATGGACAGACAGGCATACGGTGCATCCAGATCATACGGCAGCATGACACGCCAGCCGACATACAGACAACTGACGGCAATCAGCAATACCGCGCAGCCGACACCGATCTGCGGTGCAAGCGGCAGCTGTGCCAAGCGGAATTTTTTTGCAGGCTTCTCTTGGGGTTTTGCGGTCTGCGGGCGAACCAGCACCGCAGGCAAAAGTGCGCCCAGCAGTACGGAGAGCAGAAACAGCACCGCCAGTGGCACAAGAGATGCAGCGGGGACCACTAAGAACGAAAGGTGCTTCTGCAACCCCAGACCGACTGCCGCAGCACCGCAGCCCAGTGCAAACCCAGCAGCAACTGCTGCAAGCCCGGCAAAAAGCGCCTCCCACAGGCACATGAGACGGAGATCCCGATTCTTAGCCCCCAGCGTCAGGAAGGTATTGATGGTATGTACACGCTTGTGCAGAACGATCAGGAAATACTGCGCCACTGCAAAAAAGCTGACCAGAATCGCTGCGACCAGCAAAAAGCGCAGGGAGGACGAAACGGTATCCTCCTGCGGGTAGGCATACTCGTTTGCCACTAAAGCAGGGTCGGTCGAAGCGGTCACGGGTGCGGTTGCATTCAGATAATAAAACGTCTGGAACTTTTGCCCGTCCAAGGCAAGCGGCTCTGCTACAATGCCGCTGACGGTGAGATTGCCGTTCAGATTCCAATAAACATCATAGGCAGGAAGAACACCGCACAGGGTATAGGCCTTTTCCATCACTGTGCCGGAGCCTGCCAGCGGGTCGTAATCATTGGCAGCGACCTTCAGCGTGACCGTCTGCCCTACGTCATAGGAGCAGCCCAGCGCATCCAACAGTGTCGTTGTCATGGCGATCTCATCGGGCTGCATGGGAAAATCACCGCTGATCGGCACGATACGTCCCAGCTGTGTAAAGGTATCGTCTACCGTTCCGATCCCGCCCGCCACGCCATCGTCTGCGCCGAGAACGATTCCATTCTGGATCACTGTGCTGACCTGTGCGGATGCGGGCAAGGTGTTTTGTGCCTGTGCAGCGTCCGCAGCAGTATCCGACAAACGCAGGTACTGCCACGCGCCGTATAGTTCGCAGCGGGTGTCCTGCAATACCTGTGCAGAGCTGACGGAGTAGATCACCGCCGCCGTCAGGAACGAGAAAACCAGTGTCAGCAAAAGCAGCAATAGGCTGGTCTGCTTCTTGCGGCCAAGCATCCCATGAAACGCCAGAATGATCGATGGACTTTCTTTGATTTTCATACGCCGTCCTCCCCTATGTCTTACACGCACCTAGAAAATGAATTTTTCTATTACAATAACGCTTTTAGAGGAAGTTTGTTACACTTGTTTTAAAACATCGTATGACTGCACATAAATTCATGGAAAAATTGTTGCATAATCACAGTTTTGTTTATCTGCATCGCTATTGAGGATGAATACGGCAACACTCCGGCACAGCGGGCAGAGCTGGACTGGCTGCTATACAACAATCCCTTGGAGTATGCCCAGCTTGTGCTGGGTGGTGAGATTGAGCATTATCTCTCACTTAGCTGTGACCATGGCAGACTAGAAGACTAACCTTTAATTAAAATATTCCCAACAGCCCTCTACTTGCAGTCGTTGCAAATAGAGGGCTGTTGTACATTATTGTTCTTTTGCTTCAGAACCGATTCTCTTCAAATCTGAATGACCGGCAGTTCTCTTTGCATAATATCTGAGTTATGTGTAACAACAAATAGCGTGCAACCAAGCTTCTTAAAACGATCAGTTTTCAAAGGAGAAACTATCCAGTAAGGTCAGCAGATAATCGTTTGGAATACCAGCCGTCTCACTTTTTTGAGCATTTTCATTGCGGACATAAAGGGCATAGTCTGTTGCATGGTGTTGGAACATGGTATACTGTGCAGTTGTACAGCCAGCACGATCCTGTACTGTATAGATTTCAAAGCACTTTCCTGACTTCGATGTGTAAAGCTTTTTGGAAATGCTGTAATTCTGTTCAGGGAATGTTTTCGTATACATTTTCTGAGAACCACACATTCCATCCACATCATAAAATGTGTTGGCGCAAAGTGAAATACTTACATTTCCGTCCAGCCAGTATCTTGTATATTCCGTCTCCATGACTTTGGTGGAGGAATTGAAAAAGACATTCATTTGATCTTTTTGGGCAATGCTATGCTCCATGGTATCCAGCAAAGCGTTTTCCACAAAATGAACGCCGAACAGCTGCTCGATCTGCTCCTGCGATTCTGGTGTTATAGAGTAGAAAGTTGCTCCGGTGCGGGCTCGTTCCTTCACGGTTTGTCGAACCGATTTGTCAATTTCCGTATTGCTTATAACCTCATCTATTTCAGAGACATAGCAAATCTGTGTATCCTCCGGCCTATACGTAATTGAACTGCTCATATCTGCTTCAAGTGCATTTGAGACCGGACTTAGAAGAACTACTACCCCCAGTAACATAGCAAAGGAGAATGTTAAACTTTTCTTCATAAGACACTCCTATTCAACCGATTCATAGTAAGATGAAATATGGAACCCGAATTGAATTCGATTCTAGACGATTGATTCGGGGACGTCCAGCTGATGCTGTAAAGTTTTTAGATGCTATTTACGTTTACGACAGCAAATGCCGTTACAAAGGTGTGTGTGATTCTTTCAGAACAATCAAATCTTTTGAACTTCACCATCTGAATGTACATGCGCGAAATTGGTTAATGCGTTAAGTTCTGCATCGGAATCTCCCTTTCATCTCAAATTCCACTCTAGCTATTATCAATGATATCAAAGCACAAGAACCCGTCAAAGTCCACGATTTTGTATCAAAATAGAGAAAACTTGTAACGAAATCGGTGTGCGTACAGATAGTATGCTCCCTAACAGTGGACATCCAGCATTAGGGGAGCACACCAAAGCTACCTTTCGCCATATTACAAGTCAATCGTCAACCAAAGGCTTTTGACTATTTGAAGTTTTGGCATAATCGTATTATACTTGTGAGGAGCAGGGCTGTATGTTGTGTGATAAAAAGCATTCCCATGTGCAATGGAGGGATTTCAAAATGAATGTCTTGGTTTGTGACGATGAACGGCAGATCGTTGATTCTATCATTGAAACACTTGAAAAGAAAACCGAAGAAACACAGGTGTCATCAAAATTTTATGGAGTTTCGCAGCCAGGTCAAATAGACTTCTCTCGTCCTTATGATATTGCGCTTCTGGATATTGATATGGGCGAAACAAATGGGATTGAGCTTGCCAGAAAGTTACGAGCAGAAAATGAAAACATTGTGATTATCTTTATTACAAATTTTATTCAGTATGCTCCAGAGGGATTTGAAGTTCAAGCCTTTCGCTACTTACTAAAAGCAGATCTCTCTGCTAAACTTGATTCCTACTTTGATTCAGCTGTCCAAGAAGTACTTCGGCGGAAACAGCTTGTCACAATTTCAATCAACTCTGAAATTATCGATGTACCTGTAAATGACATTCTGTATTTAGAATCTCATCGAAGAATCATTGTTATGCACTTGTTGGACGAAAAAAGCCCAGCATACCAATTTTACGGCAACATAACGGAACTATCCGAAAAAATCGAGCCACTCGGTTTCCTTCGTATTCAAAAAAGCTATCTTGTCAATATGCACTATGTCGAAATCTTTCAATACAATAAAGTCCAATTGCGCGGTGGTCTTTGTCTGGCTCCAAGCGAAAAGAATTATAGTGAGCTAAAACAGAAATATTTACATTGGCGAGGTAAAAGTAGATGGATGCTTTGATCAGTTTGGTTTACACAATCGTAGATTCCGTCTGCGTATGTCTATTTTTAGATGCCTTTGCTTCGCGTCGTTGGAGGGATCATAGATTCCTTATTGGTGTAATAGTTCAGACCATTTTAACGTATGCGTCCATTGAATTCAGTGTTATTGCCTTAAATCGAAACAAAATCGTCAAAATTCTTTTGATTCTACTATCCTGCTTTATGGTTGCCAGAACTCTATATGAGAATATCTCAGGAAAATTTTTATTATTTCTTATCGTTATAGAATATCTCTTGACTTACAGCTTATCTTTTGCAGTCGGAATGCTTGCAACTACAGTTTGTGGGATGGATGCTCAGACGTTTCAAGC
This sequence comes from Faecalibacterium sp. I3-3-33, assembly GCF_023347295.1. NCBI lineage: Bacteria > Bacillati > Bacillota > Clostridia > Eubacteriales > Oscillospiraceae > Faecalibacterium > Faecalibacterium sp. I3-3-33. Next base: position 1,042,457 of record NZ_CP094469.1, read on the forward strand.
CGACAAAACATTATCTCTAATCTATGGAATCTCTTATTATTCTGCTGAATTATTTATTATTGCGCTATTTCGTAAAATGATGCTTCAGCGTATGGACAACAGACCCAGAAGCGATGCTCAACATTCGCAGCTGATACTCTACTTTCTATTTCCATGCGCATCGTTTGTAATGCTTGTGATCCTACTTTACGTTACAAGCGGTCATAATATAGAAGAGTTTGTTTCTGCAGGTTGCTGTATTCTTATTTTTATTTCAAACATTGCAATTCTCTTTTTATTGGAGCGAATGGAGTATACCGCATCGGAAAGAGAACAGTTATTGATGCTTAACCAGCAGATTCAGCTGCAATCGAAAAACATGACTTCGGCAAGCGAACTTTATTCTGCCCAAAGAAAAAAAGTTCACGATTTTCGGGCGCACCTAAATATCCTAAATCAATTGATGAAGAATCAAGAATATTCTGCCGCTGAAGAATATCTTGAAAAAATCACCGAACAGCAAACAGATCGACTTTTTCTTGTCAACACACATCATCCCATCTTGGACGCACTTTTCAATACAAAAGCCGCCGAAGCAACTCAGAAAAAAATCAATATTGATTTTGAAGTGAATGATCTATCCAAGCTTCCATTTGATGCCTCTGATATGGTAGTGCTTCTATCAAACCTTTTGGATAATGCCATTGAAGCGTGTCAGCAGTATGATAAGGGTGACAAATCGATTCATGTCATGGCCGTTGCGCAGCAAGACTTTTTTATCTCTGTCCGAAACACATCGGAACCTGTTGTAATTATAAATGGCTCCATTCCAACTACAAAACCAGAACCACAGCTGCATGGTTTTGGACTTGCGAACATCCGACTGATTCTTGAAAAATACAGTGGAGAGTATACGATGTTCTATGAAAATGGGTGGTTCCAGTTCACCGCTGATATACCGTTCACTCCGATTTCGTGACAGATTTTCTCCATGTTAGTACAAAAGCATGGACGAAATCTTCTATTATATGTATAGTAACAATAAGATGCAGATGATTTCAACGCATCTATAAGAATTCGCATATAGTGGTTTGTTTCTTGAAGAAGGGAGTGTGTCAGCATGAAAAAATTGAAACCGATCCTATTTGCAATTGTGATTCTAATATTGCTTTTATTTATTATTGGTGGAATGCTGGGACTGCTTCCTCAACCGCTTTTCGTCTTGTCATCACAAACCATTCTGGTTATATTAGTCTGTGGCGGTGCATTGATAATCGGACTTCTGCTGAAATTTTTCGACAAGAAGTGAGATTCTTAGGAGTTTCTATGTTGCCATTTTTCAATCAAAAAGAGCTGGTTGTTTGCTCGAATCAATCTCAATACCAAAAATACACATCTCTTTTAGAAAAAGAAGGAATCGGATATAGAACAAAAGTACGCGATTTATCATCACCGTCTCTGTTTTCAATGGGAACCCGTGAAAGAGCCGGAACGGCATTTCAAAAGGTCAATTATCAAATGCTCTACACAATATATGTTCGCAAAGCCGATTACGAACGCGCTGTTCACGTTATCACTGTTTGATTAAACCACCAAAACCATATACGCTTTTCCTCGCCAAACAATCAGTTGCAAAGCAGGTCTGATTGTTTGGCTCTTTATTTTGCAAAGGAGCGTGATGCCATGACCGAACCCAAATCCGACCTTGCCTATCTCCGCAACGAAAAAGCCAAAGCAGAACAGAAGCTGCGCGCTTGTCAGCACCGGGAGAAAATCCTTGAACGCCAGATGTCGGAGCTGAACCGGAGAGAGCGTGTGCACCGTCTTTGTACCCGTGCTGGAATGCTGGAAAGCTTTCTGGTCTGTCCGGGAGAACTGACCGATGATCAGGTGATGGAACTGCTGAAGATCTCGTTCCGTCAACCGGAAGTCGTGCTGGCACTTGCAAAGATGGTGCATGACGTTCACGAACGCAGCAACGTCCGAAACCCTTTAGAATAAAGGGCGCAATTATACACCATTCCGGTGAAATTGCGGTCTTGCAGACGGCTCGATGAAATCGAAGCTGGCGTTTGTGCGCCAGCCCGATTCCATCCCAAGGAAAACTGCATTTTCCTTGCGCTGCTTTGCAGCTATCCTTTTGCGGCTCCCGCCTGAAACCGAAGCGCACAGCACTCCGTTCCAAGGTGGCGAGCACAACCGAATACGATTCCAGACCGTTCACAAGAGCAATCTTGTTGGGCGGTCTTTTTGTTTGGGGGTGATGCCTATTCCGTGTCCGCATTTCAAAATCACCATCGTCAAGCGCAGCCAAGGGCAGTCCGCTGTTGCCGGGGCCGCTTACCAAAGCGGCGAACGGCTATTCAGTGAGTACGACCAGAAAACGAAATTCTACAACAAGAAGAAAGAACTTGTCCACGCCGAGATCATGCTGCCGTCCCATGCGCCACCCGGATATGCAGACCGGGCAACGCTTTGGAACGCCGTGGAAGCCGTGGAGAACCAGTGGAACTCCCAGCTTGCCCGGCGCATCGTGCTGGCGTTTCCGGTGGAAGTCCCGAAAGAGCGGTATCTGTCCATGATAAAGGAATTCTGTCAGGAGCAGTTTGTTTCCAAGGGCATGATTGCCGACTTTGCCATTCACGACAAGGGAGATGGAAACCCACACGCCCACATTCTGCTGACGCTCCGGGCAATGGACGAACACGGTAAATGGTTGCCGAAAGCCCGAAAGGTTTACGACCTTGACGAGAACGGCGAGCGCATCCAGCTCCCCTCCGGCAACTGGAAGTGCCACAAGGAAAACACCGTGGACTGGAACGACCAGAAGTACGCCGAGGTCTGGCGGCATGGTTGGGAAACCATCACCAACCGCTATCTGGAAGCTGCTGACCGCCCAGAGCGTGTTGATCTCCGCTCATTCGAGCGTCAGGGAGTGCAGCAGATTCCGACCGTGCATCTCGGCCCCGCTGCTCACCAGATGGAAAAGCGGGGAATCGAAACCTTTCTCGGAAATCTCAACCGGGATATTCGTGCAGCCAACAGCTTGATGCAGTCCATCCGCAGCACCATTCGTGGTCTGCAACACTGGATTGCAGACCTGACCGAAAAGAAGCAGATTCTTTTGGATGCACTGGAACAAGCCAAGGAGACAACGCTGTCCGATCTGCTGGTGGACTATTTCAATCTCCGCAACGAACAGCGCAGCGATTGGTCTGGCAAGGCAAAACTGAAATGCACTGTCCGGGACTTTGAGGAAGTCAAACGGGCGGTGGACTACCTGAAAGCCCATTCCTTGAACACCATCGAGGATTTGGACACCGCAATTTCTAACTTGAACCAGACTGCCGCCCCTCTCCGCAGACAGTTGAAGCAGAACGAGAACCGGATGTGGGCAATCGCCCAGATCAAGGATGCTGCCGCCGTCCATGCCAAGTTGAAGCCCATCCACGATACCTTCATCAAAAAGAACTTCAAGCTGACCAAGGACGCTTATGCTGCCCAGCACAAGGAGGAGCTGGACACCTTTAATAAAGCTGTCCGCACCCTGATGAAGCTGAACGGCAGCACAGCGGTGGATTTTTCGGCATTGGATGCCGAATTTTCTGCGCTGCAATCCGGCAGCGCAGAGCTGCGCAGCCAACTGGAAACCTTGCAGCCGGACATCTCCGCACTGAAAAATATCCGCAAGTATATCGACATGGTGCTGAATAAGTAGCAACTTTCCGTACCGGGCGACAAGACCTCGGAGAAAGAATCTGTGCTGAAGAAGCTGCATGAAGCCAAAGCCACCGCCGCCCCGAAGAGACCGGAGCAGCAGAAGAACACACCGGAACTTTAAGGAGGAAGGAATATGACCTACACGCAAGCCCAAATTGACCGTGCAAACGCCGCCAATCTGGAAGATTTTCTCCGTGCGCAGGGCGAAACGCTGGTGCGCAGCGGAAAAGAATATCGCTGGAAAGCTCACGACAGTCTGACCGTGTGCGGAAACAAATGGTTCCGGCACAGCCAGAGCAAGGGCGGCTATCCGGTCGATTTTGTGATGGAGTTTTACGGCAAGTCCTTCCCTGAAGCGGTGCAGATGCTGACCGGAGAGCTGGGTGGAGTCCAGCCGGAGGTTGACCCCACCCCCTCTCCGGCATTTCGCTTGCCGCTGCGGAACGTCACCAATGCCAACATCCTGAACTATCTGACACAGGAACGTAAACTCAGCCCGTCACTGGTGAACTTCTTTGTTTCTACCGGTGACATCTATGAGGATGCCGCCCACCACAATGTGGTCTTTGTGGGACGGGATGCAGACGAACACCCACGCTATGCAAGCAGCCGTGGCATTTATGAGAAGTTCCGGCAGGATGCAGCCGGCGCAGAAAAGGCATTTGGCTTTGCCCATCGTGGCACCGACAAGCAGTTGCTGGTCTTTGAAGCCCCCATCGACCTGCTGTCCTTCATTGAGCTGTTTCCGAAAAACTGGCAGCAGCACAGTTATCTGGCACTGGGCGGCGTGTCTGCAAAGGCATTGCAGCAGTTTCTTTCTGAACGTCCGGACGTGGAGCGTGTGTTCCTCTGTCTGGATGCCGACAAAGCCGGAGAGGATGCCTGCAAGCGGCTGACGGCTCTGCTGCCGGACACCGTGAGCGTGACCCGCATCCAGCCCTGCATGAAGGATTGGAACGATGTTTTGGTGCATCGGGCAGAAATCCTGAACCGGGATTATTTCAAAAGCACCGTTCTGAAAGAGCCGCCGAAAAAGGATTCTGTCAAGATCATTCGCATGAGCGACGTGGAGCTGACCCCGGTGGACTGGCTCTGGAAACCGTATCTTCCCTTTGGAAAGCTAAGTGTGCTGCAAGGAAATCCCGGTGAGGGAAAAACCTATTTTGCCATGCACCTTGCCGCCGCCTGCACCAACGGAAAACTGCTGCCCAACATGGAGCGTATGGAACCCTTCAACGTGATCTACCAGACAGCAGAGGACGGTCTGGGCGATACGGTCAAGCCCCGCCTGATCGAAGCGGGTGCAGACCTTGACCGGGTGCTGGTCATTGACGACAGTGAGGTGCAGCTTACTCTTTCGGATGAACGAATTGAAAAAGCCATTATCGAGAACAACGCCCGACTGGTCATCATCGACCCGATCCAGGCGTATCTCGGTGCCGACGTGGACATGAACCGGGCAAACGAAGTGCGCCCTATCTTCATGCGGCTGGGACAGGTAGCGCAGCGAACAGGCTGCGCTATTTTGCTGATTGGACACCTGAACAAAGCCGCCGGAATGCAGAGCCTGCAGAGGGGTCTCGGCTCCATCGACATCGCCGCCGCCGTGCGCAGCGTCCTGTTCATCGGCAAACTTAAGCACGACCCGACCATGCGCATCCTCACCCACGAGAAAAGCTCCCTTGCCCCGCCGGGCGTGTCGCTGGCGTTCTCTCTTGGGGACGAGGGTGGCTTCCGCTGGGTCGGCGAGTACGACATTACCGCAGACGAAATGCTGTCCGGCATCGAGCCGCAGCGGGAAACCAAAACGCAGCAGGCTAAAGACCTGATTTGCACCCTGCTTGCCGGAGGAAAGCAGGTGTTCAGCGAGGACATCGACAAGGCGGCGCTGGAAAGGGGCATCCCCGGCCGAACTGTCCGGGATGCCAAGCGGGAACTGGGCGATGCCCTGAAAAGCAAGATCGTGGAAGGCCGCAAAAAGGTCTTTTGGATGGAATGAGCCATTTGACTGGCAGAAAAATTTGGCTGGCAAGAAAATCATGGTACACCCACAGTTGCCAGTCTGCCAGCCAAATTGGGAAAATGACGATTTAAGGAGGAATTGAATGGAGAATGTGAAAGTGCCCGAAAACAAGAACCTCACCCCTGACGGGTCTTTTAAGACGAAGGATGGCCGTACCACCTATCTGGTGAGCGTGTTTTTTAATCACGACAGCACAGAAACCGCTGAAAGCAAGGTGAAGCGGCTTATCATTACCGACCTGAAAAAGAAATGTGGTTAAAATCCACTTCCCACCTTGACAACTCTAATCAGAAGATACCCTCCTGTCAGCTATGCAGGCGGCGGGTACAGACAGTATGCCAGAGGGCGTGGAGCGTCAGGGCATCGGCACCCCGGCAACCAGAGCTGCCACCATTGAAAAACTGGTGCAGAAGGGCTTTCTGGAACGCAAGGGCACCAAGAAAACCAAGGTGCTGCTGCCCACCGACAAAGGCAAAGCCCTCATCACTGTGATTCCCGAAGAAATCCAATCCCCGGAAATGACCGCCGATTGGGAAACGAAATTGCTACAAATCGAACGCGGCGAAATGGAGCCGAATGAATTTATGATCGAAATCAATACGATGATCTCCTCGCTGGTAAAAACCACTGAGGCTGCGAAAGGAGCGAATGCGCTTATGAAAAACAAAATCATTGGTGTCTGCCCGAACTGTGGTGCAAATGTTGTGGAGCGTGAAAAAGGCTGGTTCTGCGAATCCAACCCTTGCCGTTTCGTGCTGTGGAAGGACAATGCGTTCTTTAAGCGTCTGGGCAAGCGGCTGGACGCTCATGTGGCGGACAAGTTGCTGCGGGATGGCCGGGTCCGCCTGAAGGACTGCAAGAGTGCCAAGGGCAAGACCTACAACGCTACCGTGCTGCTGGGCACTGAACCCGATGGCCGCAGCAAGTTTTCGCTGGAATTTGAAGGTGGGTGCTGATGGAGCAGATAAAAGAAGCGGTCTACCTTATCAACGATGAACGCTATCTCCATCTCCGGGAAAACGGTGCAGGAGTCGGCTTTGCCACCTACAACAAGGTGACCGGCGAGCCACTGGAAAGCGGGCAGATCTCCGAAAAGAATCTGCCACCGGATGGACGGAATGCCATCCCTGCCGCCCGGAACTGGTATCTGTTTGAACTTTCGGACGATGACCGCAAGGTCATCCAACAGGAAAGCGTAAAGATCCTCGAAAACATCCCGCAGGCGGGCATCGGCAGACGGCGCATCTGGGAGCCGGAAACGCTGCCGAAGGATATTCGTCTCATCAACAGCCACTATGACGACCTCTACCGCATTCCCGATGGCGGAGTTGTACAGGTGGATTACCCGGATGGGCGCAGCTTTACGGCACGGCTGGAACATCTGGATGATTACCACTTTGACATGGGCGGTCTGGGCAATGTGTTCCACATCTGCCAGTTTTCCGAGGTCATGGAGCGGAACCATGCCGACTTCTACCCGGAGATCCAGACACAGGACGAGCAGGCTGCATGGGAACTGGGCGGCAAGGGCTATCTTGCAGTCCAGTCCTGTGAGGATGGCTGGGACTACACCCTCTACCACAGCGATTATTCTGTGATGGACGGCGGGCAGTTGGATGCCCCGGAACTGACCATTCAGGAAGCCCGTGAGCAGATTCTGGAAGCACACCACATGGAAAAGGGGCGGCGGCTGTTGCAGGACTACGATGCCGTCATGGATAAAGTTGCGGAAGCCGAGGAACTGAGTGCAGACCATCGCCCTTCCACACTGGAAAAGCTGGCAGAACTGGCAAGTGATACGTCTGCGCCAAAATCCTCTGCACGTTCTGCACCGGAACTGTGAGGTGGACGATGCAGCAAAAATGGGATCAGAATTTTGACGGTGAACCCATGACGGACATCCCGCAGAAGTTTCTGAACGCAGGGTGCGATGTTTATATGGTGATGCAGCTGCGGCATGACGAAAAAATCCTCGATGAAAGATTTGCTTCTATGCGGGAACTGCATCGTCGGGGCAAAACGCCAGACCCGGAGCATTATGAGGTCACCTACTATGCTGATTTGCCCGCCATGTGGCAGGATGTGCCGGACAACGAGGTTCTGGAAGAACTGTTTCAGATGTTCAACCTCTCCCGTCCGCAGGATTTTGAGGGGCACAGCCTGTCCGTCAGCGATGTGATCGCACTCAAACGCAATGGCGAGATATCTGTGCATTATGTGGACAGCATCGGCTTCAAGGAACTGCCGGGGTTTCTGGACAAGCAGCCGGAACGCCCTTCGGTGCTGATGAATCTCAAGGAAAAGTGCGATGCCCCGGAGTGCAATCCCACGGTATGCCGGAAAGTGAGGGCTGAACATGAACTTTAACCATGAGGAACTGATGCTGATGATACTCTACAACACCGGCACCCGGCTGGGGCTTGTCCACGAACTGCGGCTCATGCAGTGCTACCTGATGCCCGATGAAACCGCCCTGCGGGAACTGTCGGAGGGTGTTATCGAAAAGCTGAAACTGCTGACTGATGCGGAGTTTGCCGAACTGGAATTTCCACCGGACTGATTTTTGCCGCCTACGGGCGGCGTACATAAGAGCTTTCGCATCCTGCAAAGGTATGATATACTGAAGCTGACAGCTTTCAGGTCGCAGATAAAAGATGAGAGGTGCTTTTTATGGCAGGTTTGAAGGGAAAGACCGGTATCGTGACCGGCGGCAGCAGCGGGATCGGTTTCCAGATCGCAAATGTGCTGGCTCAGGCCGGCGCGACAGTTTATGTCATCAGCCGCACCGGAAAGCCCAAAGAGGGTGTAGGCGAAAGTGCACCGGGCGTTGTCCATCTGCGGGGTGACATCGGCAATGCAGAAGCTATGAAAACACTGGTGGCGGAGCTGGCCGCAAAGCATAACGGCTGTCTGGATTTTCTGGTAAACAACGCAGGCGTCAGCTATAAATGCCGGGCCGAGGACTTTCCCATGGAGCAGTTTGATAATATCATGAATGTGAATGTCAAATATCTGTTCCAGATGAGTGTGATTTGCTACCCCTATCTGAAGAAAAGTGTGGACAAGGGCCGCATCATCAACATCACCAGCATGAGCGCCCATCTGGGCTTCAGCGAGGTGGTGCCGTACTGTGCCAGCAAGGGCGCTGTGCTGGCGATGACCCGCGCTCTGGCCGTGGAGTGGGCGCAGGACAACATCACCGTCAACAGCATTGCGCCGGGGTGGTTCCGCAGCAAAATGAACGAGCAGGTAGTGGACGCAGCCCGGGAGCAGAAAATTCTGAACCGGATGCCGCTGCACGCCTACGGTGACACCCGCGACTTGGGTAAGATGGCCGAGTTCCTGGTGGGCGATGGTGCCGCTTATATCACCGGACAGGATTTTGCCGTGGATGGCGGCGCACTGGCGTTCGGTTATTGAGAGGAGCTTCTCTGCAATTTTTCGGCAGCTTCGCTCGTATTCCAGATAAAGGAACCGAATTTCGTTGGCATAACGGAGGAACCATTATGGCAATCTTTGAAAAGACCATCCGAAACAAGAATTTTGACAAACTGCTTCGGAAGCTGGAACAGGAAATTCCGGACAGCAGTTGGTCGGCAGATTTAGAGGCAGGCAGTGATTTCAAAGAGGGCGATGCCCGGTGCAGTGTCCGTGTATTTGAGCGGTACAGCATGATGGGCGGCAACCGCCTGAGCCTGACGTTGACCATGTTCCAGAATGGGGACAGCCCCATCCGGCTGTCTGCCATCACCGCAGGAGGCAGTCAAGCGGTGTTCTTCAAGGTGAACACCCTCGGAGAAGAATCTTTTCTGGACGATGTGAAGTGCCTGCTGGAAGAAATTTTGGAGGAATAAGATGTTTTACGCTGGATTTGATATGCTGTTCAGCATTCTGTTTCCCATCCTGTTCCTTGTGGTTTTGGGTATGATCCTATACACCATCATCGGAAATATCAGCACATGGAATAAAAACAACCATTCGCCGCGGCTGACTGTTCCGGCAACGGTTGTGGCAAAGCGAACGGAAGTTTCTCGCCACCATACAGACGATACGATGGCGCATACGTTCACGACCTATTATGTGACCTTTCAGGTAGAGAGCGGCGACCGCATGGAGCTTACCGTAAGTGGTTCGGACTACGGAATGCTTGTGGAGGGCGACATTGGAAAGCTGAGTTTTCAGGGCACCCGCTATCTTGGGTTTGAGCGGAACTAAGCGTTCTCCCACATTATATAGTATGGAGTGCTGTATGAATGATCTGTTTATCCAAGGGCTGACCATCGACTGGAACAGAGTTCGCCCATACAATTATGTTCGTCAGATTCCTGCCATCAGCGGAATCGACACTTTTACATTCCATAAGCCCATTACGTTCTTTGTTGGCGAAAATGGAAGCGGAAAATCTACGCTTCTGGAAGCAATCGCTGTTGCTTACGGCTTCAACGCAGAGGGTGGAACGAAGAACTATTCATTTTCCACATACAACTCCCATTCGGAACTATGTGAGGCTATGACGATTTCCAAGGGGTATCGCAGACCAAAGTTCGGGTATTTTCTCCGAGCAGAGAGTTTCTATAATGTAGCCACCAAGGAAATCGACTATTCCGATGACGATCATCCCTCCAAAGGCTATCACCAAAAATCACACGGTGAAAGTTTCCTCGCCATTGTGCAGGACTACATGGGTGCAGATGGAGTCTATATTTTTGACGAGCCGGAAGCCGCTTTATCCCCGCAGCGGCAGCTCACGTTACTGATCAACATTTATCGGTGTGCCCAAGAAGGGGCGCAATTCATTATCGTATCACATTCACCCATTCTCCTCGGAATGCCTGATGCTGAGATTTTTAGCTTCGACAATGGCACGATTCATCCTTGTCAGTATGAAGATACGGACAGCTACGTTATCACCAAAACATTTGTAAATAATCGGCAGCATTTTTTGAACCAGCTTCTGAATGAAGAAACATAATGCCGGGAAAGGACATTCCATATGAGTGATTCTACGTTGAAAGAGCTTTGGCAGCAGGTCGCTGAAAAGAAAAGCTGCGAAGCAAAACAGAAAGAACTGACCGCCCAGAGAGATACGCTTGCTGATCGCCTGAAAAAGCTGGAAAAATCCAAGCTGGCAGAGCAGGCTGATGTGGACCGTCTGGAGGAACACAGCCTTGCCGCATTTTTCTATCAGGTGATCGGAAAAATGGATGAAAAGCTGGACAAGGAACGGCAGGAAGCCTATGCAGCCCGTGTCAAGTACGATGCGGCTCTCCATGACCTTTCTTCCGTTGATGCCGACTTGGATCAGATTCAAAATAGACTGGCACGGCTGTCCGATTGCGAAAGGCAGTATCAAGCTGCTCTTTCCGAAAAAATCAAAAGCATCAAAGCATCTGCCCACCCTGCCGCACAGCAGGTTGCGGAAAGCGAAAGCCGTATTGCCGCGCTGAAAGTCCAAAAACGGGAGCTGCTGGAAGCTATCAACGCCGGAAAGACCGCCCTGCATACGGTCAATGAAGTTCTGGAAACCCTCGACAATGCCGAGGGCTGGAGCACATGGGACGTAATGGGCGGCGGTTTGATGGCCGATCTTGCCAAGTATGAGGAACTGGACGATGCACAGGAACAAATCGAACAGCTCCAAGTGGAACTGCGGCGGTTCAAAACTGAGCTTGCCGATGTTGAGATCACCGCAGACCTTCAGGTTACGGTGGACAGCTTTCTGAAATTTGCAGATTTCTTCTTTGACGGCCTCTTTGCAGACTGGGCGGTTCTGGATCACATCAATCAGGCACAGAGCAGGGTGGAAAACACCAAGGATCAAATCAAGCGAGTCCTTGCACTTCTGAAAAAGATGCGCGAAGATGTTGATGTCCAAATCGCTGACGAAAAAGAAAAGCAGGAGCAGCTTGCGGTGGAAACTGAGCTGTAGGGTTGGAGTGTTCGCTTATGTAATATGCTCAATTCGACAACTCGGAATTTGACAAAGGAACGTGACCATATGAAAAACAACAGCCCGCAAAAGCACGCTTTCATTTCTTGTCTCATCTTGGTAACAGGAATATTGCTCGTGGTAATAGGCGCAATGACAACAAAGGAGTACAAAATCAACCTGTGCCTGTTAATCGGTGCAATAGTTGTTATTGGCGGCATTGTATATCATCTCATTATGATGAAATGTCCTTATTGTGGCTGCTCGCTTGTTGGTTATAGACCAATCCCTAAAGAGTGCCCAAAGTGTCATAAAAAGTTTGAATAATAATCGATCTTTATTACATCCCTTGCGGGCAACCCCAAAACGGTTGCCCGCTATTTTTATACCCTAAAATCTGAAAAAGGAGGCCAAAATGCCAAGCAAAACCGAAGAATACCTTGCCCTTGCCCAGCGCACGGCGAACGGCTTGACTCGGTACTGGGAAAGCTGGACGGATTACCTGACCACTGCATCCCGGCTGTACAAGTACAGTTTTGCAGACCAGTTGATGATCTACGCTCAGCGACCCGATGCCACAGCCTGCGCCGATTACGACATCTGGAACAACCGCATGAACCGGTATGTCCGGCGTGGCTCCAAGGGCATCGCCCTGTTGGACGAATCCAGCGGATACCCGCGTCTGCACTATGTGTTTGATGTGTCGGACACCGGAGTACGGCGCAATTCTCGCGACCCGGAACGATGGGAAATGAATGACGACCTTTTCAAGCCGGTGTCTGAGATGCTGACCGCAGAATACGGCATCAGCCATGAACGGCTCAGCCAGCAGCTCGTAAATATTGCGGAGAAGCTGGTTAACGATTATTGGGACAACAACAGCGGCGACATCCTCAACATCGTTGACGGCTCTTTCTTTGATGATTATGATAGTAGTGGAAAGGAACTTCAGTTCAAGGCCGCTGCGACAATGAGCGTCACCTACACTCTATTAGAACGATGCGGGTTTGAACCGGAAGGCTACTTTGACAAGGATGACTTTCAGGCCATCCACACCTTTTCCACACCCGATGCAGTCTATGCGCTGGGTGCCGCTACCAGCGACATCAGCCGCGAGGTCTTACGCAAAATCGAGCGCACCGTAAAAACCACCATCCGCCGCCGAAACAATGAAAGGAGTCAGCATGAATATGAGCAGCAATCTGAACTACACGCAGACCGGGGATTACCTTCTCCCGAACCTGACCCTGAACCAGCCCCGGAAGCCGCTGGGCAAGTACGGCAGGCTGTGCCGGACGTATCTGATGAACCATCGCCCGGTACTGTACAACACGATGCTCCTGAACGGGAGCCTGTACCCGCACCTGATGGAGGTGGAGCAGACGGCAGAGAGCCGGATGCAGCAGATGATGGCCGAACTGCTGAAGCAGAACCCGGCCCCGGACAAAGCGCAGAACCAACTGATGTGGGTGCAGCACATGAACAGTCTGAAAGCGCAGGCAGAGGAACTGGTGATGACGGAGCTGATCTACAGCTAAGTTTTCTGGATGCCGTCCTCCCCACCGAAGCCCAGCAAATCGAAAAAATCGACCGAGCGGAGAGCGAAAAAACGCCCTCCGCTTTTGTTTTGTCGCAGGCTGAAATTGAAAACGAACTGCGTAAGCATGGTTCTGGGTTTGCAGGTGGCAAGCAGCGCATTATGACACTGTACCAGACCCAGCCTGACCGCAAACTCCGTGCCAAAGCACTGGCAAAGGAGTACGGCATTGGTGGGCACTCCCACGATTTTCTGGACGGAAGCCGGGGTTTTGTGAACCACGACTGGAAGGGACTGGAATTTGACCATTACCCTGACCACCAGAAAATCACCCTGAAATGGGCGCAGGTGGAAAAGTATATCGACCTGATGATCCAGTCCGACCGCTACCTGACGGACAAGGAGAAGGAGCATTACACGCCCCCTGCGCCTGTCAGCGTAAAGCCGGATGGTGCCATAGATCATGCCAAAAACCTGATTCGGGAATTTTGTCAGGAGGAATACGACTCTGAGCCGAACTTTTCCGACCTATCCAAGATTGGCATTGCCTACACCCACGCCACCGACGAGGACATTCCCATTCAGGTCAACGTGGATCTGGTGGGGTATCGAGTGGAGCGGTATCTGGGCGAGGTATTGATAGATGAGCGGCAGTACGAAAGTCTGGAAGATCTGACCGAAACCGAGTTGGAGGCTCTGGATTTTTCGGAACTGGTCAGCGTTACGGACGAAGAACTGGAGCATTATCACAGCAAGGCGGAGGAACGCCCGGCACTGCTGCCGCTGGATGCCGCCACCGAGTACAATGCCCTGAAGGAGCAGCACCCGGATGCGCTGGTGGGCTTTGAGCAGAACGGACAGTTTGAGTTTTACGCAGATGACGCGCAAAAAGTCAGTGAACTTCTGGGCGGCAAACTTCTGGAAAAAGAAACAGCACTGGGCACCGTCCCGGTCATCGGCTTTCCCCGCGACCAGTGGGCATACCGTGCCAAACAACTGTGGCAGTGCGGCGAGAACATCTACCTTGCCGGGCTGAACGAGGATGGCACCCACCACCAAACCAAGTATCTGCGCCGGGAGGACTATCTGCCGCTGGGCACTACCATCCACATGGAGGGGCGAGCATTCCGGGTGGATAACGTCAATTTCGGCAAGGACAGTGTGACCCTGCAGGATGTGGCACTGGCAGAAATGCGGATGCCTATTTTCCGGGAAGAGCCGCTGGCTCTTGTCCGGGAGTTGTACGAGCAGGAACAGGATGTGATGGAACACCCCCTGCCCGATTATAAGGTCGGTGACAGTGTTATCGTTGACCTTCCTACCCGAACCATCGAAGGAACAATCGGCTATGTGGGCGAAACGGATGTTCGCATCGACACCAGCGCACAGGGGCAGTCGTGGGATAACGAAGTTATCAACAAACGACAATTCGAGGATGGCTTGCGGCAGAATGAACAGGTTACTACGCAGCCAGATGATACTGTAAAAACGGTTGCCATATACCCTGCTGAAGAAAACCGTATGCCTTATGATATTGTGATCCAGACGATTGGCTCAAAATCACCTGCTCTGGATGCAGTTGAACCGGAACGATCCACACTTGAACTTGCCGGGAACTTCCACATCACGGATGATGATTTGGGTGTCGGAGGCCCCAAACAGAAATTTGCCCGGAACATCGAAGCCATCCGTACCCTGTTCAAGCTGGAAGAAGAGCATCGGGGTGCCACCGCCGAGGAACAGCAGGTACTTTCGCAATATGTGGGCTGGGGCGGTCTGGCAGATGCCTTTGACCCCAATAAGGACGGCTGGGCAAAAGAGTGTGCCGAACTGAAAGGGCTGCTTTCCGAGGACGAATACGCCGCCGCCCGTTCCAGCACCCTGAACGCCCACTACACCAGCCCCACCGTGATCCGTAGTATTTACGATGCGGTGGAGCGCATGGGTTTCCGCAGCGGTAACATTCTGGAACCTAGTATGGGCGTGGGCAACTTCTTTGGAATGCTGCCGGACAGCATGGCAGACAGCCGCTTATACGGCGTGGAGTTGGATTCCATCACCGGGCGCATTGCGAAAAAACTGTACCCGCAGGCTGACATTACTGTGGCTGGCTTTGAGACCACCGACCGCCGTGATTTTTATGACCTCGCTGTCGGCAACGTGCCCTTTGGTCAATACAGAGCCAACGACAAGGCGTACAACAAACTTGGTTTTAGCATCCACAATTATTTCTTTGCAAAAGCCATCGACCAAGTGCGTCCGGGCGGCATCGTTGCCTTTGTCACATCTCGCTACACCATGGACAGCAAGGACAGCACCGCTCGCAAACACATGGCAGAGCGAGCCGACCTGCTGGGTGCGATCCGTCTGCCCAACAATGCGTTCAAGGCGAATGCAGGCACAGAGGTCGTCAGCGATATTATCTTTTTGCAGAAGCGTGACCGCCCTGCGGACATTGAGCCTGCATGGGTGCAGCTTGGCAAGACCGAGGACGGCTTTGCCATCAACCAGTATTTCGTAGACCACCCGGAGATGGTTCTGGGCGAACTGACGATGGAAAGCACCCAGTACGGTCACGGCCTGACCGTTGCGCCCATCGAGGGCACCAGTCTTGCAGAGCAGCTTGCCGAGGCGGTGCAGCACATCGAGGGACAGTATGCCGCCGCCGAGGTGGACACTCCCGACATTGCCGAGGAAGAAGCCGCCCGGCGCACCCTGCCTGCCGACCCGGACGTGAAGAACTTTTCCTACACGGTGGTGGACGGCGAGGTGTTCTACCGGGAAAACTCCGTGATGACGCAGGTGGAACTGTCCGACACTGCCAAGGGACGTGTCACCGGCATGGTGGAACTGCGGCAGATCGTCAATGACCTGATTCAGCAGCAGTTGGAGGACTATCCCGATGCCGACATTAAGGCAACGCAGGAGCGTTTGAACATCGCCTACGATGCCTTTACCGCAAAGTACGGTCTGCTGAACGACCGCAAAAACGGGCGGCTATTTGAGCAGGATTCCTCCGACTATCTGCTCTGTTCGCTGGAAAATCTGGACGAGCAGGGTCAGCTTAAATCCAAGGCAGCGATGTTCACCAAGCGTACCATTCGCCCGGAGCGCAACGTCACCAGTGTGGATACCCCTAGCGAAGCGTTGGCGGTGTCCATCGGAGAACGCGGCAAGGTGGATTTACCCTATATGGCAGAACTGCTGGGCACCCCCGGTGACTATGGGCGCATTACCGCCGAACTTTCCGGCGTGATCTTCAAGGACCCTGCCGCCGACCCTACCGACCCGGAAGCAGGCTGGCAGATGGCAGACGAGTACCTGTCCGGCGATGTCCGGGCAAAGCTGCGGATGGCGCAGTTTGCGGCAGAGACCAACCCGGAATTTGCCGTCAATGTGGATGCGCTGACCAAAGCGCAGCCCAAAGATCTGGAGGCATCTGAAATTGATGTGCGGCTGGGTGCTACTTGGTTGGACCCGGACATTATCCAGAAGTTTATGACCGAGACTTTCCAGATTCCCTACTATCTACGCCATGCAGTCAAAGTGAGATATTCTCCCTATACTGCCGAGTGGCGTGTGGAGGGCAAAACGGCCACGGGACGTGGCGATATTATCTCTTCCGAAACCTACGGTACATCCCGCGCCAACGCCTACAAGATTCTGGAAGAAACCCTGAACCTGAAAGATGTCCGCATCTACGACACCATCGAGGATGCCGAGGGCAAGCCCAAGCGTGTGCTGAACAAACGGGAGACCATGCTGGCGCAGCAGAAACAGCAGGTCATCAAGGACGCTTTCGCCAACTGGATCTGGCAGGACCCCCAGCGGCGCATTGCGCTGGTGAAACAATACAACGAGCTGTTCAACTCTACCCGCCCCCGTGAATACGATGGCTCCCACATCAAATTCGTGGGCATGAACCCGGAGATCACCCTCCGGGAGCACCAGCGCAACGCCATCGCTCATGTGCTTTATGGCGGTAATACGCTGCTTGCGCACGAAGTTGGTGCGGGCAAAACCTACGAAATGGCGGCGTCTGCTATGGAAGCAAAACGCCTTGGTTTGTGCCAAAAATCGCTGTTCGTGGTGCCCAATCACCTGACAGAGCAGTGGGCTTCGGAGTTTCTGAACCTCTACCCCAACGCCAAACTTTTAGTGGCACGGCGCAAGGACTTTGAAACTGCCAATCGCAAAAAGTTCTGCGCCCGCATCGCCACCGGCGACTACGATGCCGTCATTATCGGGCATAGCCAGTTTGAGCGTATTCCGCTGTCCTTTGAGCGGCAGGAGCGCATCATTCAGGAGCAAATTTATGAAACGCTTGCCGCCATCAATGAGCTGAAAGTCCACGCAGGCGAGAATTTCTCCATCAAGCAGATGGAAAAGACCCGGAAAACGCTGGAAACCAAGCTGGAAAAACTGCGCTCCGATGAGCGAAAGGATGATGTGATCACCTTTGAGCAACTGGGCGTTGACAGGCTTTTTGTGGACGAAAGCCATTTTTACAAGAACCTCTTTTTGACCACAAAAATGCGGAATGTCGCAGGATTATCCACTAGTGAAGCGCAAAAATCCAGCGATATGTTTGGCAAGTGCCGCTATCTGGACGAGATTACCGGCGGGCGGGGCGTGGTGTTCGCTACCGGCACCCCCGTGAGCAACTCCATGACCGAGTTGTACACGGTCATGCGGTACTTGCAATACAGCACCTTGCAGCAGAAAAAGCTGACCCACTTCGACTGCTGGGCATCCACCTTTGGTGAGACGACCACGGCCATTGAGCTTGCCCCGGAAGGCTATACTTAATCAGGACAATAAATTTGATTGTCCTAAATTGAAAGATTCCATAAGAAAGGAGGTAGAGCAAATGCCGAAAATACAAAAAATCACCGCACTCTATGAGCGTTTGTCAAGAGATGATGATCTTGCTGGCGAATCCAATTCCATCACCAACCAAAAGAAATATCTGGAAGATTACGCCAAAAAGAACGGCTTCAAGAACATCTGCCATTTTACAGATGATGGCTTTTCAGGTGTGAATTTCAATCGTCCCGGCTTTCAATCGCTGATAAAAGAAGTAGAAGCAGGAAATGTTGAAACGCTGATTGTTAAGGACATGAGCCGCTTAGGACGAAATTATCTGCAAGTCGGTTTTTATACGGAAGTTCTGTTCCCACAGAAAAACGTCCGATTCCTTGCAATCAACAACAGCATCGACAGCAACAATGCTTCAGACAATGATTTTGCTCCGTTTTTGAATATTATGAACGAATGGTATGCCAAAGACACGAGCAATAAAATCAAGGCTGTGTTCGATGCCCGGATGAAAGATGGAAAACGTTGCAGCGGCTCTATTCCGTATGGATATAACCGTTTGCCGAACGACAAGCAGACACTTGTTGTTGATCCGGTGGCATCCGAAGTCGTAAAGCGCATTTTTCTTCTTGCGAACGAAGGAAAAAGCCCACGGACAATCGCAGAACTGTTGACAGAGGAAAAAGTCCTGATTCCTGCTGCATACGCAAAGAAATATCACCCGGAGCAGTACAATGGGACAAAGTTCTCCAATCCGTACCTGTGGGGCACCTCCTCCGTAAGAACAATTTTAGGTCGGCAGGAATATCTGGGACACACTGTTTTACGAAAATCTGTAAGCACAAATTTCAAACTTCACAAGAGAAAAGAAACAGACGAAGATGAACAGTATGTTTTCCAGAACACGCATGAACCGATTATACCGCAAGAACTTTGGGATAGTGTTCAGAAACGCAGATGCCGAGTGAATCGTGCTTCTGCTTGGGGAACGCACACCAACCGTTTAAGCGGGTATCTGTATTGTGCCGATTGCGGCAGAAGATTGACCTTGCAAACACACTACAGTAAAAAGGATGGGTCTACTCAATATTCTTATCGTTGTGGTGGATATGCAAGTCGGGTGAATAGCTGCACTGCCCATTCAATCAGTGCCGATAATGTTGAAGCCCTGATATTGGCATCGGTCAAACGCTTTTCGAGATTTGTTCTAAAAGATGAAGAAACCTTCGCTTTGGAACTGCAATCCCTTTGGAAAGAGAAACGTGAAGAAAAGCCGAAGCAGAATCAATCAGAATTGAAACGTTGCCAAAAACGCTATGATGAGCTTTCTGCCCTTATTCGTAGCCTGTACGAAAATCTTATGTCTGGACTGTTGCCCGAACGACAGTACAAGCAGCTGATGGCACAGTATGATAGCGAGCAGGCAGAATTGGAAACGAAAATGGAAACGATGAAATCCGAAATTGCCGAAGATAAATCAAGTTCTGCTGATATTCAGAATTTTATTTCGCTGATTCGCAAGTGCAAAAATCCAACAGAAATCTCCGATTCAATGTTTAACGAACTTGTCGATAAGATCGTTGTTTATGAAGCCGAGGGTACAGGCAACGCCCGCACACAAAAGGTTGACATTTATTTTAACTATGTAGGTCAAGTCGATATTGCTTATACCGAGGAAGAACTTGCCGAATTGAAAGCACAGAAGGAGCAGGAAGAACAGCAGCGCATGGAAAAGCAACGCAAACGTGAAAAAGCCTACCGAGAAAAACGAAAGGCAAAGAAAATCGCTGAAAACGGTGGCGAGATCATTAAAACCAAAACGTGTCCGCACTGCGGGAAGGAGTTTACACCTACGAGCAACCGACAACTTTTCTGTTCAAGAGACTGCTGGAATCAGGCAAGACAGGAGCAAAAGAAAGCCGATAGAGAAGCCGAAAGAGGAAATCATTACTACCGGCAACGTATCTGCGCCGTGTGCGGTCATTCCTACTGGCCTACACACAGCCAGCAGGAATTTTGTTCCGATGAGTGCAGGAGAATTAACCACAACAGGAAAACCTTGGAATTCTATCACAAGAAAAAAGAAAATCCAAAACCTGACCCAGAAGCAGTCCCAACGCCGAAACCAAAGGAGGATAATGCAGCATGACTACCATGAAAAATTCCATCCATGACAACGCCAACGGTCTGGACTACACCCTTGTCAATGACCACTATCTGCCGAACCTGACCGCAGCAGCCCCGACAGAACAGCACCCCACCGGGCGGTGGGGCCGCTTACATAAAAGGTATCTGAAAGAACATCATCCCATCCGGTACAATCAACTGCTCCTGTCCGGGGAACTGGGTAGCTACATTGCCAAGCTGGACAAACAGTCCGAAGAGCAGCTTGCATTGACCGTCCGGCAGATGCAGGAAGCCGAGGGCGTGACCGAAGCCCTGAAAGCTGCCAATCAACTGGAGTGGGTGCGCCGGATGAACAGCATCCGCAACCGTGCCGAGGAAATCATCAAGTCTGAGCTGATTTTTGTATAAGGAGGTGCCCACGATGGCTGTGCTGAAATGGATGCTGAAACTTGCCCTTTTTCCGCTGCTTTTGCTGCTGATTCTGGCGCAGTGGGTGGGCATCTTCCTCACGACCTTCTCCACGATCCTGACGAATCTGCTGGCGGGACTGTTCTTTTTCGTGGCGCTTGCAAGCTGGGTCATGAAGCTGGCAGACGGCGGCGAAGTCCTGAAAATGCTGATTACCGCATTTGTGGTTTTCGTCCTGCCTTACATAGCGATAGCTGCTATCGCAAAAATCTCCTTTTTCGCTGAGGAACTCCGGGATTTTCTCCAATCCTGAGTTCAAGACCGTCCTGCGCAATGCACGGCGGTCTTTTTGTTACATCGGGTCTGCACAAGGCAGACCATTTTTTAATACGGAGGTACAAGCCTATGAAACTGACGTTTGAAGAAAAGAAGCTGCTCTACACCTATGGCTGCGCCAATCTGGAGTTGACCCGCAAGCGGCTGTACGAGATTGCCGGGCTGACGGTTGACCCCAATCAGAACAAGCTGGTGTATGACTTCTACCGGAAGCTGGAGGACGAAACGCTGCATCTGGAACGCTGGTATGACCAGATGTTCTACTTCGTCCGTTCCGAGATGGAGTGCTATGCCGGGATGGAGAAGCTGGCGCAGGACATCGAACGTGATGAGGATTGGGGGCCTGAGATGTTTGAGGAGGACGAAGATGACGAATACACTGATGCCGTGTAAGCTGGAAACCATGATTTACGCTATCGGAGACGGAACTTACAGCGTGTTCACGCTGAATTCCGACTTACAGAAGCAGCTTGCCGACCTTGCTGTTCAGCATCCGAAGATGTGCTGGAATCAAAAAAGTAGTGGCATGGCAGGCCAACAGTATCGGTTAAATTCAGAAGTGAAAATTTATATCTGAGTATTCTTCTCGAAGATGCCGAAGTTGTTTCCGGCATCTTCGTACATAAAATGTAACAATCACCAAATTTGAGCAATCATTTATGTTGAATCTGCTTATATTCTGCCTGTCATTAACGAAAAATTGAAAAAATCCCATTTGTGTGATATACTTTCATAATAATGAATGACAAAGGTGGTGATATATAGTGGCAGTAACATACAAACGATTATTTCACCTGATGATTGACCGAAACATTTCCAACACTGAGCTTATTTCAAAAGCAGGTGTTAGTGCTAATATTTTCACCCGTATGAAAAGAAATCAGTATATCGCATTGGACTCAATTGAAAAAATATGTTCCGTGTTAGACTGCCAAGTTGATGACATCTTGGAGTTTACGTCAGATGGCAGTGATGACCAATCAAAAGGAGATGTAAAAGATGAATGAAGATAAATATGAGCGCACCATAGATGAGCTTGAAACCCATGCCTGCAAATGGTGGCCGAAAGAGGTTCGTGAAGAAGCTCAAAAAATTAGCATTTTACAAGCATTGTTGGATTCGCAAGATAAATTTATCGCTATATTGAAACTTGCAAACAAAGCAGTTCCCTCAAGCCTGTTTAATCTAATCGATGCCGCCGGTTTTTCATACAACCTCTTTTTGAAGCATCTTGTTGTTTTGGTTGACTTTGGCAGCGAACCGCTTCAACGAGTCAACAAAGATTTTCGAGAGCTATTTCCTGATGGAAAATTTGTGTTCGACATTGGAAATGGCCCTTGTGAATATACATTCTCCGCATTGCCTGTTTCTGGTGTTCTGACCAATAAACGCATGAAAATCGACACCTTGGAAAACTTGGCTTCTACTCGTGCAGATGTAAATCTGTGCAAAGATTTGATTATGTTATTGACTTTTGGTGGTGCAGCAGTTGAAGCAAGTAACCGTGCTATTTTCTTTAAGTGTACACCCTATGAATACCTTGGAGATGATACTGAGGTTGAAACTTTCGTCCGGCAAAATTACATTCGCGTAAGTAGAATCATTAGCGGTAAGACTGCTTCTGATCTCGGCAATGTAGCTCAACAGTATGTGGTGGAATATTTAACTACTACTTTAGGCGAGAATTATTGCGTGAAAAGCAACGGTACAATTCCGGGTGTCACTCAAAATGACGGCGATACGTTAACAAACTTTGATGTTGTAGTAGACCGTGTAGATGACCATAGCCGTCACAAGAAGTATGTTGCCATTGAAGTAACTTTCCAAGAAACCACAAATAGTACGATTGAACGTAAAGGCGGTCAGGCTCGTGACAGATTCGAGAAAATCGCTAATAGCCGAAACTACATTGCTTATATTATAGATGGTGCTGGTAATTTTGCAAGAAGAGCCGCTGTAAGGGTACTTTGTGAAAACAGCCATTGTACTGTTGCATATACTCCGGAAGAGTTCCAGTTGCTGACGGAGTTTATTAAGGAGAGAATTGGATGATAAGAACAATTGATTTGTTCGCTGGTGTTGGTGGTATCCGTCTGGGTGCTGAGGCAGCACTAAAAAAACATGGTATTGATTCTAAATGTGTTTTGTCCAGCGAAATCAATGAAAAAGCCTGTGAGACATACCAGCTGAACTTCGGCGAACATCCTTGTGGTGACATCCATGAAATCACTGAGATTGAACCGTTTGACTTTTTGCTTGGTGGTTTTCCGTGTCAACCGTTTTCGTATGCAGGCAAGCGAAAAGGATTTGGTGACACTAGAGGTACGTTGTTTTTTGAAATTGAGCGTATCCTTCAAAAGTACCAGCCAAAAGCTTTTCTTCTCGAAAATGTAAGAGGTTTATATACGCATGATGAAGGGCGTACTTTTGATACTATCATGTCAAAACTCCACGATTTAGGATATGGAACTTATGATATGTTGCTTAATAGTTCCAACTTTGGAGTGCCCCAAAATCGTGTGCGTTTATATATTCTCGGGATTAAAAACGCTACGCCCAAAATGTCACTAAGAACTAATCTGGGCGCGACAGATTCTCATGACTTTAAGCGAAAGTATGAACAAACAAATTTCTTTGAGCTTGGCAATTCTCAGTCCAAACGGATGGTCAGGGATATAATTGAAGAAACTGTTGACGAAAAATATTACTGCTCTAAAACCTTTGAAAATCAGTTGCGGTCTGTTGTTGGCGATGATTTGTCAAGATTAAATGGTTGCCGACTCATTGACTATCGTGGCGGTCAATCTTTGCACTCATGGGAACTCGGAACAAAGGGACATTGTACTCCCCAAGAAATCAAGTTTATGAACCTCCTTATTCAGAATCGTCGAAAACCGATTTTTGGGAAACAGCAGGACGGAAAGAAGCTTAGCCTAGAGCAAATACAGACCTTTTACACTGATAAAGATATTCTGGATGTAATAGAGTCTTTGAAGCAAAAGGGCTACCTGAAAGAAGATAATGGAAGATTTAACCCTGTATGTGGAAATATGTCTTTTGAGGTCTTTAAGTTTCTTGACCCTAATAGCATTTCTATTACGCTAACCTCGTCCGATTCCAATCGTCTTGGCGTTGTTCAAAATAATCGACCGAGGCGAATTACACCGAGGGAGTGTGCAAGACTTCAAGGTTTTCCAGATAGTTTTATTGTAAATCCCACAGATGCTTTTGCATACAAGCAGTTTGGAAACTCCGTTTCCGTTCCAGTGATCGAAGCTGTTGTAAATGATTTTATTGAGCAGAACAAAGACGTGCTGAACTGGAAATAACGTAATTTAATATTTTTGTGGGTTGAGTTTCAGAAAGGAGGTTGGATGTTATGGCAAAATCGATTCCCGCTTTGGTAACGCCAGAGGTTCTTGTTTGGGCGAGAGAATTGGATGCCATTTCTGTTGATGAAATTGCATCTAAAATGAAAATCCCACCTCAAAAAATTGAAGAATGGGAAGATGGAATATCTTACCCGACATTGACTCAGGCAAAAGAACTGGCTAGGCAGTATAGGGTTCCGTTTGTTTACTTCTATCTTCCGGATACGCCTCAAAAGAAGAAGCGACTTAGCAAAGTGGACTATCGTGCTTTTGGAAACATGGGTGTTCAGAGTACAGAATCTCGTGAATTAAGATGGCTCTTAAGGGACATTGAGGATCGCCGAGACTCCATGTTGGATTTGTACGAGGAAATCGGCAAGAAAACGTTGGATTTCCCGATTAAAGTTGATGTGAAAAGCAGCAACGAGGAAATCGCAAAGGTTATTCGAGAACTGCTAAATCTGAATATGACTACCCAAAAGAAGTTTCGCTATCCCGAAAAAGCATTATCCCATTGTGTAGAAGCCCTGGAAAAAAAAGATGTACTTGTATTTCAAGCTGCAAAAATAGAAACGAGTGAAATGCGAGGATTATCTGTTGCGTATGAGCAAATGCCGATAATCGTTCTGAATCGAAAAGACGAACCTTCGGCAAGATTATTTACCCTCTGTCATGAACTTGTTCATATTGTCACCCGTACATCTGGAATTTGCACAGATGTATCTGAAAATTCCACTTCTAATAATGAATTGGAATTACGATGCAATCAAATTGCAGGAATGGTGTTGGTTCCGAAATCGAGTATTGCCAAGCACCCAATTATAAAAGAGATTCAAATCTATGGCTTTGATGATGGACGTGTCGGCAAAATAGCAAAAGACTTTGCGGTAAGTAAGCAAGTTATTCTTCACTGCCTTTGGGAACTCAACATTATCTCTCAGCCGTTTTATTATGAAACGCTTAATCGGTATTCGGATGAGTATAAAGCGTATAAAGCTCAAAAACCCAAAAAAGGTTTTCTTCCGCCAGTCACTGATACTGTGTCACAAGTTGGAAAACTATATGCAAGGACAGTACTCAATGCTTACTACGCAGAGAAGATAACGGCAAGAGATACGTCAAGTTATTTACTAAATCTCAAAGCTAAAAATTTCGGGAAACTGGAAAGGTGGTGCTTCTAGTGGGAGACAAATATGTATTTGATGCTAACATATTTATCAATCTACATCAGAGGCAGCCAAGAGATGTTTATCCTTCTGTATGGAATAAAATTGATGAACTCATGGCGAGTGGAACGATAATATCGAGCCGTGAAGTTTATGATGAGCTAACAAGAAGTGACGATTCGTTATCCGAATGGGCGAAAAGTAGGAAAGAATATTTTTTACCATCGGAAATTTCCATTCAAGAAAAGGTTCGCAAAATTTTATCAGAGCATCGTGGGCTTGTTGAGGGCGGAAAGAAACAAAACAACGCAGATCCTTTTGTAATAGCTCTTGCGCAAGAACAGCACTGCGCATTGGTTACAGAAGAAGTTCGCTCTAATAGTCTTAATGCTCCCAAAATCCCCAATATCTGTGATGCCTATGGGGTTACATGTATCAACTTTGTTGAGTTTACCCGTGAGATGAAACTGACTTTTTAATAGCAATATAGCAGGAAGCAACTTTCGTAGGAGTAGATGCTTCCTGCTTTTTGTATTCCTTACATATACCAATCATAAAAGAGGAGTGTGATGCCATGACCCAACCGAAAACAGACCTAGCCTACCTCCACAACGAAAAAGCCAAAGCAGAGCAGAAGCTGCGCTCTTGCCAGCACCGAGAGAAGATTCTTGAACGCCAGATGTCAGAGCTGAACCGAAAAGAGCGCGTGCATCGTCTTTGCACTCGTGCTGGAATGCTGGAAAGTTTTCTGGTCTGTCCGGGAGAATTGACCGATGATCAGGTGATGGAACTGCTGAAAATCTCGTTCCGCCAGCCTGAAGTCGTGCTGGCACTTGCAAAGATGGTGCATGATGTTCACGAACGCAGCAACGTCCAAAACCCTTTAGAATAAAGGGCGCAATTATACACCGTTCCGGTGAAATTGCGGTCTTGCAGACGGCTCGATGAAATCGAAGCTGGCGTTTGTGCGCCAGCCCGATTCCATCACAAGGAAAACTGCATTTTCCTTGCGCTGCTCCGCAGCTATCCTTTTGCGGCTCCCGCCTAAGACCGAAGCGCACGGCACTCCGTTCCCAAGGCGGCGAGCACAACCGAATATGATTCCAGACCGTTCATCAAGAGCAATCTTGCTGGGCGGTCTTTTTGTTTGGGGGTGATGCCTATTCCGTGTCCGCATTTCAAAATCACCATCGTCAAGCGTAGCCAAGGACAGTCCGCTGTTGCCGGGGCCGCTTATCAGAGCGGTGAACGGCTGTTCAGCGAGTACGACCAGAAAACGAAATTCTACAACAAGAAGAAAGAGCTTGTCCACGCCGAAATCATGCTGCCGTCCCATGCGCCGCCCGGATTTGCAGACCGGGCAACCCTCTGGAACGCCGTGGAAGCTGTGGAGAACCAGTGGAACTCCCAGCTTGCCCGGCGCATCGTGCTGGCATTTCCGGTGGAGGTGCCGAAGGAACAGTATCTCTCCATGATAAAGGAATTTTGTCAGGAGCAGTTTGTTTCCAAAGGCATGATAGCCGACTTTGCCATCCACGACAAAGGCGATGGAAACCCACACGCCCACATTCTGCTGACGATTCGGGCAATGGACGAACATGGCAAGTGGCTCCCGAAAGCCCGCAAGGTTTACGACCTTGACGAGAACGGCGAGCGCATCCAACTCCCATCCGGCAACTGGAAATGCCACAAAGAAAATACGGTGGACTGGAACGACCAGAAGTACGCCGAGGTCTGGCGGCATAGCTGGGAGACTATCACCAACCGCTATCTGGAAGCCGCTGGCAGACCGGAACGTGTTGACCTCCGCTCATTCGAGCGGCAGGGAGTGCAGCAGATTCCGACCGTCCATCTCGGCCCCGCTGCTCACCAGATGGAGAAGCGAGGAATCGAAACCTTTCTCGGAAATCTCAATCGGGATATTCGCACTGCCAACAGCCTGATGCAGTCCATCCGCAGCACCATCCGTGGGCTGCAACGCTGGATCGCAGACCTGGCCGAAAAGAAGCAGATTCTTTTGGATGCACTGGAACAAGCAAAGGAACCCACGCTGTCCAATCTGCTGGTGGACTACTTCAACCTCCGCAATGAGCAGCGCAGCGGGTGGTCGAGTAAGGCGCAGATAAAATGCACAGCCCGTGACCTTTCCGAAGTCATGCAGGCTGTTGACTATCTGAAAGCCCACTCGCTGAACACGGTCGAGGACTTGAACGCTGCAATCAAAGACCTGAACCAGACTGCCGCCCCTCTCCGCAGACAGTTGAAGCAGAACGAGAACCGGATGCGTTCAATTGCTCAAATCAAGGACGCTGCCGCCGTCCATGACAAGCTGAAGCCCATCCATGATACCTTTATCAAGAAGAACTTCAAGCTGATCAAGGACGCTTATGCCGCCCAGCACAAAGAGGAATTGGACGCCTTTAACAAAGCTGTCCGCACCCTGATGAAACTGAACGGCAGCACAACTGTGGATTTTTCGGCATTGGATGCCGAATTTTCGGTGCTGCAATCGGGCAGCGCCGAGCTGCGCAGCCAGCTTGAAGCCCTGCAACCCGACCTGACCGCGCTGAAAAATATCCGCAAGTATATCGACATGGTGCTGAATAAGCAGCAGCTTTCCGCATCGGACGGCAAGACCCCGGAGAAAGAATCTGTGCTGAAGAAGCTGCATGAAGCCAAAGCCACCGCCGCCCCGAAGAGACCGGAGCAGCAGAAGAACACACCGGAACTTTAAGGAGGAAGGAATATGACCTACACGCAAGCCAAAATTGACCGTGCAAACGCCGCCAATCTGGAAGATTTTCTCCGTGCGCAGGGCGAAACGCTGGTGCACAGCGGAAAAGAGTATCGCTGGAAAGCTCACGACAGTCTGACCGTGTGCGGAAACAAATGGTTCCGGCACAGCCAGAGCAAGGGCGGCTATCCGGTCGATTTTGTGATGGAGTTTTACGGCAAGTCCTTCCCTGAAGCGGTGCAGATGCTGACCGGAGAGCCAGGTGAAGCCCAGCCGGAGACTGACCCCGCCCCCTCTCCGGCGTTTCGCTTGCCGCTGCGGAACGTCACCAATGCCAACATCCTGAACTATCTGACGCAGGAACGGAAACTCAGTCCCTCGCTGGTGAACTTCTTCATTGCCGCCGGAGATATTTACGAGGATGCTGCTCACCACAACGTGGTCTTTGTGGGGCGGGATGCAGACGGGCATCCACGCTATGCAAGCAGCCGTGGGATTCGGGAGAAGTTCCGGCAGGATGCAGCCGGCGCAGAAAAGGCATTTGGCTTTGCCCATCGTGGCACCGACAAGCAGTTGCTGGTCTTTGAAGCCCCCATCGACCTGCTGTCTTTCATTGAGCTGTTTCCGAAAAACTGGCAGCAGCACAATTATCTGTCACTGGGCGGTGTGTCTGCAAAGGCATTGCAGCAGTTTCTTTCTGAACGCCCGGACATGGAACGTGCGTTCCTCTGTCTGGATGCCGATAAAGCCGGAGAGGATGCCTGCAAGCGGCTGGCTGCTCTGCTGCCGGACACCGTGAGCGTGACCCGCATTCAGCCCACCAGAAAGGACTGGAACGAAGTTCTTGTCCACCGGGCAGAGATTCCAAACCGGGATTATTTCAAAAGCACCGTTCTGAAAGAGCCGCCGAAAAAGGATTCTGTCAAGATCATCCGCATGAGCGATGTGGAACTAACCCCGGTGGACTGGCTCTGGAAGCCGTATCTTCCCTTTGGAAAGCTGAGTGTGCTGCAAGGAAATCCCGGTGAGGGCAAGACCTATTTTGCTATGCACCTTGCCGCCGCCTGCACCAACGGAAAGCTGATGCCCAACATGGAACGTCTGGAACCGTTCAACGTGATCTATCAGACCGCCGAGGACGGTCTGGGCGATACGGTCAAGCCCCGCCTGATCGAAGCGGGTGCAGACCTTGACCGTGTGCTTGTCATTGACGACAGCGATGTGCAGTTGACGCTTTCGGACGAACGAATTGAAAAAGCCATCATCGAGAACAACGCCCGATTGGTCATCATCGACCCGATCCAGGCGTATCTCGGTGCCGATGTGGACATGAACCGGGCGAACGAAGTCCGGCCCATCTTCATGCGGCTGGGACAGGTAGCGCAGCGAACAGGCTGCGCTATTTTGCTGATTGGGCACCTGAACAAAGCAGCCGGGATGCAGAGCCTGCAACGTGGTCTCGGCTCCATCGACATTGCCGCCGCTGTGCGCAGCGTCATGTTCATCGGCAAGCTGAAGCACGACCCGACTATGCGAATCCTGACCCATGAGAAAAGTTCGCTTGCCCCGCCGGGTGCATCGCTGGCGTTCTCGCTGGGCGATGAAAGTGGATTCCACTGGGTCGGCGAGTACGACATCACCGCTGACGAAATGCTGTCCGGCATCGAGCCGCAGCGTGAAACCAAGACCCAGCAAGCCAAAGACCTGATCTGCACCCTGCTTGCCGGAGGAAAGCAGGTGCTCAGCGAGAACATCGACAAGGCGGCTCTGGAAAGGGGCATCCCCGGCAGAACTGTCCGGGATGCCAAACGGGAACTGGGCGATGCCCTGAAAAGCAAGATTGTGGAAGGCCGCAAAAAGGTCTTTTGGATGGAATAAGCCATTTGGTTGGCAGAAAATTTTGGCTGGCAAGAACTTCATGGTACACCCACAGTTGCCAGTCTGCCAGTCAAATTCAAAAAGTGACGATAAAAGGAGAAATCAAATGGAGAATCAGAATTCGAGTTATTCGGTGCAGATTGGCAAAACCACCTTTATTGTGTGCGTGAAGCAGTCCGAAACCGCCAAAAAGCCGATTGAAAAGATGTTCAAGGATATGTGCAGACATGAGGTCACAAGGGCCTTCCTTGCGGACAACCTGATGAATTTAGAAAAATTACCGAAAACCTCTTGACGAAGTCCAGCCCGAGGGTACCGGCTACCGTGCCCGCACCCGGTTCGCCAAGTTTTTCAACCTCCCGGAGTTAATGTCCATGTTCAAGGAGGTTGCGGACATTAAAACCAGCGACCAGCTCCACTTGCCTGTGCCGGAAGCGAAGTTTGAAACGGTGGTGGCAAAACCGTCCGAAATTCAAAAGGAAATGGTGCAGGAACTGAGCAAACGTGCGGCAGAAATCCACTCCGGCACGGTGGATGCGTCCGTGGACAATATGCTCTGCGTCACCAATGATGGTAGAAAGATCGGTCTGGATGTGCGCCTGATGAACCCCATGCTGCCGGACGACCCCAACAGCAAATTGAACGTCTGTGTGCAGAACGTGCTGAAGATCTGGGAGGAGGGCAAGGACCAGAAGCTGACCCAGCTTTTGTTCTGCGACCTCTCCACACCCAAAAACGATGGCAATTTCAACGTCTATGAGGACATTCGCAAAAAGCTGGTTGCTGCCGGTGTGCCGGAAAACGAAATCGAGTTTATCCACAACGCAGATACCGAAGCAAAAAAGGCGGCATTGTTCTCCAAAGTGCGCTCCGGCGATGTGCGAGTTTTGCTCGGAAGCACGGCGAAAATGGGAGCGGGCACCAACGTCCAGTCCCGACTTGTGGCGGTGCATCATCTGGATGTTGGCTGGAAGCCCAGCGACATGACCCAGCGCAATGGTCGCATCATCCGGCAGGGCAATATGAATAAGGAAGTCAAGGTGTTCAATTACGTTACGGAAGGGACATTTGACTCGTATTTGTATCAGACTTTGGAGAATAAACAGCGATTTATCTCGCAAATTATGACCAGTAAATCCCCCGTGCGCTCCTGTGAGGATGTGGACGAACAGGCACTTTCTTATGCAGAGATCAAGGCACTGTGTGCCGGAAATCCGCTCATCAAGGAGAAGATGGATTTGGATGTGCAGGTTGCAAAGCTGAAGGTGCTGAAAGCTGACCACCAGAGCCAGAAATTCCGGCTGCAAGACAAATTGCTGACCAAGTTTCCGGCTGACATTCAGGAAACGAACGCTCACATTGCCGGGCTGAAAGCGGACGCACAGCTTGCCGCCGCCCATCCGCAGGGCAAGGAGGAGTTCTGCGGCATGGTCATCAAGGGCGTTGCCTACGGCGAGAAAAAGACCGCCGGTGAGCGGCTGGTGCTTGCCTGTTCCGAGCTGCCCAACGCCGAGGAAAAAGTGATCGGCAGCTACCGGGGCTTTGAACTGTCCCTGCGGTTCGATGCTTTCCGAACGGAATATCAGGCACTTTTGAAAGGGCAGCGGAAGTACACGGTGCCCTTGGGCACCGACCCGCTGGGCAACATTATCCGTCTGGATAACTCCCTGAACAACTTCCCGGAGCGCATCACCGCCGCAGAAAACGAACTGGACACCCTGCATCAGCAGCAGGCGGCGGCGCAAATCGAGGTGGAAAAGCCCTTCCCACAGGAGGAAGAACTGGCAGAAAAATCCGCACGGCTTGCGGAACTGAACGCTCAGTTGGATGTGGACGAAAAGAGCCATGAGCCGGAACAGGACGAGGAAGAACAGGAGAATGTCTCTCGCCGCCCCTCGGTGCTGGCGGCTCTGGATGAGAAAAAAGATGAAGCTGAACCTGTCCGTCCGTTCAAAAGCTATCTGGACAAGGACGGTGATGCCCGGTGAGGGAAAAGCGGGACGAAATCATCATCCTGAGAACCACAAAAGCCGAGAAGAACCGCATTTATGAAAAGATGCTGGGCATGGGCATCCGCAGTCTGAGTGCCTATATCCGCAAGATGGCACTGGATGGTTACTGCTTGCATCTGGACTTGAAAGAACTGCGCCGCATGGCGTATCTGCTTCAAATGTGCAGCAACAACCTGAACCAGTACGCCAAAGCCGCCAATGAAAACGGTCGGGTCTACGCCGCCGACATGGAGGACCTGCGGCAGCGGCTGGATGAGCTGATCGAGATTGGTCGGCAGATTCTTTCCCGGCTGGCAGAACTCTAAAATTTTCCCCGCAGTTGGAGGACTGCGGGGATACATAAGGGGCAACACCATTGACAGGCTCATGCGCTATCCATATACTGAAAGCAGAAAGGCGGTGTCAATATGAAATTCGTAGCAAAAGCTCTCCTGTTTCCTGTGGTTCTCCTGAGTGCATTTCTGGTGCTGATGCTGAAATGGACGCTGAACCTGTCGGCGTTTGTGCTGACACTGCCCATGCTGTATATTTTCGGCTGCGGTCTGTATACCCTGTACTGCCGGGAGTGGCTGCAGTTTTTGATTTTGCTGGTGGCAGAGTTTGGCTGCTTCCTGCTCCTCACCGCCGGAACGGTCATTGTAGAAGCCGTGGAATGGTTCAGCGGCTGGATTGCAGAATTATAAAATTTTTATGCCGCCACTGTGCGGCATTTTCTTTTTGCCGGGAGGTGGTCAAACTGGCTGCAACAAGATTGATTGCACTGCACAAAAACAAGGGAAAATCCGTTGCGGCCTGCCTGAAAAGCCGCACGGATTACGCCCAGAACCCGGACAAGACACAGCAGGGCGAACTGGTCAGCAGTTACGAATGCAGTCCCCTGACCGTGGATGAAGAATTTATGCTCTCCAAACGCCAATACGAACTTGCCACCGGTCGCAGGCAGAAAAGTGATGTGATTGCCTATCAGATTCGGCAGTCGTTCAAGCCCGGAGAGATCACCGCCGAGGAAGCCAACAAGGTGGGCTACGAACTGGCAATGCGTTTCACAAAAGGCAAGTATGCGTTTATCGTTGCCACCCACACGGACCGGGAGCATATCCACAACCACATTATTTATAACTCCACTGCGCTGGACAGCACCCGGAAATTCCGGGATTTTTTATTGTCCGGGCTGGCCGTACAGCGATTGAGCGATTTGATTTGTCTGGAACATCAGCTGTCTGTTATTGAAATCAAGCCGTACCGGGAGCGGCAGAAGCGCACTCTTTATCCACCCAAAGAAAGCAATCGTGACAAGTTGTGTTCTGTAATCGACGGCATCCTGCTGAACGAGAAACCTGCAAGTTTCGAGGGCTTCCTTCAAAAGCTGGAACAGCAGGGCTACAAAATCAAACGGGGAAAGTACACTTCGGTCAAAGGAACACGGCAGAAACGCTTTATCCGTTTTCGGACACTGGGCGCAGGATACAGTGAAGATGAAATCAAGGCGGTCATTGCCGGAGAAGCCGAACACCGCCTGCATCAGAAGCAGCCACCGAAAGAGCAGCCGTTCCACCTGTTGGTGGACATTCAGGCAAAGCTCTCCGAGGGCAAAAGCGAAGGCTATGCACGGTGGGCGAAACGCTACAATTTGAAAGAGATGTCCAAGACCCTGATTTTTTTGCAGAAAAATAAAATCGGCAGCATCGAAGAAATGCAGGAGCGTGTGGATGCCGCTACTGCTCACTATCACGAACTGGGCGATTCCATCAAGGCCGCAGAGCAACGCATGGCAGAGATTGCTGTCCTGCGGACGCACATCGTCAACTACGCTAGGACACGACCTGTGTATGATGCCTACCGTAAGTCTGGGTACAGCAAAAAGTTTTTGGAAGAACACCGGGAACAAATCACGCTGCACAAAGCGGCGAAGGCAGCATTTGATGAATCCAATTTGAGAACGCTTCCCAAGGTCAAAGAGTTAGACGCGGAATATTCCAACCTGCTGACAGAAAAGAAAGCACGCTACCCGGACTATCGAAAAGCGAAAGAAGAAATGCAGGAGCTTC
This sequence comes from Faecalibacterium sp. I3-3-33, assembly GCF_023347295.1. NCBI lineage: Bacteria > Bacillati > Bacillota > Clostridia > Eubacteriales > Oscillospiraceae > Faecalibacterium > Faecalibacterium sp. I3-3-33. The sequence continues at coordinate 1,076,543 of NZ_CP094469.1, forward strand.
TTCGTGCAAAGAGAAATGTAGAACTGTTCTTTGCAGAGGAAAAGAGCAGCGCAGAAAAAACGAAGTCCCGATAAATGAAGATAGCCTAGGATTCTTCCCTCGTGGAAGAGCCCTAGGCTATCTTTTTTGTTATAAAAGTGTTTAAAACAAACGCGCAGCCTGCATCGGCACGATGCAGAACAAATGGGGTTTGGGCACAGCCCAACAAGCATTTTGCAAAGCAAAATAGCATTTGTATAGACGAATGCCCTGCTTGCTCCTACTGCGTACCCATTACATTAAGATTGCAGTCCTGCACAGAATCTGATAAAAAGCACCGCAACGATTTTTAACAAAACTCAAAAGGTTCTGCCAAGGAAAGTTGGTCGCATAGAAAGTAGCTTTGTGTTATACTGTGTTAAAAATCATTGCAAAGGTGGGAATGACATGAACTCTGCAAGAAAACTGTATCTGGATAATATCCGCTGGGTGACCGTAGTCCTTGTTGTGATTTACCATGTGGTCTATATGTTCAACGGAGTGCAGCCCTTTGGCGTGATTGGGCCATTCCGGGAACATCAGATACAGGATGGCTTTCAATATCTGGTTTACCCTTGGTTCATGGCTCTGCTGTTTGTTGTATCGGGCATGAGTGCGCGGTATTATCTCCAAAGCCACACCACGAAACAATTTTTGAAGGACAAAACGCGCAAGCTGCTGGTTCCATCTACGATTGGTCTGTTCGCATTCCATTGGATTCTTGGAATTTACAACTTAAAAATCAGCGGCGGGGTGGACATGACTGCGATTCCAAAACCTGTGCTGTATCTAATCACGGTGTTGTCTGGCGTGGGGCCGCTGTGGTACATCCAGATGCTCTGGCTGTTCTCCATGCTTTTGTTGGCTATTCGGAAAATGGAAAAAGACCGGGTCTGGGACTTCTGTTCCAAAGCACCGATCTGGAGCATTGTGCTGCTGGCGATTGCCGTTTATGGCTCTGCACAGGTGCTGAACACTCCCATCGTCACGGTTTATCGGTTTGGCATCTATGGGTTCTGCTTCTTTGCAGGATATTTCCTGTTTTCCCACGAGGAAGTGATTGAGCGGCTGTGCAAGTGGTGGTGGCTATTCGATTTGGCAGCGGCTGTGCTTGGCATCTCCTACACCCTGCGTTACTTTGGTGAGAATTACGCCATTGCGCCAGTCCTGAACAATATCCACGCCTGCGTTTACTGCTGGTTTGCCATTCTTGGCATCCTCACAACAATGAAAAACTATGCCGATACTACAAACAGCTTCACTCGTTGGATGGCGAAAAAGTCGTGGGGCATCTACATTTTTCATTATCTGCCTATTGCGGTGATCTCGTATGAACTGCACAAACACGCCTCGGACACGCCGGAAGTGCTGGTTTATCTGCTCGTGGGCATCGGTGCCTTTGCGGGTGCGTTCCTGCTGAACGAACTCATCAGCCGGATATCAATTCTGCGCTGGTGCGTTCTTGGAATTAAAAAGGAGAAAAACCATGTTTCAAGATAATCTGATTTCGTTGCGGAAGCTCCACGGCTTTTCGCAGGACGAGCTGGCCGAAAAGATTGGCGTGACACGTCAGACCTTATCCAAGTACGAAACAGGAGTTTCCCATAGTTAAAGATACCACACCAAATATGATGAATCCACGCTTATACACTACCAGCTATAATAAACCGCAAGGACAGCAATTTGATACTGCTGTCCTTTCTTTTATTAAATTGCAGTACACAGAAAAAAGCTGTAAAATGATAAATATATTTGTCCTTGTAACATTTCTCGGACATTTGCCTGTTATACTATTTGCAAAAAGAAAAGGAAGTGAGGATGTGAAGCAGATTTTAATTGTCGAGGACGACAGTTTTTTGAATAAGATGTTGGCCTACAACCTGACCGCAGACGGCTACGGCGTGACTTCTGCCCTAAATGCCAGAACCGCCGCCGACGCCATCCGCCAGCGGGAATTTGATTTAGTGCTGCTGGACATCAACCTGCCGGACGGGAACGGTTTTGAGCTGTGCAAGCTGATAAAGCCCCAGCACTCGGACACCATCGTGATTTTCCTAACCGCCAACGATCAGGAGAGCGACCAGATACGGGGCTATGAGGTGGGTGCGGTGGACTACATCACAAAGCCCTTTGTGATCGGGGCCTTGCAGCGGAAAATCAAAGCCATGTTTGCCATGCTGGAACACCACAAACCGGCCAAGGACATTTACGACGACGGGCGGCTGTTTCTGGACTTCTCGGAGCAGACGGCTTCCCTAAACGGCAAGCCCCTGACCCTATCCCCGATGGAGTACAAAATGCTGAACCTGTTCCGCAAAAATCCCCGGCAAGTGCTGACCCGTGGGCAGCTTTTGGAAAAGCTGTGGGATATAGACGAGAGGTTTGTGGACGAACACACCCTGACAACCTCCATCAGCCGGATTCGGAGTAAGATCGAATCCGACGGCGGCGCGCCCTACATCAAAACTGTTTACGGCATGGGCTATCAATGGACGGGAGGCGAGGCAAAATGAAGTTGCAAAACCTCTCGGTAAAGCGGCTGTTTGGCCGGGTAGCAATGGGGCTTGTCCTTTCCATGTCCGGGATCACCATAGCCCTGTTTCTTGTGACAAAACAGACGGCGGTGCTGCTGACGGGCGGGGCGCTGCTGCTGTGCGCCCTTGTGGGGATTTTTGTACTGACGCAGGCGTTTGGAAAGCGGCTGTCGCAGTTTACCGCTGACCTATGCCAGACTTTAGACCACATGATCGCCGGAAATGAAGCACCCCAGCGGCCAGAGGACAGCGAAACCCAGCTTGCCAGAATTGGACACCGGCTGGCAAGGCTCTATCAGATCATGCAGGAGAACCGCCGCCGGGTGGACGAGGAACGGCAGGAGTTACAGACCCTTGTATCGGATATTTCCCATCAAGTGAAAACGCCGGTAAGCAATCTGAAAATGGCGACGGACACGCTGCTGGAAAAGCCTATGACCGAGGCGGAGCGCACCGACTTTATCCGGGGAATCCGCACCCAGACGGATAAGCTGGACTTTCTCTTTCAGGCCCTTGTGAAAACCTCCCGGCTGGAAACGGGCGTGATCCAGTTGGATAAGAAGCCGGGCCGCCTCTTTGATACCGTGGCGCAGGCCATGAGTGGGATCGTGTATGCAGCGGAGAAAAAGGAAATTGCCGTGTCCGTGGACTGCCCGGAGGATTTGGCCGTTTCCCATGACAGCAAGTGGACATCCGAAGCCCTCTTTAACCTGCTGGACAATGCGGTAAAGTACACCCCGGCAGGCGGGAAAATCGCTGTGTCGGTGGTGCTGTGGGAAATGTATGTGGAGATCAAAGTGACCGACACCGGCAAGGGCATTTCCGAAAGCAATCAGGCCGCCATTTTCCGGCGCTTCTATCGTGAGGAAGAAGTACACGAACAACAGGGCGTGGGCATTGGTCTGTATCTGGCCCGCGAGATCGTAACGCGGCAGGGCGGCTATATCAAAGTGGTTTCGGAGCCGGGCAAAGGTTCGGAATTTTCTATTATGCTGCCGACTAAATAGAACGCGGCGGACGGCCATTTCCGGCTGCCCGCCGTAAAATTTTTTTGAAATGTCCGAGCGTTGTAACATTTCACCCCGATTTTCAATGAAATTTTTTGGCCGCTGTAACATTTCGCGGACATTTGGGTTTTACAATACCCTTATCAACAAAAGCAAGGAGGCGACGCAATGGAACTGACCCCGACCTTGATTTTGAATCTGGCGCTGCTGATCGTCCCACCCGCTGTCCTTGTGCTGGTGTTCCGGCAATGGCTGGCCCGGCACATCCGCTGGACGGTTGCCTTTACTGCTCTCTGTGATGTTCTCCTGTTTTGGGATGAACTGTTCTACTATGAGAGCTTCGGGCTGTTCGCTGTGCTGATTCTGGTACAGTTGGCGGCCACCGGCGCGGCAGCGTTCCGCATTTACAACAAACAAAGAAAGGATTGAATTTTATGAGTATTTTACAGACTATCGACCTGAAAAAGTATTACGGCACAGAGACGAACATTACCCGCGCCCTTGACGGCGTGAACTTCTCCGTGGAGGACGGCGAGTTTGTGGCTGTTGTGGGAACCTCCGGCAGCGGCAAATCCACCCTGCTTCACATGATGGGCGGGCTGGACACCCCTACTTCCGGCAATGTGATTGTCCGGGACAAAGACTTGTCAAAAATGAACGACGAACAGCTTACCATCTTCCGCCGCCGCAACATCGGCTTTATCTTCCAGAACTATAACCTTGTTCCCATCCTGAATGTGTATGAGAATATTGTACTGCCGGTGGAGCTGGACGGGGACACGGTGGATCAGAAGTTTTTGGACGAGATCGTTCACCTGCTGGGGTTGGAAGATAAACTGAAAAATATGCCCAACAATCTTTCCGGCGGACAGCAGCAGCGTGTGGCTATCGCACGCGCCCTGATTACCAAACCGGCTATTGTGCTGGCCGACGAGCCGACCGGCAACCTTGACAGCAAGACCAGCGCCGAGGTGCTGGGGCTTATCAAGCGTACCAGTGCGGAGTTCCGGCAAACTGTTGTGATGATTACCCACAACAACGACATTGCCCGCCTTGCAGATCGGATTGTCCGCATTGAGGACGGTAAGATCGTGGAGTAAGGAGGTGGCAGGCTATGACATGGCCTTTTGAAAATGATACCAGCGCCATTACAAAGAAGCTGGCAAATAAAAGTTTGCAAAGCGAGAAGCGCCGGAATCTGATGGTGGTAATCGCCGTTGCGCTGGCGGCATTTCTGATCTGCTTTACGGGAATTGTATCTACCTCCCTGACACAAATGCAGCGCAATCAGGTTGTCGATACTTATGAGGCGGTCTGGATGGGCGTAGAGGAAAACGACATTGAAACCCTAAAAGGAGTTCCAGAGTTTGAGCGCGTAGGCGGCTACTATATGCTGGGTGAGGAACTTTCAGAACAGGGCTATCATGCGTCCTATGTGTATTGTGACGCGCAAATGATGGAGATTGCCAAGGCGCAGATGGAGTTGTTAGAGGGCCGGGTTCCTGAAAAAGCAAATGAAGTTGTTGTAAGCGAATACTTTCTTTCCACCTATGGAAACAATGCCAAGATCGGGGACACTGTGACCTTGGATACAGAGAGTTTTCATGGTGATTATGTCGTTACCGGCATTACGGACAGCGTAAATGAAAAAGAAGCGAATACCTGCGCTATCATTCTTTCCAACGCTGCCCTGACAGAATGGAACGGGTTTGACCCGGCTGGCTATCGCGCCTATGTCCATTTCAAAAACAGCGACCAGTTGGGCGAAGAACTGATGACCTCTTATTGCAGGGAGATTGCGGAGGAATATCAGCTTCCTATGCCCAAAATGAACAGTAAGTATTTTGCCTATGCTTCTAAATCCTTTGATTTTGCACTGATGGCAGGTGTGATTGCCCTTGTTCTGATTGGCGGCTATATTGTGATCCAGAGTATCTTCCGTATCTCCATCAATGACAAAATCCAAAGCTACGGGCAGCTTCGGACGATTGGTGCGACACCAAAGCAAATCAAGCGGATTGTAAAGAACGAGGGACGCAAACTCGGCAGTATCGGAATTTTGATTGGTACAGTGCTGGGTGTATGCGGCGGTTTTCTTCTATTTCCCAAGGGATTTAACGCTGTTTCCTATGTGGCAACGGTTATTTTGACACTTATAAGTAGTTGAATCATGGTATCTGTTTCCATCCGTAAGCCGGTAAAAATTGCGGCAGGGATTTCCCCGATTGATGCCGTTCGTTTTACCCCGGCACAAAAGGACATCCGCAGCCGGAAAAAGAACATCAAGCTCAATCCTGTTTCAATGGGAATTGCGAATTTCAAGCGTGACCGAAAAAAGACCGTTGCTATTGTAGCCTCATTGAGTTTGGGCGGAATTATCCTGCTTGTGGTATCCTCCATTGTTTTGCTGCGCTCACCAGAGGCACTTGCAAGACAGTTTTTCCCAGACGGCGACTATAAAATTTATTTGGATTCTGAAATGACAGAAGAAAAGGTTATGGCAGCGGGAAATCCATTGAATGAGGAATTAAAGCAGGAAATCTTATCTATTGATGGCGTTACAGATATAATTCCAAGCAGGCAATCTCTCCATGCAACTTATAAAACAGAGATTCATCAAGCTGGTGGTATGTGCGATATGCTGACCGACCAGAATTATGCGGCAGTTGAAGCGGCTCTGACAGAGGGAACCATGCCAACAGATTCCCGTAGTATTGTAATTGACTATAATGTGCTAAAGCAGAATGAGGATATGGGTGTTGGTTCAACGGTTGAGATTTCTTTGGGAGAAGAACAGCCATCCGTTTCTGTTACCATATCGGGGTTATACGCTCCTGCAAAGGTATATTCAGGACATGGCAGGATGCCCTTAGATGGGGCAACTCTTTTTGCACCAGAAGCGTTGTTCCACGAACTGCACCCGGAAATCACCTCTTTTGACTATTCATGGAGCATTGTAAATGACCCTAAAAAAACGGACTATGTGGGAGCTGAATTGAAAAATATTGTTGCCAGCCATAGTAATATTGCCTTAGATGAAATCAATACAGTGATTGAATATGAAGAAATGACAAATTCTTTTGCGTTTGGCAGTATGGAGATACTTTCATGGTTGGTATTTCTCTTTGGCGTTATCAACCTTATCAATACGACACTCTCTAACCAGATAGCCCGAAAGCAGGAAAACAGTATTCTGCGTTCTATCGGCCTAACACAAAAACAGCTATGTAAAATGAACATCTGTGAGGGGCTGTGCTATGCGCTCTTTGCAACATTGGCGACGCTGATCGTTGGGCTTCCGGCTTCCATCTTTGCTTGCAGAAAAATGAGTATAGGAGCTTTTGCCGGAAATGTAGTGCCTTACAAATTCCCGGTTTTGGAAATGGGACTGTTCATTCTGGTATTGTTCGGAATGGAACTGATCTTGTCTGTATGGACAATCCGCAGACAGAAAAAGCAATCCCTGATTGAACAAATGCGGGCGATGGAATAACCGTATGGGATCGGCGGGGCGGCGTGTGCTGCCCCGCTTTTTTCGCCATTTCTCAAAAAATTTTTGAAATGTCCGAGCGCTGTAACATTTCACCCCGATTTTCAATGAAATTTTTGGGCCGCTGTAACATTTCGCGGACATTTGGGTTTTACAATACCCTTATCAGCAGGCAGAAAGCCTTGAAAGGAGTTTTGAGTATGAGCATTTTACAGACTATCGACCTGAAAAAGTATTACGGCACAAAGCCGAATGTCACCCGCGCCCTTGACGGCGTGAACTTCTCCGTAAATGACGGTGAGTTTGTGGCCGTTGTGGGAACCTCCGGCAGCGGCAAGTCCACCCTGCTTCACATGATGGGCGGGCTGGACACTCCCACCAGCGGAACCGTGATTGTCCGGGACAAAGAGCTGTCGAAAATGAACGACGAACAGCTCACCATCTTCCGCCGCCGCAACATCGGTTTTATCTTCCAGAACTATAACCTTGTTCCCATCCTGAATGTGTATGAGAACATCGTCCTGCCGGTGGAACTGGACGGGGACACGGTGGATCAGAAGTTTTTGGACGAAATCGTTCACCTGCTGGGGCTGGAAGATAAACTGAAAAATATGCCGAACAATCTTTCCGGCGGCCAGCAGCAGCGTGTGGCGATTGCCCGCGCCCTGATTACCAAACCGGCTATTGTGCTGGCCGACGAGCCGACCGGCAACCTTGACAGCAAGACCAGCGCCGAGGTGCTGGGGCTTATCAAGCGCACAAGTGCGGAGTTCCGGCAGACTGTTGTGATGATTACCCACAATAACGACATAGCCCGCCTTGCAGATCGGATTGTCCGCATTGAGGATGGCAAGATTGTGGAGTAAGGAGGTGGCAGACTATGACATGGCCTTTTGAAAATGATACAAGTGCCATTGTAAAAAAATTGGCAGGTAGGAGTATGCAAGCGGATAAGAGAAACAAGGCATTTCTGCTTTTGACAATCGCCATCTCTGTCTGTATGGTTTTTTCGATTCTCCTAATATCAACAGGTACACAAGAGAAATTCAAGAACACACAGAGGAATAAAGCGCAGATTGGCATTTTGGGAGTTACAGACGAACAAACGGCTCAGCTGCATCAAAACGAAAATATTACATGGGTTGGCGAATATTCCGCTATAGGTGTGTTTTATGTTGAAAATAAAACAATCACTGTTGCTTATGGAAATGAAGATTATTTTTTACATCAGGAAGAAAAAACTTTTCAGGGAAGTGTGCCGCAGAAAGCGGATGAGATTATGCTCCCCCAGAACTACCTTGATTTTTTAGGAAAATCCTATCAGACTGGCGATACAATTTCTATTGACCTGACTGGAACAGGACAGAAAGCAGAATATACACTTTCAGGTGTTTTGAATAATACGAAAGAAAGCAACGGATATTTTATTTATGTTAGTAAAGAGCTTGCCCAAGATTTGGCAAAAGATTCTTTTCAGGTTACAGCATATACGCGGTTGAATACAGACGCCATAAGTTCCACGGCTATTCTTAATTTTGCCGGCAAAGCAATACAAAATACAGGCATTGTCGAGGAACAGGTAATGCTTACAGAGTATTCTGCTGTTATGTCGGGTGTGATAACATCGGGTATTCCGATTCCAGTACCACTACTGGCGGCGTTGACGGCTATTTTGGCGGCAACGATTGTCTATGGTGTTTTTTACACAAAGATTGTAAAAAATGTTCAGATGTTTGGGCAACTGCGGACAGTTGGCATGACAAAAAGACAGATTAAACGGATGGCAAGTAAAGAGGGACGTTTATATGCCTTATCTGGTATTCCTTTGGGGCTTGTCATTGGTGTACTGATTGGATTTATTGGCTGTCCTGATGGATTCCGGCTAAAAACAACAGTTATTTATGCTGTACTGATTGCCGCGGTAGCCTTTGTAACAGTGAATATTGCCATTTTTAAGCCTGTCCGAGTAGCAATGAATACTTCCCCGGTAGAGGGTGCTAAATACCTTGCGTATGCTGGAAAGGCAAAAAGCAGCTCAAAACTGCATCGGAAACTTACGCCGTTTAATCTGGCGAAAATAAATATACAAAGAAACAAACAAAAAGCAGTTCTGACGCTTTTAATGCTTGGAGTAAGCGGAGCTCTTTTACTGGTTACTTCTACGGTTGCTGGTTCTATTGATCCGGCAAAACAGGCAAGTTTCAAATATTATCCTGCCGGTAACATTCTTATACAAATAAGAAATACAGTTGGCAGCTCTTTCGATAACGAAGCGGAGCCATACGGAAGTGCAAAATTGCAACTGGAAGAAAATCCACTTGAAGATCAGGCATTGATGCAGGAATTAGAAAAGGTAGATGGGATAGAAAAGATTACCGCATTTGACAGCGTTTATATGACAGCTACTTTTTCGGGCGAAAGTGGTTCTATCACGAGCATTTCAGACTTCTTTCCAACCATAAATCGGGAACAGACAGAAGAAAAGCAGGCGGTGTTATCCTCTGGAACAGCAGATTACGACGATATGGTTGAGAAAAATGGAATATTGGTTGCAGAAGATATAGCACAAGTTGGCGATGCTTTGAAGATTGAGGGCAGAGCTTTTGATGGTAGAACCTTTGATGTTGAAGCCGTTGTTGTAGGCACATACAATAGGTCTGATTTAATGGAGGATAGCCCGGTTGTTCCAGGAAGCCCCTACTTCATTATGACTTATGACACAGCAAAGAAACTGACAGGGATAACGGAACAGACGGGGATTCTGGCGGTTAAAAATTCAGAGGGACGTTTTGATGAAGTTTTGACCGCAGTTCAGAAGATTGCGGATAAAAATGAAAAAATAGAAGTAAATACGATTGAACAAACGATTAAAAATATTCAGCATCGATACAGTGCATCTATAAATGCTCTATATATGACTTCTGCTATTCTGTTCGTCTTTGGAAGTATCAGTCTTGTGAATATGCTTATGGTTGATTTTCAGAATAGAAAGCGTGAATTCGGTTTGCTTGAAGCTGTTGGAACAACACGGCAACAGTTGAAAGCAATGCTGGATAGGGAGATAGGAATTTACCTCGGAGGTTCGTTGGTAATAGCTCTTGTATTTGGAAGCATTTTAAGTGTAATTGTTTGTAGACGATTGGATGCGGTGAACCATTGCATTACGTTGGTATTGCCGTGGCTGTTTCTACTGGCGTTAGTCGTTGTTTTAGCAATTATATATTTGATTTTCACTGTATACGCAAAATCTGAGTTGAAGAAAACAAGCATCTTGTCTGCCATTAGGGAGGAATGATCTTTTGTATCCTTGTGGTACATTGCAGTTCGTTCCGGGGACGTCCACCGGGTGCAGCACTATCTTCGCACAGAAAGGGATACCTAAGATGGAGCAGTTATCGGCACGTCTGCTGTTAACGGCTGGCATCCTGCTGCTGATCGCAGGGGTGATTTTTGCCATTCTCCAAGTATGGCTCTATACCGACCTTCTCTGGGCAGGCGCGTTTGGATGCCTGCTGGCGGCTCTGAACTTTCGGGATTCCAAAAACGACGGCGGCTAAAGCACACTGCATCGTAGTGCACGGTCAATGCGGATATGCGAGCTATACCCGATTTTCCATATCGGGTGATATAGATTTGGCTTTGGGGGAGGATTATCTATTGTATGCAAAAAATCGAAGTTGTTGTTCGCATCACGAAGGATCACTGCCCACCGCAAGAGCAGACGATTTTTGAATGGGTCGATCTGATGCGGAATCCCACAGACGTTCTGAGAAGTCCCGGTCTGGAGATCAACTTGGAACACCACCGTGTTTTCAAACACGGAACGGAGGTGTATATGAGCCGTTATGAATACGGTGTTTTGAGTTTGATGGCACAGCATCCGGGCAAACTGTTTACAAAGGAGCAGATTTTTGAAGCAGTTTGGCATAAGGATAGCGATAGCTATTTGAGAGCCGTCACCAGCACGATCGGTCGAATCCGTCAGAAAATAGAGGATGACAAAGATCACCCCCGTTATATTAAAACGGTTTCCAACATTGGATATCAATTTGTCCCATCATCGGAATTGGTGCAATCGAATCGCAATCTGTAATAAAAGCCATACCGTGAGATCCCAGCAGGATCTTTCGGTATGGCTTTTGCGTTTTCTACGCTGTACGAAATCGGCATCCTTGCATAGATGACCATGAATATTCTAAAATAGAGATGACTTAATTCAGGAGGTCAGACCATGCGAACATTTGAAGAAGTATTGACCCACTTCCATAGCTTTTTAGAGTCTGCGACCTATTTGGACGTTGTTCCATGCCGCTGGGGATATGTAAGGCTTTTTAATGAGGGCGACCCTATCAATTTCAATGCAATTCTTTGCCGTACACCACAAGAACTATATACGGCATTGGAAAATGATTTGGAAACAGAGATTCAGGTCAGCTTGGGAATCGACTGAATTGGTATAAAATTGGTTTGCTTTTGGGTTCGTTTTGGTATAGTGACTTTGAAAAATGTGCTATACTGTACCACAAGCAAAACATTTTCAGGGATTTTCAATCTTACTGTAAAACTCTGTCAGATGCTTTGCCAGTGTGCGGGTCGAGTCCATTAAGGTTTCCCGCACTGCTTCTGGACAGGAAAGATAGATTAGATTGAACTCTTTTAATTCTATTTCCGTCTTGTCCATCCCCGGAGTGATCAGCGCATCAAGCGAAATCGGCAGAACACGAGCAATCGCCAAAAGAATTTCGTAAGACGGATTCATGCTGCCTTTTTCAATGTTGGCGATATGCTTCGTTGAAACATGGCAGCGTTCAGCAAGCTGTTCTTGGGTTAAACCTGCCAGCTTGCGCTCCTTGCGAACCTTTTCTCCAAGTACTTTCAAGTCAGAATTCGGCATCATCGTTCACCTCAATAGTATTGTATCGTTCTGGTGAATGACGCGGTATAACCTTGTATTTCCTGCGAGCAGGAAGTATAATGCCGATTTCTGCATTTCCCGGTCGAGTTATAAAAAAACGGTAACTCGTCCGGGCGATTCCTTGCGCCACAAGATCACAGTTACCGTCTATGGAGGGTACTGTGATTTTTTATTGGGGTAACGCATCAAAAAAAGCCTGTCTGCTGCCGTAGACCAGAATGTCAACAAACCGGCACAATCGTTCCGTTTCACCGCCTATAATCATGCCGATGTGCAATGCTGCGCCAGCTTCCCGCCATGGGAGGCTGGCGCTTTTGCGCTTTTAAGGGCAAGGTGTCGTGGGCCACCACGATCCTTTTTGTCCGAATGCTCACATTCCGTAAAATAACTGGAGGATTATTGATAATGAAATCGACCTATTTGCTTCCGTGGTTCAAGATGACCACATGGTACTTCCGACTGTCTCGATTGCTGGAAGTTTCCAACGTCAAAAAGCGCACCAAAAACCATGGCGCTGATGCCGACCGTATTTTCATGTTGGTGAAAAATCATGTGCTGGCCGTATCCGGCATGGGAGATGAAGCTCCGCCCACTCTCGGCGGAAGAAACGGAGGGAGTGATGTATTATGATCCTGCTGCAACGGGTGAACGAATCCAAAACCTCCGAAAAGACCGTGAAGTGACACAAGAACAGCTTGCCATTGACCTGAACATCAGCGACCGCTATATGAGAAATCTGGAGAAGGGTGAGAAAGTTCCGTCTGTCGACCTCTTTGTGGAGCTGCGGGAGCGATTTGGCTCCTCGCTGGACTACATCGTCTTAGGTGTGTCTGCGTCCCAGCGGGAGCAGGAACTGCAAGATCAGCTGCAAATGCTCCGCAAAGAACTGAAAGAAATGCAGCGGCGGATTCTTGTTATGCTGGAAATTCTGGGCGAATCCGCTTGATTAAACGCTTTACTGTTGTAAACCGGAACGATTGGTTCCGGTGAAAATGGCAAAACCGGAACTACTGGTTCCTAACGAGAACTTCAGTTTTCAAGTACACTATGGTCACAGCAAGGGCAGCCCCCCTGACAGGGGACGACAAACCCGAAACTGTACCGTGTACCTTGAAAATTGAAGAAGCAGCTTTTCGGTACTTCCAGACAATGATACTTCCGTAATTCGCGGCCCGGTCAGAAAGCAGACGGGGTGGCTGAGATGCCAATGGAGCGGTGCAAATCCGCCGCCGAAAAGTTCCCACCTCCGGGGTGTCGAGGACAAATAGGAGAAAAACAGTATTTTTCAAACCACCAGTTGAGGATTTCTCGGCTGGTGGTTTTACATTTCCCATCAAAATACCGATATGGAGGAAATCTATATGAGTCGATTTTATAACAACTGCGTAGACGAAGCCAGCTTGACTACCCTCTGCCCGATTTGTCTGGATTCCTTTCAGGGGGCAAAGGGCGTTCGCGTCCGGCGCGCAGACCCTAAGCAGAAGATCAAGGATGTCTGCACCTACTGCCAGATTCGCTATGGTTTCGATTATTATGTACAGCCCGATAAGAACGCTGGGCAGTATGTGAAGCGAGGCCATTTCGATGATGAATCTGAATGCGCTTAAAATCGACCCGGAATTTCAGGGCAAGATCCCGCCCCTGAATTTTGAAGAAGAACAACAGCTTGAGCAGAACATTCTCCACGAAGGGCGGCTGCTGAATCCCATTATCATCTGGAATGGCTTTATTCTGGACGGGCATACCCGCTACCGCATCCTGCGGAAGCATCCGTTCATTGTCTACCAGATACAGGAGATCGAACTGGCCAACCGCTACGCAGCTCTCTCATGGATCTGCCAGAACCAGCTTGGACGCAGAAATCTCGACCCGGAACGGAAGAAGTTTCTGATGGGCAAGCTGTATGAATCCGAAAAGCTGGCACGGGGCGGCTCCAAAGAGCGGGCACACGATGAGAACGGACGGTTCACCTCAATGGTTCAAAATGATCCATTGAGGGCAAAGCAGCTCTCCACCTGTGAGCGCATTGCCGCACAAAACGGCGTTGGGGCGGCTACCGTAAAGAGAGCAGAGAAGTATGCCAAAGGCGTAGACGCTGCGGAAGATGCAGTCCCCGGTGCAAGAGAAGAAATCCTGACCGGGCGCATCAAGGCAACGGATGCAGAAATCACCGCCTTGGCAAAAACGCCAAAAGCAGAAATCCCTGCGGCTCTCGCAGAATTGCGGAAGCCAAAGCAGGAACGTCAGCCTCGAAAAGCCGAAACATCTTCTTCAAAACAAACGCTTTCTGAAATCAGCAAAAGCATCCAAGGGCATCAACGCCAGCTTACTACCGAAGAAAGAACCTTTCTGAAAGCATCCATTGACAACCGCTATCAGGAACGGGTCGTTGCAAACGGCTCCCTGATGATGTGCGAGGTACAGGGTGCAAAAGAGGACTTCATTCGCCGCTGGAATAGCATTTTCAAAGAATACCCGGATGTTTTTGAAGATTCGGACTGCCGCAAGATCATTCATGACTTGACCGAAGATGCCGTACAGTATCTTCTGAAAATAAAGGAGAAAACGCTATGATGCTTTCTAACCTGAACCTTTCCAGCCTGCCGGAGTGCAACTTTGAAGTGCGGTACGTTGACAGCGTTCTGCTGAACCCCTGCGCCGAATATCAGCGGCTGCTCCGCATGGGCAAGGTTGCACGAATCGCAGCAAACTTTTCGGAGTACATCGCCAATGAGCCGAAGGTCAGCTACCGGGATGGCCGCTACTTCGTCTTTGATGGCCAGAACACCATTGAGGCACGGAAAACGTGCAACGGTGGGCGTGACCTCCCGATTCGCTGCAAGGTCTTCTACGGCCTTTCTAAAGAGCATGAAGCTCTGCTGTTTGCTGTGCAGACAGGCATTTCCAGCGAACTGACCGCTGGTGAACAGCTTCGTGCCAAACTGGTGGCACACGAAGAAAACGCCTGCGATTTTGTTTCGGTAACGGAGGACACAGGCGTTCGGTTTGCACTGGATGGGATTCGTGCCCCGTGGAAAATCTACTGCATCCGCTCGGCTTACTACATCTACAAGAGCTACGGTGCATCACTTTACCGTGAAATGCTGAGCGTTCTCGTAGACGCTTGGGGTGGCGATTCGGATTCGTTCCTGTCGGGCATCCTGCATGGCATGGCTCGTTTTCTGGCTCTGTATCAGGGCGAATACAGCCGGGAGCGGCTGATTCTCCGGCTGCGCACAGTGCATCCCAAGACCATCACCCGGTTGGCACAAAACGACACTGGCAATGTGGCAGACCGCCACATGAAACAGATCCTGTCCATCTACAACGGTGCTGGCCGTGCCCACAGTCTGCCTTGCAAGCGGTGATGAGCATGATCCCAGTCAACCGAAAGTTTCTGCGCGGTGATATTTACTACGCCAATCTGGAGCCGCACCTTGGCTCCGAGCAGGGCGGTATCCGCCCTGTGGTCGTGGTGCAGAACAACACCGCAAACTGCTATTCGCCCAACCTCATTGTTGCGCCTGTTACATCCAATACTGCAAAGAAGCCCGATCACCAAGCCCACGTTCTTGTGGACAGTAATCGGGCTTTTTTGCAGCCCTCTATGATCTTGGCAGAATCTGTCCAGACCATCAGCAAGGGACGGCTGATCCGCCCGATGGGGCGGTTGAGCATCCCGGAACTCATTCGGCTCAATTATGCGCTGCTCTATCAGCTCGATCTCAACGAATGGGTATGGAGAAAGGAGGCCTATGAACGCTATCTGCGATACCACCGCTAAATCTGAAACCCTTTCCGTCAAAGGCTGCAAAGTCAAGATCACCTATGCGCCTGCGGATACGGACTGTCTGGATGCCATCCAGAAACTATTGCAGACCACCATCCTGCGCACGGCAGGGCACACCGCTGCCTGACATCCTTGTGCTCCTTGAATGCGTGAGATAAGATAAAATCGAACTGAACCTTGAAAACAAAATATGGACGAAACACGTTTGATTTTTCCTTTCTCACTCAAAGAAAGAGAGATTGAAATGAAAAAACGTGTCTATACCTTATACCGTGTTTCGACAAAGGGACAGGTCGAGAAAGACGACATCCCCATGCAGAAAGAAGCCTGCCGCAACTTTGCAGAAAGTCAGGGCTGGGAGATCGTCAAGGAATTTTCCGAAAAAGGCGTTTCCGGCTTCAAAAATCTGCCAAAGAGCGTGACGAACTCCAGAAAATTCAACAGGCCGCGATGGAGGGCAAGTTTGACATCCTGCTGGTGTTCATGTTTGACCGTCTCGGTCGCCGTGATGATGAAACGCCCTTTATCGTGGAATGGTTCACGAAGCAGGGCATCGAAGTCTGGAGCGTGAACGAGGGACAGCAGCGATTTGACACCCATGTGGACAAGCTGATGAACTACATCCGCTACTGGCAGGCATCCGGCGAAAGTCTGAAAACCTCCGTCCGTACCCGGACAAGGCTGGAACAGCTCACCGGGGAGGGACACTACACGGGCGGCACCGTGGCTTTTGGCTACAAGCGTGTCCGCCTTGGTCGGGTGAACAAGAAAAATCAAGAGGTCTGTGACCTTGTGATTGATGAAGCGGAAGCTGAGATCGTCCGGCTGATTTTCCACAAGTACGTTTACGAGGGCTACGGCGCACAGAAGTTGAGCCACTATCTTTATGAACAGGGAAGTCGTAGGACGGAACAACAAAAACATCCCCAACACCAGCATCGTTCGGATGATCAAGAATAAAGGATACACGGGGTACCTCATCAACGGTGCGGTGGAGACGGAGTGTCCGCAGCTCCGCATCATCGAACCAGAGCTGTTCGAGCAGGCACAGGAACTGCGGCAGGCACGCACCTGTGAGCGTGGCGGCACTTCACTGGGCACCAGTTCCAAAGCCCTGTTGACCGGGCTGGTTTACTGCGGTCACTGCGGCAACCGCTTGAGCCTGACCAGCAGCGGACGGACACACACCTACGCCGATGGGCATACGGTGAAAGAAGTCCGGCCCCGGTATAGCTGCTTTTATAAGATCCGGCATCCGGGTGACTGCGATGGGCAGTCCGGCTATGGTGTTTCCAAGCTGGATTCCATTGTAGAAGAAGTTGTCCGGCAGATCTTCGCACAGTTCCGGGAAGTTTCCCGGAAGAAGCTACTGGAATCGGTCAAGACCAACGATGCCGCTCGCATCCAGAAGAAGGTCAAGAAAATCCAGAAAGACTTGGAAAGCAAGCAGAAAGAACTGGACGACCTGAAAGCCGAAACCATCCTCGTCATCCGGGGCGTGAGTGCCTTGGACAAAGAACTGCTGGGCACACTGGTAGCCGAGGCAAGAGAGGCTCTGGAAACTCTGGAAAAGCAGCTCGTGCAGGCACAGGAAGAATACGAAGAAGCCACCAAAACAGCAAAGCGTAGCAACTACATCTGCAACGAGTTGTTTACATGGGCGGATGTTTACGACACCGCCAACCACGATGAACGCCGTGCCATCTTGCAGCAGTTCATCAAGGAGATTCGCGTCCGAAAAGACTATGAGATCTCGATTACGCTGAACGCCAGCTTCAACCAAGTGGAGCAGCTCAAGGCTGTATCAACCTACGATGGCGCGGAAATCTTTGAAGAAATTTCCGAGAAAGGGGCATAAAAGCGATGCTCTTGCCCGCAGCACCATGCAAAACGTAAAGAAAGAAGCGTAAAACCGATGGATTTTCAAAAAGTACATTGATGACCCCACCCGGTTCGCATCCGACTTCAGGGTTCGGAGCCCGGCACGGTCTGCCAAAGTTTTTTGGACATAAAAAACGCCGCATCGTATAAAAACGATGCGGCAAATTGGTGGAGCATTGTCTACAGCACTCGAACCTAAAACCTCTTCACGGGTGACTGTCTTGGCATCGTCCATGAAGTTGAAATTGAGCACGACCCGGTCATCAAAGACGTAAACCGAGTTGACAAAGGTATCAATGATCTGCCGCTGGTGTTCCGTGCTGCCCACGTCACCCTTGCGGAATTTCTCAAGCCAGAACCGAATCCACTCACGGGTCAGGACGGGCTTTTTCAGTTCTTCTTCCAGAATGCTGGTGTTCAGGGCTTCTTTCCGGGCTTCCAGCTCGTCCAGCCGCTGCTTTGTGGTCGGGGTCAAGATGCCCTGTTCAATGGCTTCCAGAAGGTTTGCCAGCCGCTTCTCCGTATCCCGGAGCTGGTCTTTCAGGACAGGCAGCCGGGTGTTCTCCTTCTGCTGGGCTTCCATGACTAAATCTATCAGCCGTTCGATGATTTCGTCGTTAAAAATCACCTTAATGGCGGTGTCCACCACGAACCGTTCCAGCGGCTCCTTGCGGATGGCTTTCAGGTCACAGTGCGCCTTGCCATGGCGTTTGGCGTTGCCGCACTTGTAGTAATAGTAGGTGTTTCCCATGTGGCTGGTGCCGCTTTCGCCGCCCATCAGGGTGCCGCACTTGCCACAGAACAGCTTGGTGGTCAGCAGATAGCTCACATCCTCTTTTGCGGGCCGACCGTGGGCGATCTTGTTTTGCTCGAAACGCTGCTGCACCCGGTCGAACAAGTCCTGGTCAACAATAGCCGGAATGCCGCCCGGCGTCACAATGTCCTTGTAGCGGTATTCGCCAATGTAGCGGCGGTTGCGGAAGATCTGGAAGAAGCTGTTCTTCACGAACGGCTTCCCGGTGCGGGTACGCAGACCGCGCTCGTTCAGGGATGCTGCGATCTTCTCGGCCGGTTCGCCGTCGGCATACCGGCTGAAGATTTCCTGCACGATGGGAGCCGTCTCCGGGTCGATATGGTACAGCCTGTCCTCCTTGCCAATGGTGAAGCCCAGCGGCACCACACCGCCGTTGTACTTGCACTGGAGGGCATTTTCGCGCTCACCGCGCGCCACTTTCAGGGCCAGTTCGGCGGAATAGTATTCCGCCATGCCAATAAGCATACTCTCCACCATAATGCCTTCAGGCCCTTGCGAAATGGGTTCCATGGCAGACACCAGATGAACACCGTTCTTTTCCAGCTGGTGCTTGTAGTTCACAGCATCGTAGCGGTTCCGGGCAAAGCGGTCGAGCTTCCAGACCAGAACCACATCGAAGATTTTCTTCGCGCTGTCCTTTATCATGTGCTGGAACTCCGGGCGGTCATCCGTCTTGGCAGAGTAGGCACGGTCAATGTAGGTGCCGACCACGGTGATGCCGTTTTTCTCGGCGTAGTCCTTGCAGTCGCGCAGCTGTCCCTCAATGGACGCTTCGCGCTGGCTATCGGATGAATAGCGGGCGTAGATTACGGCGGTCATGGCTGCACCTCTCTTTACACATCATTGAATGTCAGGTTATTCAATCGAAGCAATGTTTCGTATAACCTATATACCATATTTCGCACCCGTTTGCAAGAAAAACAAAACAGAAAAGTGGTGGTGCTCACCGTGAACACCACCACTTCAGAAGAAAAAGGTTCTTTGCTTGCTTTATGCGTCTTAACAATTTGGAAACAATTGCGCAAAAGCTGTTTTGAGCGAATTAGCTGAGAGCAAGAATCGTCCCGTGGCCACAAATTTTCAATTCTTGAAAATATTGTGCCCATTCGGGACTGCACTTCTGCAATGCTCCCGCGTTTTTGAAGTGTTCTTGTTGGGGCGTGCCTGCCCCAAACCCTGCTGGAATGAGTACGGCAAACTGGAAGTTGTCGGGGCGAGGTCCCTTCATCTTGCTACGCAAGACCGTTCTGTCGCTTAAAAGCCCCACTGGGGCTTTCATTGTTCTGCTTCGCTCCACAAACGCGAATTTATACCCGGTACTTGTCTCGATTTATAGTCATATCAACCAAATGAAATACAAGTAAGATAATAAAAAAAACGGAAACTATTATTATTCCTGCGCCCGGCTTGATAAAATCAATTATACCGCCAAGACAAAAGAGCATTGCCCATGTCTTAATCCGTTTTCCAGTAACTCTGCATATTTTCTCTGTGTTTAATCCAGTATAATCTCCTGATAAAAACAGCACACTTCTTTCTGTATTCCTTGATTTGATAAAAAATCTTCCAACAAAAAAGAGAACAGTTGCCATCAGTAAATCAATAAATATAATTATTATTTTCATTTTCAACACCTCTAATTCTAAGTTCACAACTTCCAATTTACTGGGTTAAGCCGAGTATACCACACTCCTCCATGAAAGAACACCCCGATATAGTGAAATTTTGCCATTTTTCTGCGTACGTGCGTACACGCTCCGCAGGGATTCTAATGGGCTTGGCCCCTTGGCACACAGACTTTGGCACAAAGTCTAGTGTGTTACACCTTGTCAGAGGTGTACAGGCTCTCCCCGGTACGCACGTATGCAGCGATTGCCCCCAGTGAGCCATATAGGGGGGCGACCAAGTTCGCACAAGGCGAACTTGATCCCGCAAAACAAAAGGCAGGATACCACCGTCATAGTGATACCCTGCCTTTGCTCGTTTACTGTTCCGAGTAGTCCTTTCTCAGAACCTCCTGCAAACAAAAAACGTACCCGAACCCTTTCTCATAGAGAATTGGGTTCGAGTACGAACTGTATGGTGGACCTAGAGGGATTCGAACCCTTGACCTCTCGGATGCGAACCGAACGCTCTCCCAGCTGAGCTATAGGCCCATATTTAGGGGCGTGACTCGGTTGGGCGACCAACCGACATACTCCCCATTTGAATGCCCACAACTCTGTGGGGCACAAAAGCGATACGCTTGCACTCCCAACTGAGCTACGAGCCCACGAAAAAGCACCCAATTTCAAATGGGGGCAAATGAGCTATAACACCAGATCGGGAAAGCAACGCTTGCACTCCCAGCTGAGCTATAGGCCCATATTGATGACGCTGATAGTGTACCGCGTTTTGGGTCGTTTGTCAAGCAATTTCGGAGAGCGCAAGCGGGGGACTTACAAGCGGCCGAGCTGCCAGAAGGCCACGGCGCTGGCGGCGGCTACGTTGAGGGAATCCACCCCGTGGGACATGGGGATCTTTACGGTGTAATCGCAGGCGGCAATGGTGCTGTTAGCAAGCCCGTCACCCTCAGTGCCCAGCACGATGGCAAGCTTCGGCTCAGCGGCAAGGGCGGGGTCGTCAATGCTGACCGAGCGGTCGCTCAGTGCCATGGCAGCGGTCTTGAAGCCCAGTGCGTGGAGCTGGGCGCTGCCGTTTTCCGGCCAGTCGGCGGGGCAGGCGCCGATCTGCGCCCATGGTACCTGAAATACGGTGCCCATGCTCACCCGCACCGCGCGGCGGCACAGCGGGTCGCAGCAGGAGGGGGTAATGAGCACGGCGTCCATGTTCAGCGCGGCAGCGCTGCGGAAGATAGCTCCCACATTGGTGGAATCCACGATGCCTTCCAACACAGCCACCCGGCGGGCGTGAGCGCATACCTGCTCCACCGTGCGGGGCGCAGGGCGGCGGAAGGCGCACAGCACGCCCCGGGTCAGTGCAAAGCCGGTGAGCTGTGCCAGCAGCTCCCGGTCGGCGGTGTACACCGGCACATCGCCGCAGCGGGTCAAAATCTCCTGTGCCGGGCCGGTGATCTGCTTGCGCTCCATCAGCAGGGAAAGGGGCTGGTACCCGGCGTCCAGCGCCCGGGCGATCACCTTGGGGCTTTCGGCGATAAAAATGCCCTTTTCCGGCTCCAGCCGGTTGCGCAGCTGCGCCTGCGTGAGCCGGGCGTAGATGTCCAGTTCCGGGGCGGTAAGGTCGGTGATCTCGTGAATGACAGGCATGGGAACGCTCCTTTGAAATGAAGTTTTTTCTATTGTAGCACAAGCCGGGACAGAATGCAAAAATCCCTGCTGCACACAGGGCACAGCAGGGATTGGAATGCGGAATAGTTTACTCAGAGCGCAGCGCCTTGACGGGGTTGCTCTTTGCGGCGCTGCGGGCGGGGATCACGCCGCCCAGCATGGTAAGCAGGGTGGCCAGAACGATCAGGATCAGTGCGGCCTGCGGCGGCAGAGATGCCACCACGTTCACATCGCCCGCGATGTGGTGGATGAGCATATTACCGGGGATGAGCAGCAGCAGGCAGAGCACTACGCCCATCACGCCGGAGCACAGGCCGATGATAAAGGTCTCGGCATTGAACACCTGCGAGACGTTGTGCTTGGAAGCACCGATGGCACGCAGAATGCCGATCTCCTTGCGGCGCTCCAGCACGCTGATATAGGTGATGACACCGATCATGATGGAGGACACCACCAGCGAGATGGCCACAAAAGCCACCAGCACATTGCTGACCATGCCCACGATCTCGGTGACCGAGTTCATCAAGGTACCCACCATGTCGGTATAGTGAATCACCTTGTCCTCCTCGCCCTGCTGCCGCATGGCAGCGTTGTAGGCGTCCAGCTCGCTTACCACCTGCGCCTTGGTGTCAAAGCTGTTGGGGTAGATATAGATGCCATCGGGCTTTGCGTAGTCCACATAACCGATGTCGCTCAAAATCTTTTCGTAGCTGGAAGCGGAGGAGAGCAGGGTGTTTTTGATCATCTCGGTCAGGTCGGAGCCGGTCATGTTGATCTGAATGGCCTGCTGGAACGCGGCGGGGTCGATCTTGAGCGCGCTTTCCACCTGCGTGCTCAGCTGCGCAATGTTGCTCTGGATGGCCTGCGCGATCTTCTGTTCCAGCTGCCCCGCCAGCTTCTGGATGGCGGGCCCCATCTGCTCCTGCAGAGCAGCGGTGAGCTGGACCTGCAGCGCCTCGCTCAGCTGGACGGAGTAGCTCTCCATCACGGTCTGCAGATTCTGCTGGAGGGTATCGGCAAACTGCTCCTCCAGCCCGGAGGTATCCAGCAAATCGCCCATGGATTCGTTCAGCAGCGTCTGGAAGGCCTCGGTTTTCATATAGGAGGAAAAGCCGATCTTGTCCAGATTCAGCAGACCGTTGCTGATGATATAGCGCTTGTAGCCGTTCAGGATCTTTTTCATCAGCGCCTGCAAGCCGTCCTGAGAGATGTTCAGCTCTACGCCGTCAAACAGCTCGCTCATGTCCATCTCCATGTCCGGCAGCGGCAGCCCGCTGAGATCCAGCTTGAAGCTGGAGGGGTCGATGAGAGTGGCAAGGTCGAAAGAGCCATCAGTCAGGTCGAATGCGCCGTCCAGATCAAAGTGCAGGGCGCTGGTATCGAACTGAAAAGCGTCCTTTAGGGCGTCCGTGTCCACCGAGAACAGGGAGGCGATATCCAGCATGCTGTTGCCGGCAGCATCGAAGGGCTCGCCGGTCAGCACGTTGATGTCCGGGTCTGCCAGCTGCTGGCGCACGATCTCGCTGTTGGCTGCCTGATCGATGACATGATAGGTCAGATCGTGCAGGTAGTCCAGGCCGCTGTGCAGGATGGTGGAGGTGGCGTCTGCCTTGGGCTGCACGATGCCGACAATGGTCAGCTCCTCGCTGTCAGCCACCAGCTGCTGCATATAGGCTTCATCGTTCAGCTTGCTCAGCCAGACCTTGTGCTCAGTGTCGTAGACATAGCAATCGGCCTTGTTGACAAGCTTGAAGGTCATGCCAAGAAAATCGTCATAGGTATAGGTGCCGTAGTCCGTGGGCAGATCGATCTTCTGGTTCTTTGCATACTGCTGTAATATTTTGTCCAGCTCGGCCTGATCCCGCAGACCCATGGCGTACAGCGTGTAGTCCGAAATGCTGCCGTCCGCGTTCAGGGTCAGCACCAGTTCGTTGTACTTTTCCGGCCAGCGACCGGCCTTGATGTCATACTGATCCTCGTACAGGGCGGGAGTCTCGGCCATTTCGCAGAACACATAGGGGCTGGACATGGAGGTCATGATGCTGGTCACCGAGGTGCTCTCACTGGCAATATCGGAGAAGGTGGTGTCCGGGTTCAGCTTCTGCACGGTGCCGTCCGGGTTCTGACGGTAGATCAGGGGAGAAGCGGCGTAGGCGTATTCCACCGTGGCGTTGTCCCGGATGGTGCAGGCATCGCTGTCCAGATATTCTTTCAGTGACTGCAGATCGTTGCTGGTGGCACCGATGTTCAGCTGAGCCAGCAGCTGGTTCACCGTGACCATGCCATCCGGCGCAGGCTCAGCGCTGGACGAAACGCTGGTGTAGGTGTCCGGGTCCATCATGCTGGTCAGATCCACGCCGGTGCTGCTGATTTGCAGCGGGTAGGCCGCCAGCGTGGATTTTTCCATGTTGCTGATGTAGCGGCTCACACCGTTGGAAAGGGAAAGGATCAGCGCAATGCCGATGATGCCGATAGAACCGGCAAAGGCGGTGAGCAGGGTACGCGCCTTTTTGGTGAGCAGATTGTTGAAGCTGAGGGAGAGGGAGGTGAGCAGGGACATGGAGGAGTGCCCCATGTTCCGGTGCACGGGGGCGGCGGCTGCCTCGTCCTCGGGCTCGTAGGGCATGGTGTCGGAGCGGATCACACCGTCCTTCAGCTTTACGATGCGGGTGGCGTAGCGTTCGGCCAACTCCGGGTTGTGGGTGACCATGACCACCAGCCGGTCCCGCGCTACTTCCTTGAGCAGCTCCATGACCTGAATGCTGGTCTCGCTGTCCAGTGCGCCGGTGGGCTCGTCTGCCAGCAGGATATCGGGGTTGTTCACCAGTGCGCGGGCAATGGCTACGCGCTGCATCTGCCCGCCGGACATCTCGCCGGGGTGCTTGTGCAGCTGGTTGCCCAGCCCCACCTGCTCCAGCGCAGCGGCGGCACGGCGGCGGCGCTCGGCTTTGGAAACGCCCGAGATGGTCAGCGCCAGCTCCACATTGCCCAGCACAGTCTGGTGGGGGATCAGGTTATAGCTCTGGAACACGAAACCGATGGTGTGGTTCCGGTAGGAGTCCCAGTCGCGGTCGGTATATTTTTTGGTGGAGATGCCGTTGATGACAAGATCACCGCTGTCGTAGCGGTCCAGACCGCCGATGATGTTCAGCAGGGTGGTCTTGCCGGAGCCGCTGGGGCCCAGAATGGCCACGAATTCGTTGTCCCGCAGGTTCAGACTGACGTTGTTCAGTGCGTGCTGCACCAGCTCGCCGGTCTTATATTCTTTGTTGATCTGTTTGAGCTTGAGCATAAATGTGCCTTTCCGGTACTGCGCCGCCGGGCGCTGCTGCCTGTGGTTTGAAATTCGGAAATGTTTGCAGACAATATCCTATTAAGTTTAGCAAAAAAATGTGAAAAAACCGTGAAATTATTCCGTAGGAATGCTGAAGCTGCGGCACTTTTGCGTCCGGGCAGCGGTCTTGCCGGGAAGGACGGGGCAAAAAGGAAAAGTGGGAAAAGATACCGGTTGAATTTGCAGACGGAACGTGCTATTCTAAAGCTGACAGCGGCGCGTAGAGCATGCCAGAGGCAAAACGCCCAAAAATGCTCTGTTCAGACACTTCTTTAGGATTGTAACGGTTTCTCCTAC
Organism: Faecalibacterium sp. I3-3-33; assembly: GCF_023347295.1. Taxonomy (NCBI): domain Bacteria; kingdom Bacillati; phylum Bacillota; class Clostridia; order Eubacteriales; family Oscillospiraceae; genus Faecalibacterium; species Faecalibacterium sp. I3-3-33. Next base: position 1,101,910 of record NZ_CP094469.1, read on the forward strand.
CTTATAAAATATACTTCATATAAACAAGGCAGAAAAAAATTGGTCCTTGTAGTAAGGAGGAACTGAAATGGAACGTACATTTTCACCCATGATCCGGCAGTATTCTGCCATTGATGGTTTGCAGCAGGCGTATACGCTGGTGTATGCCATGGAGGTAGAGGGCACACAAGGTTGTCGGCTGACCCTGTGCCAGATCGGCAGCCGACAGCAGATCGTCAGTCAGCATGTTGCGGCAGCGCCGGAGTTCTGTTACCGGCTCCTGCGCTACTTGTGTGAAAATGGAGTTCAGCCGGAGCTCTGGCGGGATGCGGTCACAGACCTGACAGCTGCCGGGCTGGTAGGCGAGAAAGGCGGCGCATGGCGTGAACAGTGAGCGAACAGCCCAACTGCAAGTCGCCCTTGCAAGCTATGACCTGAGGGAGCTGCGTGTCCAGAAGCGTTATTTGCAGGAGCAGGGAACCGCCATCGTATGCACCTGCTTTTGCAGCGGCGAAAAGCTGCTGGCACAGCTGCGGCAGGGTGTCCGTTACGATGCCGTGGTGCTTTGCAGCGAGCTGACGGACTTGTCCGCAGAGCAATTTATCCGGCAGCTGTACCAGTTGAAGGAGCGGCCGACGCTGCTCGTACAGAGCCATGGCCGCAGCAGCGGCACGGCGTTGCAAAAGCTCCGCGAGGGGTGCTACTGCGTAGAGGGCACCGAGCTGAAAAGGCTGCTGTGGCAGCTTTACCGGATGCCCGAGCGGCAGAACCGGCAGCTGGAGCAGCGGTGCAGTCAATTGTATGCAGCGTGGGGCATCCCGCAGGGGGATGTCAACGCCGGATACCTTTCCGGCGCGGTCAGCATCGCATGCAGCACCAGCCAGAAGCTGGCGATCCGCAAGGAGATCTTGCAGGCTGTGAGCGAGCAGTTTGATACATCGGTCGCTGCCGTGGAAAGCGGCATCCGCCGGATGGTGGATCAGCTGGAGGAAAAGCCGACCCCTGCGTGGCTGGCGTTTAAAGCTGATACAAGGCTGGGCAGCGGTAAGCCCACCACCGGCAAGCTGATCTACGCGGTCAGGGATGTTGTGCTGCGGCAAAAGTCCCCGTAAGGCTTGCGCACGGCTGCGGCAGTTGGAACACTGTGGTGTTCCGTTGAAAAAATGGCATCGCCCGGGGAGGCAGAGCAATGGAGCAGCAAAGGACAGAAATGCGGTCTATCACCGCAGAGCAGCAGAAGCGGGTCGAGGAGGTCTGCTTCCGTTCGCTGGCGCTGATCGGGCGCAACTGTGAATATCTGGAGCAGCATTTTGACCGCACCGGTGCAGACGCGTCTACCCGGCAGGCGGTGGCAGATATCAACACCGCCGCCTTGCAGCTGGACCGCACCCTCAGCGAGGCAATCACCCTGCTGGAATTTCTGCACGAGGAAGCAAAACCGCAGCTGTACCCCATTGATCTGTGCGAGCTTTTGCAGCAGGTGGCGGCACAGTCTGATATGATCCGGGCACAGCTTGGGGTGGATATCCGGCTGGACTACGGCGGGTGCACCACCTGCTGCGTAATGGCAGACCGCAGAGATGCGGAGCTGCTGTGCCTGCATCTGCTCTCCAATGCATTGCACGCCAGCCGGGAGGGCGGCAGCGTCTGTATCGCGCTGCGCCGCACCGAGAGCGACTGGCAGCTGACCGTCACCGACGATGGCTGCGGTCTGCCCGGTGAGGATGTACAGGCAGCGCTGGAAAACCGCCGCAGCTTTCTGGGCGGGGCGCAGCTGGGACTGCTGCTCTGCCGGGAGTGCTGCCGCCGGATGGACTGGAGTTTACAGCTGGAGCCTGCGCCCGAAAAAGGCACACAGGCTGTGGTGAGCATTCCGTTGTACACGGGCGAAAGCCGCCCTGACGGCACGGTGGAGCTGCGCACCAGCTCGGAGACCGAGCGGGAGCAGCGCAAGTATCATCTGCGTGCCATGCTGGTGCGGGAGATGCGCACCATGCCGGAGCGCGGCGACCCGGAAGAAGAGTTTTAATAAGGTGGCAAGGCCGCTGCACAGTGTTTTGTGCGGCGGCCTTGCTTATTTTGCGCCCGGTGCTTTCCTGCAAGCGCAAAGCATGGTATACTGAAAGCTGAAAACAAAAGCTTGGAGGAGCAACAATGACAAACAAGAAGCTGAACTACCCCGCAATTGCCAAGGAGGCGGCCATCCTGACCGGGGCCGTTGCCATTATTGCGGCGGCGGTCTATTTTTTTCTGGTGCCCAGCCACACATCCGTCAGCAGTATTTCCGGCCTTGGCATCGTGCTTTCTAATTTTGTGCCGCTGCCGCTTTCGGCCATTACCATGGTGCTGAATATCGTGCTGCTCATCATCGGTTTTTTCACCTGCGGCAGGGAGTTTGGCGCAAAAACCGTGTATACCAGCGTGATGCTGCCGGTGTTTCTGAGGCTTTTCGAGCGGCTGTTCCCGGATTTTGGCTCCATGACCGGCAGTCAGGAGTTGGATGTGCTGTGCTACATTCTGGTGGTCAGCGTAGGTCTGAGCATCCTGTTCAACCGCAACGCATCCTCCGGCGGGCTGGATATCGTGGCAAAGATCATGAACAAGTACCTGCACATGGAGCTGGGCAAGGCCATGTCTCTTTCGGGAATGTGTGTGGCACTCTCTGCTGCCCTTGTCTACGATAAAAAGACTGTGGTGCTGAGTATCCTCGGTACATATTTTAACGGCATGGTGCTGGACCACTTCATCTTCGATAACAGCATCAAGCGCCGGGTGTGCATCATTACCGAGAAGGAGGAGGTGCTGCGGCAGTTCATCATCAACGACCTGCACAGCGGTGCTACCATGTACGAGGCCATCGGTGCATACAACTTTGAAAAGCACAACGAGATCATTACCATCGTGGACAAAAACGAGTATCAGAAGCTGATGAACTTCATCAACCGCGAGGACCCCAAGGCCTTTGTCACGATTTATAATGTATCCAGTATGCACTACCAGCCCAAGCGCTGAGCGGCACAGGGAAGGGAAGCAAAAGCCGTGCCCGGGGCTTTTCCGCAGCGGAAAACCGTGGTAAAATAAGAAAAAAACGGAAAGGAACAACAGCCATGGACATCAGACTGGTTTGCAGCGATATTGACGGTACGCTGTTGCAATACGGCAAAAAAGAACTGGAGGGCGAGATCTTCGACCAGATCCGGGCGCTGCATCAGCGGGGGATCTGGTTCTGCCCGGCCTCCGGGCGGCAGTATACCAGCCTGCGCAAACTCTTTGCACCGGTGGCAGACTGCTGCGTGTTTATTTGTGAAAACGGCGGCACGATTTTTCAGGAAGAACAGTGCATCGCCAAAAATCCCATGCCGCGGGCGCTGGCAGAGGAGATCGCCAACGATATGTGGACCCGCAGCGAGGGACAGGGCGAGGTGATGCTCTCCGGCCAGAACACCGCCTACCTGATGGAGCGCGGTCTTGGCATGCTGCAGCGGGTGCAGTTCGTGGGCAACCACTACCAGATCATCCACAGCCCCGCCGAGGTGCCGGAGGACATCACCAAGGTGTCGGTGTACCTGCACGAGGGCGTGGAGAACTATGTGGAGCGTTTTGTGCCCCGGTGGAAACAGGCCAACTGCGCCGTGGCGGGGCCGTTCTGGATCGACACCACCTTTGCCAACAAGGGCATCGGGGTGCAGTGCGTGTGCCGCACCCTTGGCATCGACCCCGCACAGGTCATGGCCTTTGGCGACAACTACAACGACGAGACCATGCTGGATGTGGTGGGCGTGCCCTACATTATGGATAACGCCGCCGCCCCGCTGCGGGCAAAATACCAAAACCACACCCCCCGCCCGGAGGATGTGCTGGCGCAGCTGCTGGCACAGCAGCCGTAAAGGGGGCGAGCCCACGGACCGCAAGGGACTGGAACAGCTCATTTTTGATACTTACAGCGTAGAGCCGGACTACCCATGGATGGACACCCCGGAGTCGGCGGTGTTCCGTCACGCGGCAAACCGCAAGTGGTTTGCGCTGGTCACTACCGTGCCCAGAAGCAAACTGGGGCTGCCCGGGCAGCAGCCGGTGGATATCGTGAACCTGAAATGCGACCCCATCCTCATCGGGTCCCTGCGGGCAGAGCCGGGCTTTTACCCGGCCTACCACATGAACAAGGAAAACTGGATCACCGCCGCGCTGGACGGCAGCGCCCCGGAGGATAAGCTCCGTCTGGTGTTGGACATGAGCTACACCGCAACTGCACCCAAGCTGCGCAAAAAATAATTATATAGAGTAAACCCGGAAGGTCCCCAGACCTTCCGGGTTTACTCGTTTACAGGAAGAAAAAAGCTGCCCTCAAATAGAAGTCTATGTGCGGCAGACCTTCCCGGCGGTAGAAAAAAGTGGTAAAATAAGGGCGGGCGCTGCAATAGTTGCCTGTTTTCATTCGTATTCAGGATAAAGGGACTGCATTTTACAAAAGGAGACAGCTATGGCTATTTTTGAAAAGACCATCCGCAACCAGAACTTCGATACCCTGCTCCGCAAGCTGGAACACGCCATCCCGGACAGCAGCTGGTCGGCAGAGCTGGAAGCCGGCAGCGATTTCAAGGAGGGCAGCGCCCGGTGCAGCGTGCGGGTGTTTGAGCGGTACAGCATGGTGGGCGGCAACCGCCTCAGCCTGACGCTGACCCTGTTCCAGAACGGGGACGAGCCCATCCGGCTGTCGGTCATTGCAGCGGGCGGCAGTCAGGCGGTGTTCTTTAAAATGAACACCCTTGGCGAGGACGCTTTTTTGGAGGACGTAAAGCAGCTGCTGGAAGAAATTTTGGAGGGGTGATATGTTTTATACTGGATTTGACGCGCTTTTCAGCATCCTGTTCCCGCTGGTGTTTCTGGTGGTGCTGGGCATGATCCTGTTTACCATAGTGGGCAATCTGCGCACATGGAGCAAAAATAATGCGTCCCCGCGCCTTACCGTCCCGGCTACTGTGGTGGCCAAGCGGATGAACGTTTCCCGCCATCATACGGACAATACGATGTCGCATACGTTCACTACCTATTATGCCACCTTTCAGGTAGAAAGCGGTGACCGCATGGAACTTGAAGTAGGTGGGTCGGACTATGGAATGCTTGTAGAGGGCGACACCGGAAGGCTGAGCTTTCAGGGCACGCGCTATCTGGGGTTTGAACGGAAGAACGGGTGACCGATATGCAGCAAAAGCATTCAGTTGTGCCGGAGATCGTGGGCAGAAGCCTGTTTTATACACTGACGAACTACCTGCTTATCAGCATGGAGCTGTCCTTCCGTGCGCAGTGGTTCTCGGTCTTGTTCTCGGCGGCGCTTGTATGGTGCAATATGGAGTATTGGAACGCCATTTACAGGCTGACCGGCAAAAAGCTTGCCGCATGGGTCTTGTGGGGCGTCTGCATTGCTGTAAGCACAGGTGTTGCGTATTTTGCGGGGTATATCCAAGGAGCACTTGTTCCGCTTGCAATATAATAAACGCGCTGCTGCGCCGTATTTTTGATAAAACCGCAGAAACTGTGACAAAAGTATTATTCTTTTATGAATTTTAGCACTCTGCACTTGACAGTGCTAAAAAATCGTGCTATAACAGTGGCGTGCTCAGGAGGAAGGGAAAAAGGAGAGCCGCAAGGCTCTCCGAAAAGCCCCTTGCGAGGAGCTGCAAAATGTAATTTATACCCGACCCGAACGCCGGGATTGGAGGTATGTTTTATGTTTATGCCGACTGTTTTTCATGAGAACCTGTTCGATGATCTCTTTGATCCGTTCTGGAACGAGGGTGCACTGGAGCGTGCGATGAACCGCGAAGCCCGCGACACCTTTGGTAAGCGCGGTGCAAACATGATGAAGACCGATGTCAAGCAGACGGACAACGGCTACGAAGTGGACGTTGATCTGCCGGGCTGCAAGAAAGAGGACGTTCAGATGGATCTGAACGACGGCTACCTGACCATTCAGGCCGTGCGCAGCCACTCTAACGATGAAAAGGACAACAAGGGCCGCTATGTACGGCGCGAGACCTTCTCCGGCAGCTGCGCCCGCAGCTTCTATGTGGGCGAAGTGAAGAAGGAGGACATCCACGCAAAGTTCGAGGATGGCGTCCTGCACATCCAGCTGCCCGCTCCTCAGCAGACGAAGGCTTTGCCTGAGAACCCGAACCTGATCGAGATCGAGTAAATGCCGACCGTGTACGCTAAGGCATAACATACATAGGATGCCCCCGGAGAGCAACAAGCCCTCCGGGGGCATTTTTTGTGTACAGGCCTTCGATAACGGAGAGGGGAGAAAGTACCTGTTTTTGCCAGAAAACTTTATTTTTCCACCGTTTCGTGGTATCCTTATAAGGCACACGCATTACAGGCCTGCGGCTGCACTGGCAGCGGCTGCGGACTGCGTGCGACAAAAAAGAACGTATAGAAGGAAAAAGGGGGATAAAAGTCATGGGCGAATTTGCCTTTCAGACTTTACGGGAAAGTATCACCTCCGCCATCAGAAGCAAGATCCTTACCGGGGAATTACAGCCGGGCGTAAAGCTGGCCGAGCAGAAACTGGCTGAGGAGTTCGGCTCCAGCCGGGCACCCATCCGGGAGGCGCTGCGGCAGCTGGAACAGGAGGGTATGGTCGAGTATTCGCGCAACGTGGGCTGCTCGGTGCGCCGGGTAAAGCCGGAGGATGCCTACGAGATCTATCTGCTGCGGGCAAATCTGGAAATGACGGCGCTGCGCTATTTTGACTGCAAATTTACGGAAGAGGATCTGCGCACCCTGCGCGGCATCTTAGAAGAGATGCGCAATGTCCGGCCGGGGAATCTTTCTCAGATCGTGGAGAACGATAACCGCTTCCATGCGGTCATCGTGCAGCGGGCGGGGCTGCCCAGACTGCTGAAATTCTGGGACGATCTGAACTACGGCAACCTGCTTGTTGGGGTGAGCAGTGGCTCTAACCACGAGACGCTGGCACAGCGGCAGAACGGCATCCACACCAAGCTGTACGAGGCGCTGGCAAGCGGCGACACCGAGGTTGCCTGCCGCGCCGTCTACGCCCACTACATGGAGCCTATGGAGCGGATGCGCAGCGCGAACAGCGCTGGACAGGCAGCAGACGGCACGGCAAAATAAGGGGGATTTGGCTGACCGTCTAAATTTTGACCAATCATTTTATGGAAATTGCAGATTGTCTACAATCTGCAATTATGATATACTATCAAAGTGACTGGTCGAGTACTGCTGTATTTTTGGTAAAATTGCGAAATGTATGCGGAACATCGGCCTTCTTACAGGAACTTCCGCCCTGTGTGGAAAAGAAAGAGAGGAATTGTCCGCATGTCTAACAAAGAAAAAGCCACAAAGATCTCGTGGCTTACCCTTGCCTTCATGGCCTTTTCTACGGTCTGGGGCTTCGGCAACATTACCAACGGCTTTGTGTACTTTAACGGTCCACAGGTCATCTTCAGCTGGATCTTCATGTTTGTTCTGTACTTCATCCCCTATGCCTTGATGGTGGGTGAGCTGGGCTCTGCCTTTAAAAACGAGGGCGGCGGCGTCAGCTCCTGGCTGCACCAGACCACCAACGCCAAGCTGGCCTACTACGCCGGTTGGACCTACTGGGCCTGCCACATCACCTACATTGCCAGCAAGGGCAGCGGCTTTTTGAAAGCGCTGAGCTGGGCCGTTTTCCGCAACGCGGAGACCTACGATTCCTTCCCCACCCGCTATATCCAGCTTGCCACCTTCTGCATCCTGCTGCTGGGCTGCTACATTGCAAGTCTGGGTCTGAACCCCCTGAAAAAGCTGCTCACCGCCGCAGGCACCTGCACCTTCGTCATGTCCCTGCTGTACATCCTGATGATGTTCGCTGCCCCGGCCATCAACCCCACGGCAGAGTACGTCCACGCCAACCTGAGCTTCAGCAGCCTCATCCCCAACTTTAACGTCACCTACTTCACGTCTCTGTCCATTCTGGTGTTCGCTGTGGGCGGCTGCGAGAAGATCTCTCCCTACGTCAATAAGGTCGAGAACCCCAGCAAGGGCTTCCCCCGCGGCATGATCGCGCTGGCCGTCATGGTGGTCACCTGCGCCATTCTGGGCACGCTGGCCATGAGCCGTATGTTCGACCCCGCCGTCATCAACGCCAGCGCAGAGAGCTTCAACGCCTATGTCGCCAACAGTTCCTACTGGGCTTTCCAGAAGCTGGGTCAGTACTACCATGTGGGCGATCTGTTCATGATCATCTACGCCCTGTGCAACGTCATCAGCCAGCTCGCCGTGCTGATTTTGAGCATCGACGCACCGCTGCGTATGCTGCTGGATAACGAGCACACCAAGCAGTTCATCCCGAAGGCTCTGCACAAGGTCAACGCCCACGGTGTGCACAGCAACGGCATCAAGATGGTGGCTGTGCTGTCCGGCTCCATCATTCTGGCACAGTCCTTTGTGCCCGGTGCTGCTGCCGTTCTGCGTCAGCTGACCAAGCTGAACTCTGTGTGTATGCCCATGCGCTACCTGTGGGTGTTTGCCGCCTACATCGCCCTGCGCAATGCCTACGACACCATCCCTGCCGAGTACCGCTTTGTCAAGAATCAGGCCGTGGCTAAGTTCTTCGGCGGCTGGTGCTTTGCCGTTACCGCCGTGTGCTGCGTGCTGGGTATGTATGATAAGGACCCCTTCACCTTTGCACTGAACGTCATCACCCCCGTGGTGCTGACTGTGCTGGGATTCATTCTGCCCGCCCTTGCAAAGCGCGAGCAGACTGCTGCTAAAAAGTAACCTGAATATGCTTAAAAAGGGCCGGTCAGCACTGACCGGCTCTTTTCAGATACACCCAAGGAGGTTTATTTCTATGATCGCATCCGAAGTCCGTGAAATGCTGTCCTTCATCGACGGCAACCCCACCGCATACCACACCACCGCCGCTGTGCGGGATATCCTGCTGAAGGCAGGCTTTGCCGAGCTGCTGGAAAGCCGCAAGTGGGCGCTGGAACCCGGCAAGGACTACTTTGTCTGCCGCAACGGATCCAGCATCATCGCCTTCCGCATGGGCGACCAGCTGGAAAATTACAGCTTCAACGTTGCCGCCGCCCATACGGATTCTCCCTGCTTCCGCATCAAGGAGAACGCCGAGATCCACATGGGGCAGAACTACACCAAGCTGAACACCGAGGGCTACGGCGGCATGATCTGCGCCACATGGATGGACCGTCCGCTGTCTGTGGCGGGCCGTGTGCTGGTGCAGGAGAACGGCACCATCGTTTCCCGTCTGGTGGCACTAGACCGCGACCTGTTGATGATCCCCAGCGTAGCCATCCACATGAACCGCGAGGTCAACGATAAGGCTTCCTTCAACAAGCAGGTGGATATGCTGCCCGTGCTGGGCGGTGCCTGCGAGGAGGGCGCGCTGAAAAAGCTGATCGCAGAGGAGCTGAAAGTGTCTGAGGAGCAGATCCTTGGCAGCGATTTATTCCTCTATGTGCGGGAAAAGGCCACCGTCTGGGGCTGCAACGAGGAGTTCATCTCCTGCGGCCGTCTGGACGACCAGCAGTGCGTCTACGGCATCCTGAAGGGTCTGCTGACTGCCAAGAACGCCCGCTCCATCGGTGTGGCAGCCTTCTTTGATAACGAGGAGGTGGGCTCCGGCACCAAGCAGGGCGCAGCTTCCACCTTCCTGTACGATGTGCTGCACCGCATTGCCCAGAGCCTTGGCGGCAACGACGAGGACTTCCACCGTGCGGTGGCTTCCAGCTTTATGGTCAGTGCCGACAACGCCCACGCTGTGCATCCCAACCACCCGGAGCACACCGATGTGAATAACTGCACCTACATGAACAAGGGTGTGGTCATCAAGACCCACGCAGGCCAGAAGTACACCAGCGACGGCATGAGCGTTGCCGCCGCCCGGGAGCTGGCTGCCCGCGCCGGAGTGCCGCTGCAATACTTTGCAAACCGTTCCGATAAGGTAGGCGGCAGCACGCTGGGCAACCTGGCCATGGCACAGGTGTCCATGAACTGTGTGGACATCGGCCTGCCGCAGCTGGCGATGCACTCCTGCTACGAGACCGCCGGCGCAGAGGATACCCTCTCGCTCATCAAACTGATGCAGGAGCTGTACAGCAGCCACTTTGAAGAGACTGCATTCGGCACCCTTTCCATCGGCAAGTAAACGGATAAAAGCATAAAAAGGACTGCTGTGCGCTGCTATGCACGGCAGTCCTTTTTGCATAAAAGCTGATTTTCCGTGGCCGGTTAAGCCCGGATATAGAAATCCGACAGTAGTTGTGGTAAAATAAGGCATCCGGGAGCGCCGGGCGCTCCGCTGCAACATCAAAAATGGAGGTTTTCTATGAAAAAGACCTATCGCTCGCTCTTTTGCCTGCTTGCGGTGCTGCTGCTCAGCGTCAGCGCACTGCCCTCTGCTTCGGCGCTGTTTTCCAAGAAGCTCTATTATTATTATGGTGTAGTAGAAGGCGTCAGCCGCACCGTGGAGGGCAAGGTGGAGTCCATTCTGGTGACTGCGGAAGAGCAGGAGACCTACCAGATGATCGTCACCGACAGCACCGTCTGGCAGGACCATGACGAAAAAACTACCTCCGACCCCGCCACCCTTGCGGTAGGCGAGCAGATCTGCGTGGTGCATGACCCGGCTGTGATGATGTCGCTGCCGCCGCAGTCGGTGGCGTACACCGTCATCCGCAACTTCCCCGCAGGCACGGATCTGGAACAGGAAGCCCGGGATGCCGCCTGCCCGGTGAAGAAGTTCTTTGCCGACACCCGCAAAGCCATTTCGGATTGGTTCTACCAGACCATGCCCATCTGAGGGTAAAACTCCTTCTATAACGCAAAAAACTGCTGCCCCGTACCGGATGCCAAAGCGTCCGGGCAAAGGGGCAGCAGATTTTTTATGCAAGGTTATGCGGTGTTTTGCGGCAAAAGCGCTGTATACCGCTATTTATTTTCGGGGGGGGGGGTAACACGGAAGCGCTTCACTGTCTGCTCCAGTGCGCTGATGTCCACAGGCTTGGACAGATGTTCGTCCATGCCGGCTTCCTTGCTCTTTTGCATATCCTCAAGGAAGGCATTGGCAGTCATGGCAAGGATGGGAATCGTTCTGCCCAGCGGGTTTTCGCCGCTGCGGATGCGGCGGGTGGCTTCCAAGCCGTCCATCACCGGCATCTGGATATCCATCAGGATCATGTCATAATCGCCGGGCTTTACGCCGGCAAAGGCATCCACGATCTCCTGACCGTTGGGGCAGATGGTGCAGCTTGCACCCTTTGCTTCCAGCAGCATCTGCAAAATTTCGGCGTTGATGGCATTATCCTCGGCGCAGAGGAACTTCATGCCGGACAGGGGAGAAGTGGTCTCTTCTTCCTCCGGGAGCGCCTGCGCCTTTTGCACCGTGTCCGCTTCGGTGTCAATGGGAAATTCCAGCACCACCTCAAAGCGGGTGCCCTTGCCAGTGGCGCTCTCCACGCTGATGGAGCCGCCCATCAGGTCTATGACGCTTTTGGTAATCGCCATACCCAGACCCGTGCCCTGCACCTTGTTGGTGCCGGAGCGCTCCTCACGGGTAAAGGGGTCGAAAAGGGTCTTTTGGTAGTCTGCGCTCATGCCGATGCCGTCATCCTGCACCACAAAGCGGTACCGGGCGTAGTGCTCGTTCCGGGGCAGCTCTTCCACCTCGAACCGGATGTGCCCGCCGGTGGGCGTATACTTGACCGCGTTGGAGAGGATGTTCATCAGCACCTGATTCAAACGGTTGGGGTCGGCCAGCACGTTTTCGTGCTGCAGATTGGTGCTTACCGTAAAGGTCTGACTGCGCTGACCTGCCTGCTGCCGGATGATGCTGTCCAGCTGGCTGATCTGCTGGGGCAGGTTCATCTTTTCCACATTCAGGGTGGTCTTGCCGCTCTCGATGCGGCTCATATCCAGAATATTGTTGATGATGCCCAGCAGCAGCTGACCGGAGGCTTCCAACTTGCCCAGATGCTCGGCAAGCTTTTCCGGCTCGTGCAGTTCGTTTTTCATCAGGGTGGTAATGCCGATGATGGCGTTCATGGGGGTGCGGATATCGTGGCTCATGTTGGAAAGGAAGTCCGTCTTGGCTTTGCTGGCACGCTCGGCGGATTGCAGCGCCTCGGCGGCAGCATCCTGCGCCCGCCGCATCTCGTCGTTGGCCTGTGTCAGCTGGATGTTATACTGCTCCAGACGGAGGTTCGTCTTTTTTTCAGCCTGCAGCTCCCGCTGCTGCTTTTCCCGCAAAAGGAACCAGCCAGCAATGACTGTCATGATCGAAAACACCGTTGCAAAGCCTACAATAACGACCATGACGATATTGACCAACTTCTGCGTATTCACGGCCACATATTCTGCCGGAACAAGGAACGCCAGCGTCCACTGGGCGCTTTCCATCTGCTTCAGGGCGTAGTAATACTCGGTCCCGTCCAGCACGGCGTTGGAATAACAGGAGCCTGTGCGGGCAAGCCGCTCCTTTGCTGCTGCAAAGGAAGAACCGTGCAGATAGGACATCTGGGAGAGCACGGTGTATACGTTATGCCCCTTCAGCAGCTCGGTGTCATTGGCGTTGAACAGCTTGAAGCCGTTGTTGTCCAGCACATAGACGCTGTTGTTGTTTTCGTAGGCGTCACAGCGGAAATAATCGTTCAGCTGGGTCATGCTCTGCGAAATACCAAAGTAGCGCAGAGTGATCTCGCCGGTCTCGCTTTGCAGGGTGATAGGGGTGGAGAGCTGTTCCAGAAACACCATCCGGGAGTCGTCCGCGGTCAGCGCGTTGGAAACATAGCTGACCCGCTCCGGTGCACTTTCCAGATAGGTCATCTCCCGCAGCAGACCCATGCTGCCGTACTCGGTATAATAACGCCCGCTGGAATCTACGGCAACCAGCTCGATCTGGCTTTCCTGATAATTGGAAAGCTCCGACAGCTTTTTCAGATAGCGGTAGAATTCAGTATCAGTCTTTAACGGAGTGTAGTACAAATAATTGCATTGTACATTCACCTCGCTCCAATGGGTGTCGATGACATCCTCCAGACTGTGGAACATCTGGTGGGTGACCTCTTCCATCTGGCTCAGCCGCTCGTGGTAGACAAGGTTCTGGATGTAGGTCTGGCTCATGACAAAAAGGGTCAGGATCAACACGATGATGACAAAGCCGAAGCCTACAAACAGCTTTTTATAGATTTTGTTGTTCACATCCAGTATCTCCTGTCCGTTTTATTCAACTCCATGCGGTGTCTGCCCGGCTGATGGTGGTGTATGCGCCAAAGAAAGCCTTTGCGGCGTCCATGCCCACCACACCGCTGTCTGCCACCGTTGCTTCGGCCGCCAACTTGTCGCTCACACCGCAGATGGCAACCTGATAGGTCTTGCCCGCTTCCGGCTGCATCGGGCTTACCAGCACATAGGGGTAGCCCTTGCCGTTGCCGTAGGCATCGTAGCCAGAAGCAAGCAGGTCGTTGATCTGCTGCCCGGTCAGGGCAACGGTCTGGATGGTGCGGTTCCAGCCGGTGGGCAGGATGACCGAAAGGTCGTAATCCGTAATGCCCTTGGCGTACAGCTTGGCGGCTACGCCGTGGTGGTTCTGATTGGTGGGGTTGCCGGGGATCCATGTGCTCAGCGAGACCAGCGCAAGGTCGCTGCCGGTAGCCTGTGCAAAGCAGCGGCCTACCAGCATGGCGCAGTCCTGCTGCGAAAGCTCCTCCGTAACGGTAGTGATGACGTCCGGGGTGTTGTTCACCACACTGTCCTGATCCTCGTCCAGCTGACGGATCACATCCTCCATGGTGGCGTTGCCCTCCATGAAGTCCAGCATTTTAAGGCCGGTGGTCACGATGGTGTTTTCCCAGCCGGAGTAGATAAAAGGCGCGGTATTGCCTGCATTCAGGGCATCGGCAACATCGGCGTAGTAGGTGCCGTCTGCCTTTGCACCCTTGAAGGGCAACAGGCTGCTTTTCAGCGCCGTTGCGGGCTGCAGGGCACTGGTGCCTGCAACGGTGGAAAGGACGCGCATCACCTTGAGCGCATCTTCCAACTTCTGGGGGTTCTGTTTCAGCTTTTTATTCAGACCGTAGAAGCGGTTCACATTCAGCACAAAAACGTTCTGGGTGCCGTCCTCGGAAAGAAACGGCATCAGCCCGAATTTATCGGCGTTGCCGTCTGCCTCCACAATGCCGTTGGTGTTTCCAATCAAAAACAGGGTGTTGCCCTCAGCCATCCTCTGCCGGGTCACGTTGTCGTCAAGAGCATCACCGGAGCCGTTCAGCATCCCGATGTCCTTCCACTTTTTGACATACGCCATTGCCTGCATCATGCCGGGGGTGTTGCTGACGTTCGCCTTGCCGGAAAGATAATCCTTCTGCCACAGTTTGCCGTCCAGTGTGCCAAGGAAATCGGCATCTGCAATGTTGAACAGATACTGGAAACCGTAGCCCGGATACTGGATCTGCGGCAGGCAGAGATCGACCCCGGCTTCCTTGGCCTTTGCAGCCAGTTCTTCCAGCTCAGCAAAAGAATTGGGCAGTTCCCAGCCGTGTTCCCGCAGCAGGGTCTTGTTGTAGGTGATGCCGTAGCAGTTGTAAACCGAGGGCAGCAGATAGATGGCACCGTTGTCGAACACGTCCTGCAGACGGGACTCCACATAGTTATCCGTAAAATCGTAGCCGGAAAGGTCCAGCAGTTTGTCGGAGACCAGATCAATCTGGGGATCGTAGTAGGTCAAGGTGCAGACGTCCGGCAGGTCGCCCGCCGCAAACATATTCTGCAAACAGGTGGTGGTGTTATCGCCGCTGTATGGCACGACCTCGATGTTCACTTCCGGGTAAACGCTGTGTACCTGCTCAATAAAGGCTTCTATCTCCTTATAAGGTGCCATAAAGGTGACGGCTTCGTGCGCATCTGCTGTTTTGCTTTCAGCCTTACCGCCGCCGCAGGCGGTCAGCGCTGCCGTTGCCGCAGTAATGCCGCAAACCTGCAAAAACGAGCGGCGGGAGATTTTTTTCATCATATAAATATACCTTCCTCACATTTCGGAGGGCAGTGCTGCACAGAACCAATGGGGTGCAGTGCTGCCATAGCTATTTTACACACCCCACAGGAACCCCTACGCTCGCGGCCTGTCCGCACTGGGCATACGCCGATTTTCCCATAAAATGACATTCTTATTGTATCATTGTAACAAAAGTGTTTCAAGTTGTTTTTTGAAGGATTTTGTATGGAAAAGGGCGAAAAACCGCGTGCTTTGCAGGCATGCGGCATAAAAATACCCCTGATGCCGGAGAGCCCGGGATCAGGGGAGATAGTATTCTGGCACGCTGCTTTATTGCAACGGCTCTTTTGCGCGCAGACGCCGACAGGCATCCTCTTTTACAAGCTCGATGACCACCGCCGTCAGGGGGATAAAGAAGATGATGCCGATGATGCCGAAAAGCTCTCCGCCGATCATGGCAGCAACAAGGGTGTACAGCGGCGAAAGCCCCACGGACTTGCCCACCACCCGGGGGTAAATGAACTGATTTTCAATAAACTGCACGGCAAGGTAGACGATCAGGCAGCGCACCGCCAGCACAGGGTCTACCAACAGCACAAGGAACACGCTGACCACGCAGGAGATCAGCGCACCCACATAGGGGATGATGGCGCAGATGGCGGTAAGTACGCCGACCAGACTGCCGTAGGGGATCTTGAAAACAGAAAATGCAAGAGCCATGAGAACGCCAAGGATCACCGCCTCGCTGCATTGTCCCGTTAAAAAGTTTGCGAAGGACTGCCGGAACAGCCGGCAGAATTTCAGCACCCCGGCGGCGTGGCTGGGCTTCAGGTAGGCGCACACCAGTGTGCGGGCTTGGTGGCCAAGGCTCTCCGTCCCAAGGGACATATAGACGGAGATGATCAGCGCAAACGAGGCGGTGACTACGATATTCACCGTGGCAGAGACAGCCCCTACCGCATTGACCAGCACCGTGTCGATGCTTGCGGTGACCTTGTGCAGCAGCTGCTCCCAGTTGATGCCCTCCAGCCAGTTCATCAGCCAGCTCATATCGGTGTTCTGTGCGCTGAGATAGGCGGTCCAGCGTGGGATATTGGCCTCGATCTGCACATACAGGCTGTGGAAGGACTGCACCAGTTCCGGGATCAGCAGGGTGAGCGCCAGCACCAGCACCAGCACAACACCCAGCAGGGTGATGAAAAAGCTGAGAAGGCGGATGGCTTTCGCCGAGGGCTGCTTTTTGGCCTTGCCGAACAGGCGGTTCAGCCGCTTTTCCAGCCCGGTCATGGGCACGTTGATAAAAAGCGCCAGAATGCCGCCCGCCAGAATGGGCAAAACCAGATCTATCAGCTTTGCGGCAAAGGCCAGAACGTCAGAAAGCCGCAGCAGCGCTACAAAAAGCGTTACCCCTACAACGGTAACGAGCAGAGATTGTTTTGTTTTTGGTTCCATGAAAAAGTTCCTTTCCCGGAGGGTTATGCCCGCAAGCAGCAAAAAGACCGCCTGCGGGCTCTTTTTGGTATTGTAATCGGAAGAAAAGGGCTTGTCAAGACGAGGGAAAAGGGAAACGGAACTTTATAAAAGCAGTTTGCGGTAATGTTAGCGGAAGCTTTTCAGCAGGGGAAAAGCGTGGTATACTTGTGCAGAGCAAATTAAAAAATTGAGAGAAACACAGTTCGGAAGGAAAGAGATCATGTCGAAAGATGAATACCTGATCACAGACGCGCCGCTGAAAGCGCTGACGGTTTTTGCAATGCCAATGATCCTTGGCAGCTTTTTTCAGCAGGTCTATAATATGGCAGACTCCATCATAGTCGGCCAGTTTGTCGGCTCCTCGGCACTGGCGGCTGTTGGTGCCTGTGCTGCGCTGACCAATGTTTTTATCTGTGTGGCGCTGGGTGCCGGTGTGGGTGCCGGTGTGCTGGTAAGCCGCTATTTTGGTGCCAAAAACTATGGCAAAATGAAAACCATCGTGTCAACGTCTCTGATCAGCTTTCTGGTTTTGAGCGTTGTCCTTGGCGTTTTTGGCTTCTGCTCTTCCCACTTTATGATGAGCGGCTTGCAGACCCCTGCCGATATTCTGGAGGATGCGGTGCTGTATCTGCGCGTTTATTTTGTAGGCTTCCCGTTTTTGTTCATGTACAACATTCTTTCCACCATGTTTACCTCCATTGGGGAATCCAGAATTCCGCTGGGTCTGTTGATCTTTTCCTCCGTCCTGAATATTTTTATGGATCTCTGGATGGTGGCGGGGCTTGGCTTGGGCGTATTTGGCGCAGCCCTTGCCACGTTGATCGCACAGGGCATTTCTGCCGTCTTTTCGTTTTTGATCTTCCTGTACCGGATGCGGCAATATAAAAGCCCCTTTAAAAAGTTTGACCGGCAGGAGCTGGTTTCCATGCTCCGCATTGCGGTGCCTTCGGTCTTGCAGCAGTCCACCGTGTCCATCGGCATGATGATCGTGCAGGCGGTGGTAAACCCCTTCGGCACACAGGCGCTTGCGGGGTATGCGGCAACGATGCGGGTAGAAAATGTTTTCTCGCTAATCTTTGTATCCATCGGCAATGCGGTCTCGCCCTATATCTCCCAGAATCTTGGCGCAAAGAAGATCGACCGCCTCAAAAAAGGCTACCACGCTGCGCTGGTGCTGGATCTCTGCTTTGCGGTCATTGCCTTTGCGGTCATTGAAACCCTGCACACCCAGATCTCCTCGCTGTTTTTGGGCAAGGACGGAACGGCGCTGGCCTATCAGGTGTCCGGTGATTATATGCGGTGGCTCGGTTATTTCTTCATCTTCATGGGCATCAAGATGGCGACTGATGGCGTCCTGCGCGGGCTTGGCATCATGCGCCCGTTCCTCATTGCAAATATGGTAAACCTTGCCATTCGCCTGTCCGTTGCCCTGCTCTGCGCACCGCGCTATGGCATTGCCTTTGTCTGGCTTGCCGTCCCGGCAGGCTGGCTTGCAAACTTTTTGGTCTCCTATGCGGCGCTCAGAAGATCGTGGCCGACGGAAAATGCAGCGGCACCTCAATGATTTTGTGCAGCGCGGCAGCCTTTTTTCTACGCCCGCCCGGGCTTGTTACAGCGGTTTACTTTTGGCAGCGGAAATGCTATGATATCCATAAAAAAGGCAAGGAGGAGCTACAATGGGCATTGCAGGGAACGAATGGGGTTTTCAGGTGGGCACGCTGCCCAAAGGTGCGCGGGATAAGATCAGCGATGTGCCGGGGGTGACGGTGGGGCACTGCACGCTGGCGGACGGCGTGGTGCAGACGGGTGTAACGGCGCTGCTGCCGCACCAAGGGGATGTTTTCCACGAAAAGGTGCTGGCGGCCAGCTATGTCATCAACGGCTTTGGCAAGACCACCGGTCTTGTGCAGATCGACGAGCTGGGCACGCTGGAAACGCCCATCCTGTTTACCAACACCCTCAGCGTGGGCACGGCACAGACCGCGCTGGTGAAGTATATGCTGGAGAAAAACCCCGACATCTGCGAGACCACCGGCAGCGTGAACCCGGTGGTCTGCGAGTGCAACGACTGCGGCCTGAACGACATCCGGGGGCTCCATGTGACCGAAGAGCACGTCTTTGCCGCGCTGGCAGACTGCAAGGCAGACTTTGCCGAGGGTGCCGTAGGTGCCGGGCGGGGAATGCGCTGCCATGGGTTGAAAGGCGGCATCGGCTCTGCCTCCCGGGTGGTGGAGCTGGACGGCAAGCCGTACACCATGGGTGCACTGGTGCTTTCCAACCACGCGCTGTTCGATGACCTCATCGTGGCGGGCACGCCTATCCATACCCTGCTGAGCGACAGCATCCCGCCCCACGAGGATAAGGGGTCTATCATCACGGTGCTGGCCACGGATATCCCCCTGAGCGAGCGGCAGCTGCGGCGGCTGTGCCGCCGGGCGCTGGTGGGGCTTTCCCGCACCGGGTCCTACTGCGGCAACGGCAGCGGCGAGATCGTCATCGCCTTCACTACCGCTAACCGAATGCCGCATTATTCGGAAAAAGCCCTGCTGCCCATGACCATGCTCCACGATGACGCCATCAACCCCCTGTTCCGGGCGGTGGCAGAGTGCGTGGAGGAGAGCGTGCTCAGCAGCCTGCTCCACGCCGAGACGGTTACCGGCAACCACGGACGTACTTTCCGCAGCCTGACGGAGCTCCTGAAACAAAAAGGCTGAGACCCTGCAATACAGAAAAAAGCCCCGCATCCGGTGCGGGGCTTTTGCTTTGCTCAATAGCGGCGGTGGATCTTTTTGGTGGGCTTGCGGCGGTTCCAGTTGGCGCA
Organism: Faecalibacterium sp. I3-3-33; assembly: GCF_023347295.1. Lineage (NCBI taxonomy): Bacteria > Bacillati > Bacillota > Clostridia > Eubacteriales > Oscillospiraceae > Faecalibacterium > Faecalibacterium sp. I3-3-33. The sequence continues at coordinate 1,121,196 of NZ_CP094469.1, forward strand.
CAGCAGCCACAGCCCGTAGATCAGGGCGGCGATCAGGCTGAGCACCAGCACCACCTTCAGGTACAGGCTGGTGAAGAACTCCTTCACCTTGTCCACCCCGAACAGCAGCGGGTTGCGGGCTACGTCCTGCCCGGCGATCAGATCGACCACGCCGATGGTCTCGCCCGCCAGCTTCAGTTCCACCGTGCCCACTACATCGCCCTGCTGGATGGGGGCGCAGACGTAGTCCGGCAGGTGGAAGTATTTCTGGGTGACAGTGCCGTCGCTGGTGGAGGGCAGCAGGGTCATCATGCTGTCGTTGGGGTACAGCTGCAAGGTGTCGGTGTCGGAGGAATACTTTACCGGGATCTCTGCAATGGTCAGGTCGGTGTCCAGCGCAGCCTGAATGGAAAAGCTGTCGAACACCCAGTCCATCAGCTCGACCGTCTCGAACAGGGCAGGGCGACGGTTGGCGTAGCCAAGGGTATCGCAGCTGTCGGGGCTTTCCATCACGCAGAAGATATAGGTGGCACCGTCCTTGTTGCCCCACGAAACATAGCTCTGGGTGCCGGTATCGTTTTTAAAGGCGGTCACGCTGCACATACCGCCCTGCATGGCGCTGCGGTAATAGCCGCCGCCGCTGCCCTTGCTCAGCGCGGCGTTCTGGCTGACCAGCACCGAGGAGGAGCGGTGCTTCTCCTTGGCGGGCATGGTAAAGCTGGGCGCACCGGATACTTCCACAAAGGCGTCAAAGCTCATCAGGTAACGCAAGATCAGGTACATATCCACGGCGCAGGTGGTGTTGCCGCTGTCGATGCCGCAGGCGTCCGTCCAGCTGCTGGCGGTGGTGCCGATGCGCTGGGACAGGGTGTTCATCTGCGCCACCCAGCCGTCCAGATCGCCGCCGGAAAGGGTGTACGCCACACCCATGGCCGCTTCGTTTGCGTTGCGGGTAAGCATGGCGTACATGGCCTCGCGGTAGGTGAAAGTCTCGTTGGAGCGCATATCCGCGTTGTCAGTCTTGAAAACATAGTCCGAGATGGCAAAGGGCATCTGGAAGGTGCTGTCCAGCTGGTCGGCGTAGTTGGTCAGCAGCACGGCAAGGGTCATATATTTGGTCAGACCGCCGGCAGATACCTGCTTTGTGCTGTCCTTATCATAGACGATGATGTTGGTATCCGTGTTCACGATATAGGCGCTTGCAGCCTGCACCTGATACACCGGGCTGGGGTCGAACATGGCCCCGGCGGGCAGCACAAGGCAGCTGAGCAGGAATACAAGCGAGAGAACCAGTGCAAAAATACGTTTCATGTGGACAATTCCTTTAAAAAGCGATAAAATATACGAGATACGGCTGCGCAGTGCGGCGCGCCGGAAGATCAATTTTGCAGCAAGTGTGCTGTGTTCTATAATAATAACAGGTTTGCCGGGGTGTTACAAGAGCCTTGCGGTGTTTTACACCGTTCTTTCGCTCCGGCAGGGAGGGCAGGAATGGTATATCTAACAGGGGACACCCACGGCGATATCCAGCGCTTCAAGCAGGGCAAACTGCGCTGGCTGGGCAAAAAGGACACCGTGGTGGTGCTGGGGGATTTTGGTTTTGTGTGGGACGGCAGCGCCGCAGAGCGCAAGCGGCTGGACTGGCTGCGCAAGCGCCCCTACACGGTGCTGTTTCTGGACGGCAGCCACGAAAACTACGACCTGCTGGCACAGTACCCGGAGACGGAGCTGTTCGGCGGCAGGGTGCAGAGCCTTGGCGGCAATGTGTACCATGTGTGCCGGGGCAGCGTGCTGGAGCTGGAGGGCAAAAGCTATCTCTGCTTCGGCGGCGCGGAAAGTCAGGATAAGGACGACCGGGAGCCGGGTGTGAACTGGTGGAAACAGGAGATGCCCAGTGACGAGGAGTACGACACCTGCCGCCGCAACTTAGAGGCAGCAGACTACAAGGTAGATTATGTGCTGACCCACGATGCACCAAGCAGATTTTTGGATTTTACCGCCCTTGCCCTTGGCGAGAGCAACCGTCTGCACCTGTTTCTGGACGAAATACTGCTCAAACTGACCTACGAAAAATGGTTTTTTGGCTGCTATCACAAGGATGTGCAGCTTTCCACCAAGAGCCGGTGTGTGTTCTGCGATGTCATCCCTATGGGTGAGCGGCGCACCGGGCTGTTCCACCGATAGGAGGGAATATGCAGGTTACAATAAAACTTGCCACCCGGGAAGGTGCGGCGCACATCAGCGGCATTCTGGCGGGCTTTATCCTGCTGGCAAAGCGCGGGGAACTGACTTTGCGGGTGCAGGACGAGCGGCAGGGCAGCCCCATTGCCCGGGAGGCGCTGCTGGAAACGGAAATCGACGGCCGCACGGTGGTGTTCGATTTGATGGATGGCTACTTCTATAATGACCCCGCAGCGGTGCAGGCACTGTTCCACCGGGCAGATGTGGTGTTCAAGCGCTCTTTTTCGGCGGAGAAAAACCGGCAGTTCCCGGGCGATATCCCCGCAAAGCTGCGGCCATTGGGGCTGAACTACTACGTTACCTGCCCGGGCTCGCCGCTGGATGCGGAGCACAGCGCAAAGAGTCGCCTGAAGCAGTGGGCGCTTTCCACCCGCTGCTACCCGCAGGACTTTGAAGCCCGGCTGACCCGGGTGCGCAAAAAGCCGCGCATCCTCTTTCTGACCCGTCTGTGGGACCCGGAGGAACCGGCGGTGCAGCAATACCCGGCCTTGCAGGCAGAGTGGCGGCAGGTGAACGCGGACCGCATCGAGCTGCTGCACCGGCTGCAAAGCGCCTTCCCGCAGCAGTTCACCGGCGGTGTGTCGGACAACGCCTGCGCCCGGCGGCTGTGCCCGGAGCTGATTTTGCCGGACAAGCTGACCGGAAAGCGGGCGTATCTGCACCGGATGCAGCACACGGAAGTTTGTGTGGCGTCTACCGGACTGCACGGCTCTACCGGTTGGAAGCTGGGCGAGTATGTGGCAGCGGGGCGCGCCATCGTTACCGAGCCGCTGCGGTATACCCTGCCGGGCGGCTTTGAAGAAGGCAAAAACTATAAAACGTATACCTCCCCGGCAGAGTGCGAGGAGAAGCTGCGGCAGCTGCTGGCAGACCCGGCGGCGATACTGGCTATGGCACAGCACAATGCGGCGTATTATCAGGCATGGCTGCGGCCGGAGCAGCAGGTGCGGCAGGCTTTGCGGCAGCTGGAGAGATAAGGGAGCGGGGTATGGAAGAACAAAAACGGCATAGCGGCTTTGAGACGATGCGCATCCTCAGTATGGTGATGATCGTGCTGATGCACGGCATCGGGCACGGCGGGCTGGGCAGGGCGGCACCACAGGGGTCGGCGGCATTCTGGATCTACTGGCTGCTGTTTATTCTGGCGCGTGTATCCACAAACTGCTTTGTAATGCTTTCCGGCTATTATCTGTCGGAGCGCAAGGGGCCTGTTCATGCCGGGCGGCTGTTCCGCATCGGGGTACAGGTGTGGTTTTATTCCATGCTAACTTTCTGCGTTGCGGTGAAAGCGGGGGCGGTCCCGCTTTCGGCTGTTGCACTGCTCCGGGCACTTTTACCCCTTACCTCCAACGGCTACTGGTTTGCCTCGGCTTATTTTCTGATGTACCTCTCAGTGCCGGTGCTGAACGTGGTGGTGCAAAGCCTTGACCGGCGGCAGTACAAAACGCTGCTGCTGGTGGCACTGCTGCTGCAAAGCGTGTGGGGCACGCTGTTCTACTGGGCAACGGATGCGACCTTTGTGAATAACGGATACAGCTTTATCTGGTTCTATATCCTGTATTTTATGGCAGCCTATTTCCGCAAATACCGGGTGACCGTGCCCAGCGGGCTGTGCCTAGTGGCGTATCTGGCGGCTTCGGCGGCGGGGCTTTTCAACCGGATGCTGGCACTGCGGGTGGAAAACGCTCTGCACCTGAACGGCTTTGTGGATACCGTCGGCGGCTATCAGGCACTGGCTACGGTCATTGCTTCGGCAGCGCTGTTTTTGCTGTTCCAGAATATCCGCATCCGCTCGGACTACTGGCGGCGCTGGGTCTTTTTGCTGGCACCGCTGTCCTTCGGGGTGTACCTGCTGCACGACAGCGGTTTTACCCGGGCACTGCTGTGGCAGTGGGTAGATCTGCCCCGGTTCGGCGGGGCGTTGCTGCCCTCGCTGGCTTACCTGACCGGTGTGGTGCTGCTGATCACCGTGGCGGGCTACGCAGTGGCTGCCGTGTATCAGCGGCTCTACCGTCTGCTGCGCCTGCCCGCGCTGGAAACAAAACTGGACGCCCTGACCGCCCGCATCCTGCAAAGCGTTGTCGGGAGCAAAGAAGTGTAAAGAAAAGCGCTATCGCACGAGTTTTTTGTGCGACAGCGCTTTTTTAGTTCATCGGCCCGGCCTTGTCGAACATCTGCTGCACCTGCGCGGCCAGCAAAGCGTGGGCAGGGCTTTCCAGCAGCGGGTCGGCGGCAAGCAATGCGGCGGCCTCGCTCTGGGCGGCGTGCAGGGTGCGGGTGTCGTTCATCAAATCGGCGATCTGCAAGGTGGGCAGGCCGTGCTGGCGGCTGCCGAAAAAGTCGCCGGGGCCGCGGGTCTCCAAGTCGTACTGCGCCACGGCAAAGCCGTCGGTGGTGGAGCAGAGAAATTTCAGCCGCTTCTGCACGGCTTCGCTGGTGTTGTCGCTGACAAGGAAGCACCAACTCTCGGTAGCGCCGCGTCCCACACGCCCGCGCAGCTGGTGCAGGGCGCTCAGGCCGTAGCGCTCGGCGTTTTCAATCACCATCACGCTGGCGTTGGGCACGTCCACGCCCACCTCAATGACGGTGGTGGACACCAGTGCGTCCAGCCGCCCGGCCTTGAAATCCTCCATGACGGCGGCTTTTTCCTTGGGCTTCAGCTTGCCGTGCATCAGCCCCACCCGGCGGTCGGGCAGCAGCGCCTTGGCGATGTCCTCGTAGTAGGTCTTGACGGCGTTCAGCCCGCCGTCCGGCACATCCTCGATGGCGGGGCAGACCAGATACACCTGCCGCCCTTTGTCGATCTCGCTGTCCAGAAAGCGGTACAGGTCCCGCCGCCGCTTGCCGGTGATGCACCGGGTCTTGACCGGGGTGCGCCCGGGGGGCAGCTCGTCCAGAATGGAGATATCCAAGTCGCCGTAGATCAAAAGCCCCAGCGTGCGGGGGATAGGGGTGGCGCTCATGACCAGCAGGTGCGGGTTCGCGGCCTTTTCCGCCAGTGCGCCGCGCTGGCGCACCCCGAAGCGGTGCTGCTCGTCAATGACAGCAAGACCCAGCCGGGCAAACTCCACCCCTTCGCTCATCAGGGCGTGGGTGCCCACCACAAGGTCGGCTTCATCATTGCGGATGGCTGCCAGCGTGGTGCGACGGGCGGCGGCCTTCATGCCGCCGGTCAGCAGGGCCACCCGCATCCCGAAAGGGGCAAGCAGCCGATTGAGCCCCTCGGCGTGCTGCGCGGCAAGAATCTCGGTAGGAGCCAGCAGCGCGGCCTGATACCCCGCCCGGATGCACGCCCAGATGGCGGCAGCAGCTACCAGCGTTTTACCGCTGCCCACATCGCCCTGCAACAGGCGGTTCATGGCGGTATCGCCCGCCATATCGTTTAAAATCTCCTCCACCGCGCGGCGTTGCGCCCCGGTGGGGGCAAAGGGCAGGCTCTGCCAGAAAGGAGCAGGGTCGGCGCGGCGCATGGGGGCCCCGGTGGCCGCAGCGCCCCGGCTGCGCATCCGCCCAATGCCCAATTGCAGCACCAGCAGTTCCTCATAGATGAGCCGCCGCCGCGCCGCTGCGGCCTGTTCCTCGGTGGCAGGGCAGTGGATGGCGCGCACCGCTTCGGCCTTGGGGAGCAGACGGTATTTTTGCAGCATCTCCGGGGGCAGCGGGTCGGGCAGCAGCTCCGCATGGGGCAAAAGCTGCCGGATGCAGCGGGAGATGACGCTGCTGGACAGTCCTTCGGTCTGGGGGTAAACGGCCTCAAAGGGTGCGGCTTGTATCTGTTCAGCGGTGCGCACCTGCGGGTTGACCATCTGGCGGCGCAGCATCCCGCCGGTGACGATGCCCTGAAAATAGTATTCCTGTCCCAGCTGCAATTTCTGGGTGGCGTAGGGGTTATTGAACCATGTGATCTCCAGACTGGCTACATCGTCTCCGGCAGTGATGCGCTCCATCCGCCGCCCGCCCGGCAGAATGCGCCCGCCGGGCTTTGCAAACACTTCGGCCTTTACCACGCATTCGGTGTCGGCGGGGGCTTCCGCGATGGAGTAGGGCTTGGAAAAGTCGATGTACCGCCGGGGGTAGTGGCACAGCAGGTCTGCCAGCGTCACGATGCCCAGCTTCTCGAACCGCTCTGCGGTCTTGGGCCCCACCCCTTTCAGGTAGCGCACCGGGGTGTCCGGGGTCAGGGTAGTGCGGTTTTCGGTGGGCATGGCGTTTCAGCTCCCTTCTAAGCGTAGTATAGCCATTGTAACACGGACGGGGAACAGATGCAAACACTTTGCCTTTGTGCGGAAGCTGTGGTACACTGGCAGCACAGAAAAAAGAGAGGAGAGAATCGTATGGAAATACGCAATGCGACCATGGACGATCTACACGCCATTGCCGCCGTGGAGGCGGCCTGTTTTCCGGCAGCGGAGGCTGCCACGGCAGAAGAATTTGCCGGGCGGCTGGCACACTATGCCGATCATTTCTGGCTGCTGTTTGAGCAGGGGGAACTGGTAGCCTTTGTGGACGGCTTTTGCACCGACACGCCCGACCTGACCGATGCGATGTACGCGGACGCCGCCCTGCATGATGAAAACGGCGCATGGCAGATGATCTTTGGGGTGAACACCCTCCCGCGCTGCCGCCGCCGGGGCTATGCCGGGCTGCTGCTGCAAAGAGCCATTGCAGATGCCCGCGCGCAGGGGCGCAAGGGACTGGTGCTGACCTGCAAGGAGAAGCTTTTGCACTATTACGCAAAATTCGGCTTTGTGAACGAGGGCGTTTCCGCTTCCACCCACGGCGGGGTGGTGTGGTACCAGATGCGGCTGCGCATCTCATACGGGAACACCCTGCCCACGGAGTTTTGCCGCATGGTGTGAGGGAGAGCGCTTGTGCCGGAGCGTGCGTTTTTCATTATTTTTTGCGGCGCGGAAGAGCCTGTTGCAGCGTCGAATTTTGTTGACAGGGGCAAAGCAGGGGGTATAATAAAAGGGAGACAAAACAATAGGAGGCATCTGTATGAAACAGTCCACAAGACTTGTGCCCTTGGTGATGTTGCTGCTGTGGATGTTGTTGGCTCTGCCGGCAGCGGCAGCGGCTCCCGAGACTACCGTGCAGCAAAACGGCATCTACACCATCTATTTTGAGACCGGCGGCGGTGTGGGGATCCCGGTGATCGCCAGCACTACCTCTACGGGCAGGCTGAACTCTCTGCCCACCCCCACCATGTCCGGCTATACCTTCGAAGGCTGGTATACCGATCAGTTGGAAGGGGACAAGATCACTGTGAACACAGAGTTCGGCGCGGACACCACGATCTATGCGCATTGGGTGCCCAATGCCTCCGACAAGACCCCGGCGGTCACAAAGCCGGGCACTGCATCGACAGACGGCTTTGCGTGGAAGGCGCATGTTGGCACGATGCTGGTGGCAGGTACGATCCTGCTGACCATGGCCGTGCTGTATCTGCGCTGAGACGTTTCGTTCAGAAAAGAGGTATCTTATGATGAAGTATTCTGCCCAGACGATCCGGCTTCCGGCACAGTATGCTCTGCTGGCACCCGAGGAACAGGCTGCCGTGGCGGGCGGCGCGGGTTTTGCCGATGTGCTGAACAATATCAGCAAGATCAGTAAAGTATTCAACTATATGGCGCGCTTTTTCTCTTCCACCAGCGCCATGCTCAACAATTTTATCACAGCCTATAACACCCTGCAGGATCTGAATAGTTATATCCAGAAAAATTTCTGACAGGCTGCACTTGCGAAGTACGGCACCGGTGTTGCTACCAACACGGGTGTGCTGAAAATATATCTTTTGCCCGGCAGCCAGAACCGGCTGCCATAGAACAGGTTTGCGATCCTGAGGAGGAAAACAAGATGAAAAAAGCGTTCAGACTTTCCGCGTGGATCACGGCTGCGGCCATGGCGGTCAGCCTGCTGCCAATGGGGGCGTTTGCGGCTCCCGCAGCACCGGAGACCACCAACACCATTGCGGAGGGTGCGTACACAAAGGAAGGTACCCAGTGGTATGTCAGCTTCAATGATCTGGAGACAGAGGCGGATTACATCGTCATCGTCAGCCGCTCGGCAGAGCAGCCGCTGGCGGCAGAGAATCTGGTCTACCTGACCGAGACTGCTTCTACGGACACCGGCACGCTCACCGTGCCTTTCCGTGCGGCGGCAGAAGATATCCGGTACGCCGTGGCCTGCCGACCCGGCAAAATACCGGAAAGCCGCACCGTCCGGGTAAACGGCGGCACGGCCGACCTTGAACAGGCTGCTGCGGGCGCAGTGGTCACCATTACTGCACCGGCAGAGCAGGACGGAAAGCCCTTTGCCCGCTGGAAGGTGGAAGCCGGTGACATCACGCTGGCCGAGGAGACCGCCCGCCAGACCACCTTTGTAATGGGCAGTCTGGATGTTGAGGTGACGGCGTGCTACGACACGAAGGACTCCCCCACCCCCGCCCCCGGCGGCGATGGAGACGGCGGCGGTGCGATCATTGCGTTGGCCGCAGGTGCGGCCGCTGTGGCGGTGGCAGTCGGTGTAGTGACTACTGTGGCACCGGTGGCTGTGCGGGGCAGGGTAGAGCTGGCAGATCATACCGTACCGGCCAACGCACGCATCTCGCTGCTGCAAGACGGCAAGGTGGTGGCGCAGACGACTGCCAACGCCGAGGGCAGCTTTGAACTGAAGGTCAAGCGCGGAAATTACGAACTGACTGCTGTTTATACGGATGCAAACGGTCAGCTTGTGCATAAGACGATCCAGATCAAGGCCCCGGTCAAGGGATTGACCGTGACCCTTTAAGGCCGTCTCACAGCTTTACAGTAAGATAGAAAGGAATCCTGCCCTATGAAGCGATTTGTTGCGGCGATCCTTGCGGTCGTTATGCTTTTGAGCACCTTTTCATTCACAGCGCTGGCAGCAGCCCCGGAGCAGCTGCCCCAGACCGGCCCGGCGGTACAGCAGCTGCAAACCACAGCGCTTCCGCCTGTCGGACTGGATACCCGCCCCTACGCTGCTGCAATGGCGCAGCAGCAGACCGGCAAGCTTTCTCAGTCCACGACCAGCGACCAGCTGAGCATGACCGCCACCGACAGTCTGAGCGCCCTGCTGCTGGCGGGAATGCCGGACGCAGACCCGGACGCAGAAAACGGCGGCAGCGATGCCCAGAACTACCGGGTGATCGATGCAGGCGTAACGGGGCAGACCGCCACAGTGCGCTATTTTGCCGCCGGTACGGCAGACCTTGTGGTGGGCATTTACAGCACCGACAGCAAGCAGCTGCTGGCCAGCGGCACCATACAGGTGGAGCAGACGGAGGAGACCATGGCGGAGATCCCGCTCACCGGCACGCTGCCCCAGTATTTTGTGCTCAAGGTATTTCTGCTGGACACGGAAGAGCACAGCGCCCTGAGCGATACTTATGTCAGCACCTTGTTCACCGAGGAAATGTCCGACCTGAAGGAGGCCAAGGCCAGCGACTTTGACCCGGAATTGGTGGTCAATCTGGACGAGCGGGACGACACGAACTTTGGTGTGGTGAAAGCCGATGTTGCACTGCTGGACAATGACGCGGTGGCACCCGACGAAAACGTCATCACGCAGGACGCCGACAGCTATGTGTATACCGTTGAAAACCCCACCGAAGAGTTCCGGAACCTGCAGGAAGGCGATACCTTTGTTTACCACAGCCCGGAGGGACTGCTGGTGGCCCGTGTGCAGGACATTCGGGAGGAAGGCGGCAAACTTGTCATTACTGGTGACGAGGAACTGGACATCCGGGATGTGTTCGACCTGCTGAAGATCGACAGCGATCAGGACAGCAGCGAATTCCACTATGTGGAGGGCAGTGCAGAGAGCGGCGCGGATGGCAGTGTGACCAGCAACGTGACCGTGCAGGAGTCTGCGATAGTGGATTTCTCGCCTGAGGCGCTGGAGTATACCGGCGAGGGCGCCGACGCCATCCATGCGGCTGCGGACGATGCAGAGGCGGACAACGGCTTTGTGGATGATCTGACGGAAGATATCGGCAACATATTTGAGCCCAAAAAGGACAACCAATCAAAGGAAAAGACTTTGAAGGTCCTGATGGACAAGGAGTACAAGAAGAAGTATACGGATGATCTGGAATACTCCGTCAAGCTGCATATTGATTCCAGTGTTGCAGTGAACGCAAACTTTGCCTACTATATCGCATGGGACCGTGTGTATGTGGCAGGCTCGGCCGCACTGAGCATAAAGGGCGTTTACGGCGTGGAAGCCGATTTAAAAGCGACCGTAGATCTGGGCAAGTACGATGCCACCGATGTCATGACGGGCATCTCCTTTGGTGTTGCGGCAAGCATTGATGTGGAACTGAACGCTTCGGCAAATGTTACGCTGCTGACCACCGCAACCATTGGCGCTTCCTACCAGCTGGGCTATGGCTTCCGCAACCTGAGCAGCAACCCCTATTACCAGATGACGGCAGATGCCAATGTGGTGGTAAAGGCGACCCTGCACCTGAGTCCGTATATAGGTGCAGCCTACAATCTGGTGCAGCTGTACTTCAACCTGAGCTTTGAAAATACCCTTACAGCCCATGCTATTTTCCGGGGAGCGGACTCGGAGGATGTGCCGGAATCCCGCGATGGCTGCGCCCCAGTGTGCTTTGCGTTCAATCTGCACATTACCTGTTCCGGCAACTTGCAGATCGGAATGCAGCTTGTCCCTGGAAAAGACGGAATTATGTTCGATCCCTTTACCCTGTGGAAGAACGCAGAACTCTTTGATGGCGATGCCTACTGGTCGCCCTTCCGCAAGGAGTTTGCCTTTACCAAGTGCCCCCACACGGAGTACCGTGTCACGGCAACGCTGGAAGGGGTAAACAACACCACCGCCCTGCCGCTGTACCTGCAAAAGGACGGCAACACCCCGGAACTCATCGGTGAGTGCACCTACGTCAACCCGACCAAGTTCTATCTGGAACACGGCGAAGCTTACCGCCTGTACTCGGTGGTGGACGGCGTGGTGTTTGCCACGGACGAGGAGTTCACGCTGGATAAGGCGCTGGAAGTCACCCTGACAAAGCACCCAGAGATCAGTCTGGACGACCTGCTCAACAGCGGCCGTGTGGATGACGGCTCCAGCGATACCGGCCATATCACCTACACCTTCAACGAAAAGACCGGCACGCTCATCATCAGCGGCGAAGGTGCTATGCCCAGTTTTGATACCGCAAACCATGGCATCCCTTGGCCGTGGGACAACAGCAAAATCAAAAAGCTGATCATCCGCGAAGGTGTGACAAAGATTGGCAATCATGCATTTATGTATGCTGACGCCCTTACAGAAGTATATCTGCCGGAAAGCTTGAAAACCATTGGAGATCGTGGGTTTGGCTATTTCAACGCTTACAATGAAACTCCAACCGAAATCTATTATGCAGGCACCCGGAAGCAGTGGCGCACAGTAGGTGTTGTGGTCGACAGTTCAAAAGGATCTTATACAAATGCTGCATTCAAAAACGCTGTCAAGCACTGCACAGATGGCGATACCAACCTTCCGATGGCAGGCGGCAGCGGTACGAAAAATGACCCGTACCAGATTGCCACGGCAGAGCAATTAGATGCCATCCATGACTGGCCGACCGCTACATACTATGTGCTGGTCAATGATATCGACCTTTCCGGCATTGAGTGGGTGCCGTATAGCGGTTACATCAATTTTGATGGACAGGGACACACGGTTTCCAATCTGACTATCATCAAAACGGATGTGAGCGGCGAAGCCAACATTGGCATGTTCGGCGCATTGTATTCGTACTATGACAACTATTATGCCGGTACGTTCCAGAGCCGGGTGAGTAACCTGAACCTGAAAGATGTGAACATTGATATTACCGGCACTGATGAAAGTGAGACAGTGCTCAATGTTGGTGCAATCGTTGGCTTGAACAATGCCTCTAGTAACGATATCTATATCCAGAATTGCTCTGTCAGCGGCAGAATCAACGTACAAGGCGGCTTCCGCACATGGATCGGCGGCATTTCAGGTCGAGGCCAGCAGAATTGCCGCACCTATGTGCAGAACTGCACGAATAAGGCGGATATCACCTATACACGCGGAGAAGGCACTTACGAATGCGAAGTCGGTGCATTGCATGGTTTCCAGGCAGATGTGAGCGACTGCACCAACTATGGTACCATTACGGCCAACGGCAAGGGCATGGAAAGTTGTGTGCGTACAGTAGGCAGTGGCAACACCGACTACGGCAAAACAATCATCAACGGCGTGGAGCGCACCGCAGCATAAACATTTCTCAGCGATAAGGGAAAGCAGAAAACAGCCCCAACAAAAAGAGATAGACTTCCCGGAAAGGGCGGTCTATCTCTTTTTTTGTCATGAGCTGAAACTGCAACAAAAACTTTTTTTTAATAAATAGCCAAAATAATGGAAATGTAAAGGCATGAGCCTTTGCCGCTGGCAGATAAAAGCATAGAATAACAAAAAAGTCTGAACTGAGGCATCAGCCACCGGTTCAGACTTTTTTCATACCATAAAACCACAGACGGCTGCGGCCAGCAGCCTGCGGTTCAGTTTGTTGTCAGCACTCATCGTACTGCTTTTGCAGGTATTGTAGGCACTGGACGGCGTTTTCCGGGGTAGTGTTCTCCAAGGTGGCGAACACATAGGGCTTTTGCTCCTTGGCGAACCGCAGAATGGTGCGGTAGTCGCCCATGCCGCCCTGCCCGGCACCGGTGGCAGCCAGCTGCCCGCCGGCATCCTGCCGCAAGAAGTCCTTGAAGTGGATCATGGCCACGTCCTTGCCCAGCAGCTCGATAGCCTCGGCGAACACTTCCTCCCGGCGGTCTACGTTTTCCATGTTCAAAAGGTTCACCGGGTCCAGCAGAATTTGCAGATTGGGGCTGCCGATCTCGTCCAGTACAGTGCGGGCGCGGCGGGCGTCATACACGATGTGCTTGACCACCGGCTCAATGGCAATGGTCACGCCGTACTGCTCGGCGCAGCGCACCACCGGCTTGAAGTTTTTGATAAAGGTGGCAAGGGCGGCATCGCTGCGGCACTCCGGGCAGAACTTGTACTCCGCGTTGGGTGCACCGGTCTCGGTGCCCACCATGCCGCAGCCCAGCAGGCTGGCAAAGCGGATATGCGCGTAGTACTTTTCCTGAATGGCGTGCAGGGCATCCGCATCCGGGTGCGCCAGATTCAGGTAGTTGCCCAGCACCGCAATGTCCAGCTCGTTTTTGGCAAACAGGCGGCGCAGATAGGCCGCGTAGCCGGGGGTGAGAGCAGAGGGGGTGTTGGGCAACTCCTTCAGGGATTTGCTCAGTGCCAGATGCACGCAGGAAAAGCCCTTCTGGTGCACCAGCGGCAGCACCTGCTCAATGGGCAGCTTTTCCGCGTCGTGCAGACGCAGACCGAATTGGATCATGCTTGGTTCCTCCTTTGATTTGAGTGCGTTTTTACCATTATACACCAAAAATGTCTGCGGGGGAACACCTTAGATGTCTTTTGGCAGGTGCTGTTTGTCACCCCGGGTGGCACCCGGCGGCGCAGGTAATACAGATGTGTGTTATGCAGAGGGCGAAATGCTGATTTGTTGGCTTCTTTGTTAGATTATGCCATCCTTTCCGGGCATTTTGCAACGCATATAAAAGCAAAAATCCCACGATACACGCCGCCATTCTAGCGGTATATCGCAGGATTTTTCTTGGAGCTGGTGACAGGAGTTGAACCTGCAACCCACTGATTACAAATCAGTTGCGCTGCCATTGCGCCACACCAGCAAAGGTTACCAGAATAGTATAACACAGGCACGGCCATTTGGCAAGGATTGTTTTTTTGCAGGGGATGATAATCCTTGGAAACAGACAAAAATAACAGAAAACGATACACAAGTATAAAAATATGCTACAAATTTAAACAATTTTACATTGCAAATTTTTTGACGATGTGCTATGCTGAAACGTAGAGAAACGCCGCCGGAAAGGCGGCTGCAAACAGATTTGGAGGATTTATATTATGGCTGACCGCATTGTTCTGAATACCATCTCCTACCACGGCCACGGCGCTATCGAGAACATCGTTCCCGAGTTGACCGCCCGCGGCTACAAGAAGGCTTTCGTCTGCTCCGACCCCGACCTGATCAAGTTTGGCGTTACCAAAAAGGTCACCGACCTGCTGGATGCTGCAAACTTTGCCTACGCTGTGTACAGCGAGATCAAGCCCAACCCCACCATCGCCAACGTACAGGACGGCGTGGCTGCCTTCAAGGCTGCCGAGGCTGACTGCATCGTGACCATCGGCGGCGGCTCCTCCATGGATACCGCAAAGGCCATTGGTATCATCATCAATAACCCTGAGTTTGCGGACGTCCGCTCTCTGGAAGGCGTTGCTCCCACCAAGAAGCACGCAGTGTTCACCATTGCAGTGCCCACCACCGCCGGTACTGCTGCTGAGGTCACCATCAACTACGTCATCACCGATGTGGAGAAAAAGCGCAAGTTCGTCTGCGTCGACACCAACGATATCCCCGAGATCGCTGTGGTCGACCCCGATATGATGTCCTCCATGCCCAAGGGCCTGACTGCCGCTACCGGTATGGATGCGCTGACCCACGCCATCGAGGGCTACATCACCAAGGGCCACTGCGTCATCTCCGATATGTTCCATCTGGAAGCCATCAAGCTCATCAGCCAGAGCCTGCGCGGCGCTGTGCAGAACACCCCGGAGGGCCGCGAGGGCATGGCTCTGGGTCAGTACATTGCCGGTATGGGCTTCTCCAACGTGGGTCTGGGCATCGTGCACTCCATGGCACACGGCCTGTCTGCTCTGTATGATACCCCCCACGGTGTGGCCTGCGCCATTCTGCTGCCGGTGGGTCTGGAATACAACAAGAGCGTTGCCGGTGAGCGTTACCGCGCCGTGGGCAAGGCCATGGGCGTTATGGGCATCGACGAGATGAACGATGTGGAAGCCGCTGATGCCACCATCGCTGCCGTCAAGCAGCTGAGCGCAGATGTGGGCATCCCCGCAAACCTGCACGGCATCCTGAAGGAACAGGATATCCAGTTCCTCGCCGAGTCCGCTTTTGCAGACGCCTGCCGTCCCGGCAACCCCCGCGACACCAGCGTGGAGGAGATCGTGGAGCTGTATAAGAGCCAGCTGTAATCTACAAAAGTAAACTCCGAGAGCCGCTGCACCGTGCATGTGCAGCGGCTTTTTTTAACGGAAAAATGTTTTTAATTGCATCATTCCGGGCAGACTGCGGTCTGCCCGGAATGATGCGTTCGTAAAATGAAAACGCACGCCAATTGTAACATTTTTTTGCCGTCCCCTTGTATAAACCGGCGCAAGCGAGTACAATCAGAGCATAAAACTAGAAGGCGAGGAAAGCGCGATGACACTGAACTTCTATACATTGGGTGTGCTGTATCTGGTCTATTCCTTCCTTGGGTGGGTAGGGGAGACCGTGGTGGCTACCTTCCGGGGCAAGCGGTTTGCAAACCGCGGCATGGCGGCGGGGCCGTTCTGCTTTGTGTATGGCACCACGGCCATCCTGATGGCAGTGGGCTTTGCAGATATGCGCACAAAGCCTGCGATGCTGTTTGTGGCCTGTATGCTCACAGCTACCGTGGTGGAGTGGCTCACGGCAAAGCTGCTGGAGCGGCTGCACAACCGCAAATGGTGGGACTACTCTGATAAAAAGTTCAACCTGAACGGCTACGTCTGCCTGCAATACTCGGTGCTGTGGGGCGCGCTGGGCATGGTGACCGTGCTTTGGGGCAATGGGCTGCTGCTGCGTCTGTGCGCCCTTGTGCCGGGCTGGCTGCTGCATCCGCTGGTGTGGGCGGCGCTGGGCATCGCGGCGCTGGACCAGCTGGGCTCGGCGGTGCTGGTGGGGCGGTATGCGGCGCAGCACCCGGTGCTGGAACAGCTGAACCAGAAACTGGAGGCACGCTCCGATACCTTGCGCCGCCGCATTGCCGTGTATGTGGAAAAGCGCATCCAGCGCGCCTACCCGGAAGCCGCCCGGCAGCAGCCCACGGCAGCGCAGAAGGGAAAAGCCGACTTCCTCAGCGCGGCAGACCTGCTGTGGCTGTTCGTCATCGGGGCGTTTCTGGGCGATGTAGTGGAGACCGTGTTCTGCCGCCTGACCGCCGGGGTATGGATGAGCCGCTCCAGCTTGGTGTGGGGGCCTTTCAGCGTGGTGTGGGGTCTGGCGCTGGCCATGGCTACCGTGCTGCTGCGGCAGAATCAGGAAAAAAGCGACCGCTATCTCTTTGCCTTCGGCACGGTGCTGGGCGGCGTATATGAATATGTGTGCAGCGCCGTTACCGAGCTGCTGTTCGGCACGGTGTTCTGGGATTACAGCAAGTTCAAGTTCAATCTGGGCGGGCGCATCAACCTGCTGTACTGCTTTTTCTGGGGCATTGCGGCGGTGCTGTGGATGCGCTACGGCTACCCGCTGGTGCTGAAGCTGATGAAAAAGGTGCGCAGCCATATCCGCCCGTGGATGACGGCGGCGCTGGCGGTGTTCATGGCGGTGAATATGCTCACCAGTGCGCTGGCACTGGCGCGGTACGATGCCCGCACCAGCGGCGAAGCACCCAACGGCCAGCTGGAAGTGTTCCTTGACGCGCATTTCGACAATGCCCGCATGGAGCGCATTTACCCCAACGCCAAAAAAGTGAACAAGGCAGAATAAACTCCATATTTCCCCTTGCGTTTTTGCCGGAAAACCGGTATAATATTCTCTGGATAAAAGGGAGTAAGGGGCGTACCTTGGTTGAAAAACCGGTGCGCTGTGCTGTAGCGACAGTCCCGGCAGAAATGCCCGATGCAGTACCGGATGCTTGAGACTTTTATCACATTTTCCCGTTCTGGGCAGGATGTGATAAGGGTCTTTTTTTGTGCCTCTGCCGCCATCATTTAAAAAAAGGAGAGATATT
Source organism: Faecalibacterium sp. I3-3-33 (assembly GCF_023347295.1). Classification (NCBI taxonomy): domain Bacteria; kingdom Bacillati; phylum Bacillota; class Clostridia; order Eubacteriales; family Oscillospiraceae; genus Faecalibacterium; species Faecalibacterium sp. I3-3-33. The sequence goes on from NZ_CP094469.1 coordinate 1,138,355, forward strand.
ATGCTGATCCCTGTTCTGTTGTTTATCGTGGGTCTGCTGTGCCTGATCAAGGGCGGCGACTGGTTTGTGGACGGTGCCACCGGCATCGCCCGCCGCTTCCATGTGCCGGAGCTGCTCATCGGTGCCACGGTGGTGTCCATCGGTACCACCCTGCCGGAGGTTATGGTGTCCACCACCTCTGCCCTCACCGGTCATGGCGAGATCGCCTACGGCAACGCCATCGGCTCGGTCATCTGCAACGCTGCACTGATCGCCGCCATCACCATTGCGGTGCGCCCGGGCAAGGTTGACCCCAAGAGCCTGCGCACCCCGGTGGCCTTCTTCTTTGTGGCTGCCGCTTTCTATGCCGGTGTGGCCTACACCACCGGCTCCTTCACCCGCCCGGTGGGTCTGATCCTGCTGGCCATGTTCGTGGCTTACATCGTGTGCAACGTGCTGGCTATGAAAAACGCCACCGCCCCGGAAGAGGAGGAGCAGGCAGAGGAAGGCTCCTTTGCCAAGGAGCTGGGTCTGCTGGCCATCGGCGCAGTGCTCATTGCTGTGGGCGCTGACCTGCTGGTGGACAACGGCACCCTCATCGCACAGGCACTGGGCGTACCGGAGTCGGTCATTGCGCTGACCTTTGTGGCACTGGGCACCTCGCTGCCGGAGCTGGTCACCGCCATCACCTCGCTGGCCAAGGGTCACGGCGCACTGTCGCTGGGCAACGTCATCGGTGCAAACGTGTTCAATCTGGTGCTGGTCAGCGGCGTGTCCGTCACTTTGGCACCTTTCAGCATCCCGCAGAACTCCACCATCGCAGGCATGAACGCCTCGCTGGTGATGGATATCCCGGTCATGTTTGCCGTGATGCTGCTGCTCACCCTGCCCGCACTGATCAAGGGCAAGCTGAGCCGCCCGCAGGGCATTGCACTGCTGTGCATCTATGCCGCCTTCTGCGCCGTGCAGTTCAGCATCTGATCTGTTGTAAACGTAAAATAGTTAAGGCTGCTGCACAGGGTTTTGTGCAGCAGCCTTTTTATGTGGGACGATTTGGAATGCGCTCCGCGTTCGCTTTGCGCATCATCAGCGGAAAGATTATTTATAATTTCGGAATACCGGAGCGTCTGCGGACGCTCCGGTATTCCATTTTCACGGGAGGGGTTTGGAACGAACTCCCTCAGTCAAAGCCTGACGGCTTTGCCAGATTCCTCTGGGAGGGAGCCTCTGGCGCGCCCGGAAGCTTTGCGCTTTAGCCGGAAACGATACCGTCATGCCAAAGGCCCCATTCCAGAGGACGACTTCCCCCGGCCGGGGGAAGATGTCGCCGCAGGTGACAAAAGGGGGAATCTGTCGCCATAGGCGACTGGGGGAGTTCAGCGGCGTGCGCCCTCTCAGTCAAGCCCTGTCGGGCCTGACAGCTCTCCCAAAGGGAGAGCCAAGAGCACCACCGGAAGCTTTCTCATTGCGCCTAATACTTTAGCAACGGACTTTAAACCTTGGCTCTCCCTTTGAGGAAAGACTTCCCCTGCTCCGGGGGAAGATGTCACCGTAGGTGACAAAAGGGGGAATCTGGCGCGTTAGCGCCTGAGAGGGCGTGGCAAAACCCTGACGGCTTTGCCTGAGAGGGTAAAAAAAGTGGGTCAGAAGCGCCCACAGACGTTTCTGACCCACAAATAGAACGATATTTTTTGTTTTACAGCTGGCAGGCGGTATCGTAGCCGGTGCGGATGGCGTTGGAGATATCCGCAGCCTTACCGGCGGCATCGCCGATGGAATACACCGGGATGTTGGAAGCTTCCAGCGCAGCAGCGTCAAATTCGTTGGAGCGTGCGCCCATGGCCAGCACGATGTAATCGCAGGGGATGGTCACCTCTGCGCCGTCCTTGTTCTCGCAGACGACGGCATCCATGCGGAACTCCTTGACCTTGTGGCTGGGGTACTGCTCCACGCCGTAGGTCTTGTAGTTTTCCAGCAGGGTGGGCAGAATGGTGGTGCTCTCGCCGGCGGCGATCTTGTCCATCATCTCGATGACCGACACCTTGCAGCCGCGGGCAGCCAGATACTCTGCGGTCTCGCAGCCTACCATGCCGCCGCCAATGACAGCCACCGTGCCGTACACCTGCTGCTCGCCGGCCAGCACCTTCCACGCGTCGGCAACGTTCACGCTGTCAATGCCGGGGATGCGGGGTGCGGCGCTGTGGGCACCCACAGCGTTGATGACGGCCTCGAAACCGGCGTCCTTCAGCTGCTCTGCGGTGCGGGTCTGACCCATGCACAGGTGCACACCGGCGTTGCAGACCGCGTGGATCAGGTCCTGTGCGGCGCGGCGCATCTCCTCCTTGCGGGGAGGTACGCAGGCAATGTTCAGCTGACCGCCCAGAGAGGTGGTCTTTTCAAACAGGGTCACGTCATGGCCGCGCAGCGCTGCCACACGGGCAGCTTCCAGACCGGCAGGGCCGCCGCCGAGGACGGCGATCTTCTTTTTCTGTGCTGCGGGCTGGATGCTGCGGGTATTCTCGTAGCCGTTCTCCGCGTTCAGCACGCAGGAGAGGAACTGGCGGTTCTGGATGGCATCGGTGCAGCCCTTGTTGCAGCTGATGCAGCGGCGGATATCGCAGGCCTTCCCGGCAGCAATCTTGGTGCCCCAGTCGGGGTCTGCCAGCAGCGGACGGCCCATGGCAACCATATCGGCCATGCCGCTCTCGATGACACGTGCAGCCATATCGGCGTCCATGATACGACCCACGGCGCTGACCGGCACATTGACAGCCTTTTTGATGTCCCCGGCGATCTTGACGAAGAAGCCGTAGGGCTGTACGCCCATGGGAGGAATGGTGTCGGCCATGTTGCCGGTGTGGTTAGCCTGGGCAACGTGGAACATATCCACGCCGTCCTCCACCAGCCACTGGGCAAACTGCACGGCGTCGGCTTCGTCAATGCCGCCCTTGCCGCGCTGCGGGGTGACGATGGACAGCTTGTAGTCGATGACCATATCCGGCACAGCCTTGCGGATGGCGCGGGTCAGCATACGGGCAAAGCGGACGCGGTTCTCCAGACTGCCGCCGAACTTATCGGTGCGGTGGTTCATGCGGGTGGAGCACAGGCAGCCGTTCAGGCGGTCGCCGTGGATCTGGATGACATCCACACCGGCCTTCTGGGCGCGCACTGCGCAGGCGCACATCTTATCGATGATGGACATCAGCATCTCCTCGCTGGCCTCATCGGTGAAGAACATCATGTCGTGGTGCAGGCGCTGACGCATCTCGTCAAACTTCTTCTGCATAAACAGGCTGTTGATGGCGTCCACATCGTACTCCGGGTGGAAGATCTGGATGCCCAGCTTGGTGCCGTAGGCGTGTACGCTGTCGGCCAGTGCCTTGAAGGCAGGGATCTGGCTGTCGTCAAACAGCTTGGGGGTGGGAGAAAAGCTGTTGATGGGTGCCACATCGCCCAGAACGATGTAGCCCACGCCGCCCTTTGCCAGACGGGTGTAGAAGCCCATGTCCTGCTCGCTGATCATGCCGTTTTTCTCGTAGCCGGTGGTCAGCGGGGGGAACATGATGCGGTTTTTAAAGGTCTGTCCGCCCACCTCGATGGGCTGCAGAATTACGTTTTCCATACAAAAGCCTCCTTGCAGATACGCTTTGCTTTACAGATTTGCTTTGATGAATGCTGCGGTCTTTTCCTCCACGGCGGCACGGGCTGCCAGCGTGGCAAAGTTGTGGCCGCCGCCTGCAATGGTGTCCATCACGGGTGCGGTGTACACCTGTGCGTAACGGTTGCAGGTGCCCTCGTCCACCAGACGGTCATCGTCGGCGCGCAGCAGCAGCACCGGGCCGTTGTAGCCCTTGGCCTCGGTAAAGGGGTCGGGGTGCTTGGCCATCTCGTAGTTAAAGGCCATCTTGTAGCACAGGCCCTCCATGTCGGCGTAGTCCTTGCCGGCCTGCACAACGCCGTCGGCGCGCTGTGCGCAGCCGAACCACATGCCGGCGCCCGGGCACAGCAGGATCAGGCCGTGGGGCTGGATGACCGGTGCGCAGGAGGCGGCAATGTAGCCGCCCATGCTCTGGCCGGAGAGGAACAGCTTTTCGCTGTCCACATAGGGCTGCTCAGCTGCCCATGCAAAGATATCCTGTGCATCGGTGTGCAGGCCGTCGAAGCTCATATCCTCAAACTCGCCGTCGCTCTCGCCGTTGCCGTAGAAATCGAACCGGGCGCTGCCGATGCCCTGCGCTGCCAGAGCGCGGGACAGGTGGGTGTACATGGACTTGTAGCCGCTGCAGCTGCCGGCAAAGCCGTGCAGGTGCACCACAAAGGGTACCTTGCCCTCGGTGTCGGGCAGGGTCACGATGCCGCGCAGGGTGTGGCCGTTGCGGTTTTTAAACTGAACCTGTAAGATCTTCATGGTTTACTTGCTCTCCTTTGCGGCGCGGCGAGCCTTCAGCTCGGTCAGCATCTCAGCAGTCTTCTGCTTGGTCAGGGGGTAGACGAAGAACAGGATGGCAACTGCAATGCCGTAGCCCAGGAAGTAGATGCCGGTGTAGCTCTTCCAGATGGCGTTCACAACGCCTGCGGTCTGCACAGCGCCTGCGGTAACGTTGTAGCCGATAGCACCCAGCACAAAGCTGGACAGGCTGCCGGAAATGGCGCTTGCAAGCTTGCGGAAGAAGGAGTAGGTGGAGTAGACGATGCCCTCGTTGCGCTCGCCGGTCTGCAGCTCGTGGTAGTCGATGGCGTCGTTAACCATGGCCCAGATCAGCACCTGCATGCCGGAAGCGCCCAGATAGCAGATACCGTTGATGACGATGAAGGCCACGGGGTTATGGACGGGGAAGAAGAACAGGATGCCGAACACGATGGCAGCAAAGCCAGCGCCCATGCAGCACCACTCCTTCTTGCCGAACTTGTTGGCCAGAGGCTGGGTGATGGCAAAGGACAGCACAGCGTACAGCACGCTCAGCATACCGGAGACAGCCTGAATTTTGACGTTGCCGAAGAAGTCCTTGTACAGGTAGGTGTTCAGACCGTTGACCACGGAAGCACCGATCATACCGGTCAGGCTGAAGAACATAACGCCCAGCAGAGCCTTATTGTGAGAAATCTCCTTGAGGACGTGCAGGTAGTTCAGCTTTTCGCCCTGCGGACGCTCGGGCACTGCCACGCGCTCCTTGCACCACACGCAGGTGATCTGCAGGCACAGCAGACCCAGCATAGCGCAGATGCAGGCCAGCATCAGGAAGCGGCCAGCCACGGGCTGGTTGTTCACATACAGGAACAGGGGGCCGACCATGACCATGACGGTCATGAAGATGGTGCCGCCAAGGCTGCGGTAGCGGGACAGTGCGGTGCGCTGGCTGACATCATCGGTCATCACGCTGGACAGGGTGCCGAAGGGCACGTTGACGCAGGTGTACAGTGCCTCGTACAGAACGTAGGTGATGAACATGTAGGCCAGACGCAGGCCGTAGTTGATGTTGCCCACATTGACAAAGCCAAGGATGCACAGCACTGCCATGGGGAAGGAGAAGGCGCGGATCCAAGGGATGAACTTGCCGCCCTTGGTGGCCTTGCGGGAGTCCACGATCGCACCGATGATGGGGTCGTTAACGGCGTCCCAGATCTTGGTGACCAGCAGCAGGATACCCACATGGAAGGGGTTGACCTGCAGGATCAGGGTGTAGAAGATCGACAGATACATGGCGCGGTACTGCTCGGTGAAGCAGCAGCCCAGATCGCCCAGCGTATAGCCGATCTTGTCCTTCATAGAGAAGGGTCGGATGGTCTTTTTCTGGTCCATTGTGTTTTATCCTCCTTAAAAACAGTGAAACCACGAGACTTTTCGCACAAGTCTCTTTTCTACGCTTTGCATTATACGTTAAATTTCCATCAATACATATCCAAAAAATGATTGAAAACTATCGCAAATTGATGTATTATGCAATTATAACAGTTGTACTTTTCTGTTGTGTACAACAAACTGTTACACATGACAGTTTTGCGGAGGAGTTTTTGGTGAACTATACAGCCAAGCGTTATTTTTTCGAGAAGAGCGCCGTCCGGGAGTTTTACTCCGGCGCATATTACGACCTGTTTCTGGTCATGCGGGGCAGCGGAGTATTCCGGTGCCCCGAGGTGGTGCTGCCCGCCCAGCAGCAGAACCTCATCATCTTCAAGCCCGGTCAGGGCGGCAGGCTGGAATATGCCGGTGCATACGGCCCGCTGGAGATTATCCGGGTGCAGCTGTCCCCCCAGACGCTGGCGCAGCTTTCGGACGCCGACACCGACCTTGAAAAAAGCTTCAACGTGGTGCCCTTCCGGCAGGTGGCTGTGCGCCCGGACAGCCAGATCTATATGCTGCTGAAAAACCTTGCCCGGAAGCTGCTGATGCTCCCGCAGGAGCGCACCCAGTTCGGCGCAGCGGTGTTCGAGCACGGTATTCTGCAAATGTTCGTGGTGCTGGCGCTGCGTGCCTGCATCCATGCGGAGTTCCACACCGCATCGGTCAGCCGCCACCATCTGATGCTGGACGAGGTGTTTTTGTTTATTCAGGCGCACCTTACCGAGGAACTGACGCTGGAGCGGCTGGAAAAGGAGTTTTTCGTCTCCCGGGAGCATATTGCCCGGGAATTCAAGCGCCAGACCGGGCAGACGGTGCACCGCTACATCGTGAAAGCACGGTTGGACCGCTGCTGCACCCTCATCGAGCAGGGGCTGCCCATCACCGAGGTGTACAAGACCAGCGGCTTTGGCGGCTACAACCACTTTTTCCGCGCCTTTAAAAAGGAGTACGGCATGACCCCCAAGGAGTACTTCCACACCACCCGGCAGGACGCCCGGGGATGAATCCGGCAAAAGCAGCGCCGTCCGCACCTGTGAAAAAAGCCGCCCGGAAAGATCCGCAGATCCTCCCGGGCGGCTTGCTTATTCTATTATTTGCCCTTACTTGCGTCGGGTGAGGCAGTTCAGCGCCATCACAACCAGCACGAGAAAGCCGATGACCAGCAGGATACCGGTCATGCCGATAAGCATCATGGGCAGGGTGGTCATCCAGGAAGAAAGATGAAGCATAAAGGCACCTCCGTTAAGCCATCAGGGAAAGGATCAGTCCGCCGGCAAGGACGGATGCGATCTGCCCGGAAACGTTGACGCTGATGGAGTACATCAGCAGGAAATTCTGGCTGTCCTCGGCCAGACCCATCTTGTTGACCACGCGTCCGCTCATGGGGAAGGCCGAAATGCCTGCCGCACCGATCATGGGGTTCAGCTTTTTGCCCTCGGGCAGGAAGAGGTTCAGCAGCTTGGCGAACAGCACGCCGCCAGCGGTATCAAAGATAAAGGCCACAAGACCCAGCGCCATGATAAGCAGGGTATCCGGCCGGACGAACTTGTCGGCGGTCATCTGCCCGGCTACGGTCAGACCCAGCAGCAGGGTGATGAGGTTTGCCAGCACGTTCTGGGCGGTCTCGCTCAGGGAGTTCAGCACCCCGCACTCCCGCAGCAGGTTGCCGAACATCAAAAAGCCCACCAGCGCCACGCTGGCCGGGGCTACCAGACCGGCGACCACCGTGACCACAACGGGGAACAGGATCTTAGTCAGCTGGGTGACGTTGCCTTTTTCGTAGGGCATACGGATGCGGCGCTCCTTCTGGGTGGTCAGCAGCCGGATGACTGGCGGCTGAACGATGGGCACCAGCGCCATATAGCTGTAAGCCGCCACCATAATAGCGCCCAGATACTGGGATTTCAGGGTGTTTGCCACAAAAATGGCGGTGGGGCCGTCGGCAGCGCCAATGACCGCAATGGATGCGGCGTCCTTCATATCAAAGAAGAACCCGGCCAGAAACAGGGTGAAAAAGATGCCGAACTGTGCCGCTGCGCCAAACAGCATGAGCCACGGTTTTTCCAGCAGCGGGCCAAAATCGATCATGGCACCGATGCCGATGAACAGCAGCAGCGGGAACAGCTCGTTGGACATGCCTGCCTCAAACAGGGCAGAGATGGGGCCAACGGTGTCGCCCTGCGTGATAGCGCCGGATGCGGGAAGGTTGACCAGAATGGCACCGAACCCCATGGGCAGCAGCAGACTGGGCTCCATCTTTTTGACGATGGCAAGGTAAATGAGCAGGGCACCAATGCCCCACATGACCACCATCTGCCATGTCAGCGCCCCGAAGTTTGAAAAGAGCGCGGCGAATGTGTTCCAGAAATTCATAATGTTTTTCTGCCTCCTTTTGTTCTGATGCTGCGGCAAGAAAAAAAGAGACCCTTGCCACAGCGTACGATCTGTGACAAAAGTCTCAAGCGAACACATGACATCGGGCATTGCTGCCGTGATGACGCTGCCATGCAGCGGCCTGCCGGAAAAAAGCCTTGACCGGCGGGCTGCCCTTTACTCCCCTTTATCATTTTTATTGATACCAGAAACTGCCGCTTCTGTCAAGGGGGAAAATGCGGTTTTTCGCAAAAATCCAATAGACGGATGCCGGTTCCCTCTATGCCCCTCCCGTGAAAAGGCGAGCCGAAAAATCCGCAATTTTAGTTATAGATGCAGCTTTCCTTTGCGGCTCCTCTTGTGAAAAGGCCAACCGGGAAAATCCGCAGATTTTCCCGGTTGGCAAAATATAAATAATTTTTCCGCTGAAAATGGTCAGAGCGCAGCGGAGACCATTCCAAACCGTTAATCCACCACCGGTACATCCAGCCCGAACTCCTGCGGGCGGAAGCGGGGACAGACGTTCTCGGTGATGCAGATGACCGAAGCAGCAAGACGGCTGCCGATCTCGCAGGATTCTGCCAGCGTTTTGCCGTAGGTCAGGCCGATGACCGTGCCTGCAAAGAAGGCGTCGCCCGCGCCGGTGGTGTCCATGACGTCCACCTTTTTGGCGGGCACGATGCCGCAGCTGCCGTCCGCGCAGGCGTATACCGCGCCCTGCCCGCCCATGGTCACCACCATGCTGGGGATATTGGCGCTGCGCACGTTGCTGCTGAGCACCCGGCACATCTCGTCTGGGGAGAGGTGGTCGTAGTCGTCCGAGAACAGCAGCCCGGCCTCCTGCTGGTTGCAGACGAAACAATCGATCTGCTGCAAGAAATCCCGTCGCTCCATGGCGATGCTCATGTTGGAGACAACGGCAAACACCTTTTTGCCGTACTTTTTGGCGTAGCGCAGGGTCTGCTTCACTGTCTCTTTTTCAAGGTCCAGTTCCAGCGCAATGGAATCGCAATCCGCAAAAATGGCATCGCCCTGCTCCTGTAACAGGCCGGTCAGCGGGGTGGTGTCCGGCCGCTTGGAGATGGCGGCGTGCACATCGCCGTCGTTGTCAAAAATGGCCAGCCATGTACCCATGCCGTCCGGCTTTTTCTGGATAAAGCGGGTGTTCACCTTGTGCTTTGCCAGCTTGTCGATGACGTCCTGTCCCATGCCGGTGTCATCCACCAGACCCACAAAGGTGGGGCGCAGCTCCACGTTGGCGATATCCTCCACCACATTGCGGCTCACGCCGCCGTGTACCTGCTCGATGCGTCCGGCGTTGCGCCCGCCGGGGATATAGGTGGAAAGGGGATAGCCCTTGATATCCACAAAAACAGCTCCGATGACTACGATGCCCATAAACGATAAACCTTTCTGACTTCAGTTGATTTTACCTGTATTATACAGGAAGCAGACAAAAGATGCTATCCTTTTGTCTGCTTTTGCGGAAAAATGTCTCCAAGGCGGGACGCGCAAAACGCATTTTCACAGGAGGGCTGTTTCCGGTCACGACCCCTTTCCGTGAAAAAGGGCTTCCGAAAAGTCCGCAGACTTTTCGGAAGCCCAAATAAAAAATAATTCTTCCTCTTACATCGCCGTGCGGGCGGTGCGCACCAGATACTCCATGGCCTGCACCGGGTACTGCCCGGCGGCGGTCTCGCCGGTGAGCATCAGGCTGGATGCGCCGTCCAGTACGGCGTTGTAGATGTCGCTCACCTCGGCGCGGGTGGGCACAGCCCGGGTGTGCATGCTGTCCAGCATCTGGGTCACCACCATAAAAGGCACCCCGGCTGCCCGGCAGGCGGCAGAAAGCTGCTTTTGGCAGCGGGGCAGCTCCCACAGGGGCATGGCGTTGCCAAGGTCGCCCCGGGCAATGACGATTTCGTCCACCAGCGGCAAAAACTCCGGCAGCGCCTGTACGCCCGCAAGGTTTTCGATTTTAGCAAGAATTTTCAGCTGCGGCGCACCGGCTTCTGCCAGCGCCTGCCGCAGGCTGCGGATATCCGCAGCGCCGCGCACAAAGGGCAGCATGACCCCGGTGACGCCGCAACCGGCGGCGATGGCAAGGTTTTCCTTGTCCTCAGCGGTCAGGGTGGGCATCTGGATGTCTGCCCCCGGTGCTGCCAGACTTTTGCGGCTTTGCAGCACGCCGCCCCGCACTACGGTGCACACGAGCGCTTCCGGCTCTGCGGTGTCCACCCGTGCCAGCAGCTTGCCGTCATCCAGCAGCAGCTCCTGCCCGGGCTGCACGCCCTGTACTAGTGCAGCAGGGCAGGGGATGCCCTGCGCGCCCAGACGCACGGTCTGCCCGGCGGTCAGGGACAGCGGCTGCGGCAGACGACCAATGCGCAATTCCGGCCCTTGCAGGTCGATGAGCAGCTTTTTGACCCCGGCTTTATGCAGCATCTCCAGCCAGTCCTTGTGCGCTGCCAGCGGCCCGTGAGAAAGATTCATGCGGATGCCGGTCATGCCGGCTTCCACCATCTGCTGCAAAAGCTTTACATCGGCACAGGCAGGGCCGATGGTTCCGTAAAAATCCATAATTCCTCCTGCAATTCGCGTTTTCTTTCTATTGTAGCATGACCGCGCAGCAAAAGATAGCCCGGCGGCACATAAAAAAACACCGGAAGCTGATGCAAAGCCTCCGGTGTCTTTTTATGATGCCTTATGGGGTTTACTGCTACACTTTGCACCGCCTGCGTTCAGTACAAAGCTTACAGCTCCCTCTATTTTTAAAGGTTGTACTTAGTTTACAGCATTTCGGGCAGTTCGTCAAGGGCTTTTTCCAGCTTTTTCCGGCAAAGACTGGAATATCACAACATTATCACAACTGTAACTGGTGGTAGCACGTGCCTTCCATAGTTTTCCAGCAGACGGTGTTTCCCTCCAAGGTCATGTAGCTGTGAGCGGTGTTTTCCTTGGGGATGCTCACGGAACCGGGGTTCAGATAAAGGTTCCCCTGTCCGAAGTCTGTCCATGCGGGCACATGGGTGTGGCCGTGGAGCAGAATGTCCCCCGGGGCAAGGGGCGGCAGATGGTTCAGGTTGAACACATGGCCGTGGGTGACGTAGACCAGCCGCTGCCCCACCGGCAGCACAGCGTAATCTGCCAGCACCGGGAAATTGAGCACCATCTGGTCCACCTCGGCGTCGCAGTTGCCGCGCACGCACAGCAGCTTGGACGCAAGGCTGTTCAGCAGGGGGATGACCTGCTTGGGGGCGTAGTCCCGGGGCAGGTCGTTGCGGGGGCCGTGGTAGAGCAGGTCTCCCAGAAAGAGCAGGCGGTCGGCCTGCTCCCGTTCAAAGGCCTGTTGCAGCTGCTGCGCATAATAATAGGAGCCGTGCAGGTCTGATGCGATCATCCATTTCATATATAATGCCCTCCCTTAAAGCCGGTTTGCCTTATTGTAGCGCCTGCTGTAAAAATGGTCAAGCACTTGCAAAAGTCATACTTTTGCGCCAAAACCCCTTGACATACCGCCTGGGATGTGGTATTCTGCTAAGGTTGCAGCCCGCAAATGCGCAGGGTGCATATCGCGGACAGCTGCCGCGATCATAAAAACCGTGTGGATTTTTACGGCAGAATTGCTACTTTTCGCCACACAATGACCTTCCAAGGGTCATTGTGTGGCTTTTTTGTGCGCCGGAAACCGGCTGCAAGCCGATGCTGTGCCCGCCACATTTTTACTTTTTACAGATAGCAGGTGAAATTTTTCAATGAACGAAACTTTTATGAAGGAGAAGCCGGTGCTGCCGCTGCTGCTCTCGATGGCGCTGCCTAACGTGATCTCCATGCTGGTGAACAGCCTCTACAACATCGTGGACAGCCTGTTTGTGGCGCGCATCAGCGAGGACGCCATGACCGCGTTAAGTCTGGTGTTCCCCATCCAGAATTTTTCCAATGCCATTGCCATCGGCTTTGGCATCGGCATCAATGCCATGATCGCGCTGTATCTGGGCGCGGGCGACCGCGAAAAGGCCGAGACGGCCGCCACCCATGGCTTTGTGCTCAGCCTTGTGCACGGCGTGGTGATGATGGCGGTCAGCATCGCCATCATGCCCGGCTTTCTGCGCCGCTTTACGCAGGACGAGGGGCTGATCGCTGCCGGTATCACCTATTCCACCATCGTGTTCCTGTTTTTGGTCGTGAACATGGTCTCGCTGGCCTTTGAAAAGATCTTTCAGGCGGTGGGCCGCATGAAGGTGTCCATGATCGCCCTGATCACCGGCTGCGTGTGCAATATTCTGTTGGACCCGGTACTCATCTTTGGGCTGGGGCCGGTGCCTGCCATGGGCATTGCGGGCGCGGCACTGGCTACCGGCATCGGTCAGATGCTCAGCGTGGTGGTCTACCTTGTGGTCTACCTGCGCACCGAGCTGCCGGTGCGGCTGCGCCGCAGCTGCCTGCGCCCGGATGCAATGCTGGATGGCAGACTGTACGCCATCGGCGTTCCGGCCATCCTAAATCTAGCGCTGCCCTCGCTGCTGGTCACCTTTCTCAACGGGCTGCTGGCGGCCTTTTCCCAGAGTTATGTGGTGGTGTTGGGCATCTATTATAAATTGCAGACCTTTTTGTACCTGCCCGCCAACGGCTTCGTGCAGGGCATGCGCCCTCTTATCGGCTACAACTACGGTGCGCGGGAGTACGCCCGGGTGAAAAAGCTGTTCCAGCTGACCCTGCTCATGAGCGCTGCCATCATGGCGGCGGGCACGGTGATCTGTCAGGTTGCCTCCGGGCAGCTGATGGGGCTGTTCACCCAGAACCCCGAAACCATCGCCGCCGGGCGGACTGCCTTGCGCATCATCAGCATCGGCTTTGTCATCTCGGCAGTCTCCACCACCGCTTCCGGTGCACTGGAGGGGCTAGGTAAGGGCGCAGAATCGCTGGTCATCGCGCTGTGCCGGTATGTTGTTTTCATCATGCCGCTGGCTGCACTGCTGTGCAATTGGCTGGGCGCAGACGGCGTGTGGCACGCCTTCTGGCTTACCGAGGTGCTGGCAGCGGTGGTCTCCGGTGCGGTCTACCGCCGGGCGGTCACACATAAAAAATAAGAATTTCTGATAGGGGCGTTTCATAACGTCCCTATTTTTCATTGACACTACGGGAAAAGTACGGTAAAATATTTTTCGTGTTTTGACAAAAACTGTCAGTGCGCAAGATATTACAGAGGATGTGGAAGTATATGATCGAGACCATTGCCGCCGTCAATCAGGCGGTGAACAGCTTTATCTGGGGTATCCCCGCCATGGTGTGCATCATTGGCGTGGGGCTGCTGCTCAGTGTCCGCACGGGCTTTTTGCAGATCCGCAAATTCCCCTACGCCATCCGCACCACCGTGGGACGGATGTTCCGCAAGCGGGATGCTTCGGACGGTGCCATGACTCCCTTTCAGGCGGTGTGCACCGCGCTGGCGGGCACGGTGGGCACCGGCAACATTGCCGGTGTGGCGGGCGCTATCGCCATCGGCGGCCCGGGTGCCGTGTTCTGGATGTGGTGCTCTGCGCTGCTGGGCATGTGCACCAAGTTTGCCGAGGTAACGCTGGCTGTGCATTTCCGGGAGCGCAGCGACACCGGCGAGTGGGTGGGCGGCCCGATGTACTATATTAAAAACGGCCTTGGTCGCCGCTGGCAGTTTCTGGCGGTGCTGTACGCGCTGTTCGGCGTGCTGACCGTGTTCGGCACCGGCAACGCAACGCAGGTGAATACCATCGTGGCGGCGGTGGATACTGCCCTGCTGGAATACGGGTTGGTGGGCGGCAGCTTTCTGCCCACCCTCAACCTCATCGTGGGCATCCTTGTGGCGGTGCTGGTGGCGCTGGTGCTGCTGGGCGGCATCAAGCGCATTGGCAGCGTGAGCGAGAAGCTGGTGCCCTTTATGGCGTTGTTCTACATTGTGCTGTCGGTGGGCGTGGTGGTGCTCAACTTCTCCCGCCTGCCCTATGTGCTGGAATCCATCGTGGCGGGTGCGTTCAACCCCGCTGCCTTTACCGGCGGCACCATCGGCAGTTTGTTCGTCAGTATGCAAAAGGGCGTTTCCCGCGGCATCTTTTCCAACGAGGCCGGTCTTGGCACCGGTTCTATCGCCCATGCCTGCGCCGATACCAAAAAGCCGGTCAAACAGGGCATGTTCGGTATTTTTGAGGTGTTTGCCGATACCATCGTCATCTGCACCCTGACCGCGCTGGTCATCCTGTGCAGCGGCACCCAGATCAGCTACGGCGCAGCGGCGGGTGCTGAGCTGACCATCTCCGGCTTTACCACCACCTACGGCGGCTGGGCGTCTATCTTTACTGCTGTGGCGCTGTGCTGCTTTGCCTTTTCCACCATCATCGGCTGGGGTCTGTACGGCTCCCGCTTTCTGGTGTTCCTGTGCAAGAGCAACAAAGTGGCGCGCCCCTTCTTTGTGGTGTATGCTCTGGTAGCCATTCTGGGCGCTACCATGGACCTTGGCCTGCTGTGGAGCATCGCCGATACCTTCAACGGCCTGATGAGCATCCCGAACCTCATTGCGCTGCTGCTGCTTTCCGGCACGGTGGTGCAGATGACCCGCGCCTTTTTTGAATCGGAGGGGTGAGCGGCAGCTCTGCCCATAGTGGACAGAAACGCCGGAACGCGGTATACTGAGAAAAAACAACGGTGGCTATGCACCACAGGAGGTTCTAACGTGGAAAACTTTAACGAACTGCTGCAAAAGTATGCAGATTTTATCGTCCGGGTGGGTGTGAACCCGCAGCCGGGACAGACCCTGATCATCAACTGCCCGCTGGAAGGCGCTCCGCTGGCACGGCTGTGCGTGCGCAGCGCCTACGAAGCAGGTGCGCGGGACGTGCAGGTGAACTGGCAGGATGACGCCGTTACCCGCATCCGCATGGAGCTGGGCAGCGAGGAGGCACTGACCGACCACAAGGGCTGGCAGCTGCGCCGCTATCTGGACTACGCCGAGAGCGAGGGCAGTGTGTGCGTGCTGCACCTCATCGCGGACGACCCGGAACTGTTTGCCGGGCTGGACGGCGCTAAGATCAGCCGGGTGAACAGCGCCAACCGCAGCTTTATGCAGCCGTGGCGGGAGTACACCATGAACGATCGGGTGCAGTGGTCCATCGCCGCTCTGCCCGCAGAGCCGTGGGCAAAGAAGATGTTCCCGGAGCTGGACACTGCCGCCGCCATTGAAGCACAGTGGAAGCTGATCTTTGATACCTGCCGTGTGACCGGCGGCGACCCGGTAGGGGAGTGGCAGAAGCATCTGGACCGCCTGAACGAGCTGGGCGCAAAGATGAACGCCCTTGATCTGGAAAGCGTGCATTTTGAAAGCGCCAACGGCACCGACCTGACCGTGGGTCTGGCAGAACAGGCTGTGTGGGAGAGCGCCGGCAGCAAAAACGAGAAGGGTGTGCCCTTCCTGCCCAACATCCCCACCGAGGAGGTGTTCACCGCACCCCATAAAGATAAGGTGGACGGCATCGTTTACGGCACAAAGCCCTACGTCTTTAACGGACAGCTGATCAAGAATTTCCACGTCACCTTCAAGGACGGCAAGGTGGTGGAGCACGGCGCCGACGAGGGCGCAGATCTGCTGGGCCAGCTGTTGGACACCGACGAGGGCGCACGCCACATCGGTGAGGTGGCACTGGTGCCTGCTTCCAGCCCCATCAACCGCAGCGGCAAGCTGTTCTACAACACCCTGTTTGACGAGAACGCTGCCTGCCACATCGCCTTTGGCGACAGCTACCCCGGCACCACTGTGGGCGGCACCGGCCTTTCCAAGGAAGAACTGGCAGCCCGCGGCATGAACCACTCCTCCCTGCACGAGGACGTGATGATCGGTGCAGAGGACAGCCGTATCACCGGCAAATGCCGCGACGGCCGCACTGTGCCGCTGTTTGAAAACGGCGTCTGGGTGCTGTAAAAAGCCCAAAAGGGTGTGCAACTGCAAAAAAATTGCGAAAATGCTTGCATAAATCGCAAGAGTATGCTATATTCTAGTAGTACGATATACTTTAACCTGAAACGTGGGCCGCAAGGTCCGCGTTTCTTGTTTGTTTGGAGGTTTTTTATGGCGAAGCAGTCTGGCGGCAACACCGCGCAGAGAGTGGAAGCGCTTGTCCGTCCCACGGTGGAAGGCATGGGTCTGCGCCTGTGGGATGTGGTTTTTGAGAAGGAAGGGCCGGACTGGTATCTTCGCATCCTCATCGACCGGGACGGCACCATGGATACCGACACCTGTGCAGAGGTGTCCCACGCACTGGACCCCATTCTGGATGAGGCAGACCCCATCGACCAGAGCTATTATCTGGAAGTGGGCAGCCCCGGCCTTGGCCGCAAGCTGACCCGCCCGGAGCATTACGAGGCACTGAAGGGCCAGAAGGTGCGGGCAAAGCTCATCCGCCCCAACGCTGACGGCGTGCGGGAGCTGTCCGGCATCCTGACCGGCCGCGAGGGCAGCACCGTGACACTGGAAACCGAGAACGGCCCCGTGACCTTTGAGGTGAACGCAGCCTCCGGCGTGCAGCTGTGCGACGACGAGGATCTGTTTAACTGAGAAGTACCGTCTCTGATGGAGAAAAGAGAACAAAATATATAGGAGGAACCCGAAAAATGACAGCAGCGAATAAGGACTTTTTTGAAGCGCTCTCCATGCTGGAGCATGAGCGCGGCATCACCGCAGAATACCTGATCGAAAAGATCAAGGCGGCTATCATCATTGCCGTCAAGAAGAACTACGAGGTCGAGGAGGATCACATCCGTGTGGACATCGACCCCGACACCGGCCGCTTTGACGTGGCGCTGATCCAGGACATCGTGGCAGACGAGGACTGGTACGACGAGCACGCCGAGATCGGCGTGACCGAGGCACGTAAGATCCGCAGCAGCTACGAGGTGGGCGACCGCATCATCACCCCGCTCAAGACCCGCGATTTTGGCCGCATTGCCGCCCAGACCGCAAAGCACGTCATCCGTCAGGGCATCCGCGAGGCCGAGCGCAACCAGCAGCTCAGCGAGATCCAGTCCCGCGCACATGACATCGTGCAGGCCACCGTTACCCGCGTGGATACCGAGAAGGGCATCGTGGCGCTGGATCTGGGCAAGGGCGGCGAGGCAGTTCTGCCCCGCAACGAGCAGGTGCCCGGCGAGGTGTACACCGAGGGCGAGACCCTGCAGGTCTACATCGTGGACGTGGTCAGCACCGAGCGCGGCCCCCGCGTGATGATCAGCCGCACCCATCCCGGCCTTGTCAAGCGCCTGTTTGAGCTGGAAGTGCCCGAGATCTTTGACGGCACTGTGGAGGTAAAGGCCATCAGCCGCGAGGCCGGTGCCCGCACCAAGATGGCTGTCTGGTCCAAGGACCCCAACGTCAACCCCGTTTCCGCCTGCATCGGCGAGCACGGCGCCCGCGTGGCCGCTGTTGTGGAAAAGCTGGGCGGCGAGAAGATCGACATCGTCAAGTGGAGCGAGGATATCTCGGAGTTCATCTCCGCAGCCCTGAGCCCCGCCAAGGTGGTCAAGGTAGAGCTGCTGCCCGGCGAGACCCGCTCCTGCCGCGTCACCGTGCCCGACCAGCAGCTGAGCCTTGCCATTGGCAACAAGGGCCAGAACGCCCGCCTGTGCGCCCGCCTGACCGGCTACAACATTGATATCCGTCCCGAGAGCGGCTACTACGGCGAGGACGAGGAGCCCAAGAAGGACGCAGCAGACGCTGAATAAGCCCGGCACCATCTGCCGAAGGAGGGAAACCGGATGGCACAAAAAAAGATCCCTGCCCGCCAGTGCATCGGCTGCATGACCAGCCGCCCCAAAAAGGAGCTGGTGCGCGTGGTGCGCGCACCCAGCGGGGAGATCAGCATTGATCTGGTAGGCAAAAAGCCGGGACGTGGCGCATATCTCTGCCCGGACCCGGACTGCCTGACCAAGGCAAAGAAGAAAAAGGCGCTGGAGCGCTGCTTTGAGCAGCCGGTCCCCGCCGAGGTATACGACGCGCTGGCTGTACAGCTGGCCGCAGCCGCAAAGGAGGCAGCAGCCGATGGCAAAAAAGAATAACGCCCCCGCAAAACCCAAGCTGCCCCCGGAGGAGGCGCTGTATCAGGCCGTGAGCCTGTGCCGCAAGGCCGGTGCGCTGACCATGGGCTTTGATGCCGTGGAGGAGGCCTGCGTAAAAAGCAAGGCATGGCTGGTGATGACCGCATCGGATATCAGCCCCAAGACTTTGCAGCGTTTGAACTACGCCGTAGGGGACTTGGTGGACGTGTTCACCATGCCGCTGACGCAGGATAAGCTGGCCGATATCAGCCACAAGCCCGTGGCTGTTTACGCGGTGACCGACCGCAACCTCGCAAAGCTCTGCTTCGACCGCCTGTCGGACTGCGGAGCAATCAAAAATGAGGAGGATATGAGCGAATGATCGTAAAATATAAAGTGAGTGACTTTGCAAAGGATCTGAACCTTTCTACAAAGAAGGTGCTGGATGAGCTGACCGCCATGGGCAGCACCGGCAAGAAGAACAGCTCCAATCTGGAGGAGAACGAGCTGAACTATCTGCTGGAGAAGTTCAGCAAGGATAACAGCGTGGCGAATCTGGACGAGTTTTTGAACAGCGCCAAGGCTCCCAAGGAGGAGCCCAAGGCTGAGAAAAAGGCTGAGCAGAAAGCCGAAAAGAAGGCTGAGAAGAAGCCCGAGGCTCCCAAGGCTGACAAAAAGCCCCAGCAGCCCGCCGCAAAGGCCGAGCAGCCCAAGGCAAACAACAATAACAACAACGGCAAGCACGGCGATAAGAAGCCCGAGCAGCACAAGAAGCGCGAGGAAAAGACCGTTTCCTTCAGCGAGCTGGCACGCGAGACCGGCGCAAAGGCTACCGCTGCCCCCGCACAGGCAGTCTCTGTCCGCCGTGAGGACAATCAGGTCACCGTGGATACCCGCACTGTGGATATGAACGTGGACCGTTTCGACGCCCGCTACGATGATCTGGCCTCCACCAAGAACACCGAGAACCGCCGCAAGCCCACCCCGCAGGGCAACAAGCAGAAGTTCACCCAGCGCGGCCAGCGCCAGCGCCAGCAGTTCCAGAAGGGCAAGCGCGAGACCGAGTTCGAGCGTCTGCAGCGCATCCAGCTGGAAAAGGCCCGTAACGCCCAGCTGAAGGTGCTGATCCCTGACGAGATCACCGTGGGCGAGCTGGCTGCCCGCCTGAAGCAGCAGGCCGGCAAGGTCATTGCCAAGTTCATGCAGATGGGCGAGATGCACGCCATCAACGATGTGATCGACTTCGACACTGCAGCTCTGCTGGCAGAGGAGTTCCACGCAAAGGTCGAGCACGAGGTGCACGTTACCATCGAGGAGCGCCTGTTCACGCAGGAAGAGGATTCGCAGGAGGATCTGGTGGAGCGTCCCCCGGTGGTCTGCGTTATGGGCCATGTTGACCACGGCAAGACCAGTATTCTGGATGCCATCCGCAAGACCAACGTTACCGCAGGCGAGGCCGGCGGCATCACGCAGGCCATCGGTGCATATCAGGTCAAGGTCAACGACAGCCTCATCACCTTCCTGGATACCCCGGGCCATGAGGCGTTCACCTCCATGCGTGCCCGCGGTGCCAACATGACCGATATTGCAGTTCTGGTGGTTGCTGCCGACGACGGCATCATGCCCCAGACCATCGAGTCCATCAACCACGCCAAGGCTGCAAATGTCAAGCTCATCGTGGCAATGAACAAGATGGATAAGCCCACCGCAAACCCCGAGCGCGTGATGGAAGGCCTGACCAAGTACGGCATCATCACCGAGGACTGGGGCGGCGATGTGGCCTGCATCCCGGTGTCTGCCCTGACCGGCATGGGCATCAACGACCTGCTGGAGCGCATTGCTCTGGAAGCTGAGGTCATGGAGCTGAAAGCAAACCCCAACCGCCGCGCCAAGGGTGCGGTCGTCGAGGCCCGTCTGGACAAGGGCCAGGGCCCCATTGCCACCATTCTGGTGCAGAACGGCACCCTGCACTCCGGCGACGTCATCATTGCCGGTACCGCTGTGGGCCGCGTGCGCACCATGCGCAGCGACAAGGGTCAGTTGCTCACCGATGCCGGCCCCTCTACCCCTGTGGAGATCACCGGCCTGACCGCCGTGCCCGAGGCAGGCGACCTGTTCGAGGCTGTTGAGGACGAGCGTCTGGCCCGTGAGCTGGCCGAGCAGCGCATTGCTGCCGCCAAGGAGAAGCAGTTCTCCTCCTTCCAGAAGGTCACGCTGGATAACTTGTTCAGCCAGATGGCACAGAACGACATGAAGGAACTGGCCATCGTGGTCAAGGCCGACGTGCAGGGCTCTGCCGAGGCTGTGAAGCAGAGTCTGGAGAAGATCTCCAACGATGAGGTGCGCGTGCGCGTCATCCACGCCGGTGTCGGCGCCATCAGCAAGTCTGACGTGGATCTGGCCGATGCCTCCAACGCCATCATCATCGGCTTCAACGTCCGCCCGGACAACGTGGCTAAGGAAGAAGCCGCTGCCACCAAGGTGGAAATGCGTATGTACCGCGTCATTTACGACGCCATCAACGATGTTACCGACGCTATGAAGGGTATGCTGGCACCCAAGTTCCGTGAGGTCTCTCTGGGCGAGCTGCAGGTGCGTCAGGTGTACAAGATCTCCAACGTGGGCACCGTTGCAGGTTGCCGCGTGACCAGCGGCAAGATCACCCGCGACAGCAAGGTGCGCGTGGTGCGTGACGGCATCGTCATTGCCGAGGACGAGATCGCATCCCTGAAGCGCTTCAAGGATGACGCCAAGGAAGTGGCCGAGGGCTACGAGTGCGGCGTGACCCTGGAGAAGTTTGCGGACGTCAAGGAAGGCGACGTGTACGAAGCTTTCAAGATGGAAGAATACCGCGACTAAGATTTAAAATAACCCTCTCCGTCATTGCTGACGCAATGCCGCCTCTCCCGAGGCAGGAGGCTTGCAGAGAAACGGAAAAGCATCCCGTATCCACGCAAAAAGCTCGCCCATCGGGAGAGCTGCCAAGCGAAGCGAGGCTGAGAGGGTTTTCTTTTTAAAGGAGAAACGGAATGTCTCAGAAAAATATGGGCCGTCTTGCGCAGGATATGAAGCGCGAGGTCATTGCCATCATCGGCCGGCTGAAGGACCCGCGGCTGGAGGGCGGTCTGCTGACCGTCACCCGTCTGGACGTGACGCCGGATCTGGATGTGGCAAAAGTGTATGTAAGCGTGATGGGCCGCGCAGACGGCCCCAAGCCCGCAATCGAAGCGCTGAACCGTGCTGCAGGCCATGTGCGCACCGAGGTCAGCAAAAAAATGCACATCCGCAAGGCACCCCGCTTCATCTTTGTGGAGGATGACGGTGCCGCCTACGCCGCCCACATCAACGAGCTGCTGCGCAGTCTGAACGTGAACGGCGAGGAAGAAGCACAGTCTGCCGATACCGAACAGACCGAGGACTGACTGCCTTTGCGGAAAGGATGGATCATTGGATGACAGAACAACTGAATGTGCAGCAGATGGCGCAGCGCCTGCTGGCTGCGGACAACATTTTGATTCTGTGCCACAAAAACCCGGACGGTGACACCATCGGCTGCGGCAGCGCCCTGTACTATGCGCTCAAAGCGCTGGAAAAAACAACGGCGGTGCTCTGTTCCGATGCCATTCCGTCCCGCTACGCCTTTACGAACCCACGGCTGTTCAAGGGCGAGTTTGAGCCCCGCACCGTGATCGCAGTGGACGTGGCCGGTTTGCAGCTGTTTGGCGAAAATAACGGTGTGCCGCAGTTTGCACGCCATGTGGACCTGTGCATCGACCACCACGCGGGCAACAACGGCTATGCCGATTTTACCCTTCTGGATGCCGGTGCCGCTGCGGCAGCAGAGCTGCTGTATCAGGTCATCGTGGAGATGGGCGTGACCATCACCCCCCACATTGCCGACTGCCTGTACACAGGCATTGCCACCGACACTGGCTGCTTCAAGTTCTCCTCCACCACGGCCAACACCCACACGGTGGCGGCAAAGCTCATTGAGGCCGGCTGTCATGTGGAGGAGCTGAACACCCTGCTCTTCGACACCAAGCCCCGTGCCCGCATGGAGGCCGAGCGCATCGCCCGCAACCATCTGGAGTACTATCTGGATGGCCGCTGCGCCCTGATCTACCTGACGCGGGACGAGATCCGGCAGAGCGGGGTAGACCCTGCGGATCTGGAGGAGCTGACCAGCCTGCCCATCAGCATCGAGGGAGTCAAGGTGGGTCTGACCCTGCGCCAGCAGCCCGGCGGCAGCTACCGCATCAGCGTGCGCACCGCAAAGGGCGTGGACGCCTGTGCCATTGCCCGGCGGCTGGGCGGCGGCGGCCACACCCGCGCAGCGGGCTGTGAGCTGCTGGGCGACCTTGAAAACACCAAAAATGCGATCCTTGCAGAGGTGGAAGCCGAACTGGACGCACCGCAGGAGGAAGCATGATGCAGGGCATCCTGATCGTAGACAAGCCCATGGACTGGACCAGCTTTGACGTGGTGGCAAAGCTGCGCGGCGTGCTGGGCACCCGCAAGCTGGGGCACAGCGGTACGCTGGATCCTATGGCCACCGGCGTTCTGCCGGTGTTCTGCGGCGGTGCCAGCAAGGCGGTGGATCTGCAGCTGAACCACGACAAGACCTACCGCGCCACCCTGCGCCTGGGCGCACGCACCGATACCGGCGATAGCACCGGCACGGTGCTGGAAACCGCGCCCGTTACCGCCGGAGAAAAGGAGCTGCTGGCTGTACTGCCGCAGTTTGTCGGCCCGCAGATGCAGGTGCCGCCCATGTACTCCGCGGTCAAGATCAACGGCCAGCCGCTGTATAAGCTGGCCCGCGAGGGCGTGACCGTGGAGCGCAAGGCGCGCCCCATTGAGATCTACGGCATCGAGTACGGCGGCAGTCCGGCAGAAAACGAGTATGTGCTGACGGTGCGCTGCTCCAAGGGCACCTATATCCGCACGCTGCTGGAGGAGATCGCCGCCGCCATGGGGCAGAAGGGCACCATGAGCGCTCTGCGCCGCACTTCTGCCGGTCTGTACACCGAAGCGGACGCCCACACGCTGGAAGAAATTCTTGCCGCAAAGGAGCAGGGAAGCGCTGCACTGGAAGCACTGATGCTGCCGGTGGAAAGCGTGTTCACCCCGCTGCCGCTGCTGGTGGTGGAGCCATGGGTGGAGCAGCACCTGTACAACGGCTGCCCCACCAGCCGCTACCCGGCGGCAGACGGACGCTACCGGGTGCGCAGCGCCGCCGGACAGTTCCTTGGCCTTGCCAACATCACCGGCGGGGTGCTCCGGGTGGAAAAACTGTTCGTGGAACGTAATTGAACAATAAAGGAAACAAGACCCATGCAGATCATTTCTCAGTTTGCCCCGCTGCCGCTGGCACAGCCCAAAAAGGGCACCGCCGTGGCCATGGGCTACTTTGACGGCATCCATATCGGCCACCGGGCGGTGATCGAAGGGGCGGTACAATGGGCAAAGACCCATGATGCAGCCCCGGCGGTGTTCACCTTCCGCCTGCCGGTAGAAAATAAAATGAAGGGCAAGCGCCTGCTCTCCACCGAGGATAAGCACGCCTTGATCCACAGCCTTGGGGTGGAGTATTACCTTACCCCGGACTTTGAAGCAATCAAGGCGCTGAGCCCGGAGGAGTTCGTGCGCGGCATCGTAGAAAACTGCCACGCCCGGGCGCTGTTCTGCGGCGAAAACTTCACCTTTGGCGCAAAAGCTGCCGGTACGCCGGAGCTGCTGCGCACCCTCTGCGCCCCCCTTGGGGTAGAGGTAGTGGTGGTGCCCATGGCACAGTTTGAGGAAAAGCCGGTGTCCTCCACCCGCATCCGCACTGCGCTGGAGGGCGGGGATATCCCCGCCGCCAACGCCATGCTGGGCATGCCCTATGCCATCCGCTTTGCGGTGCAGCACGGGGCGGGACTGGGGCACACCCTCGGGGTGCCCACCATCAACCAGCTGTACCCGCAGGGCTTCCAGATGCCCCGCAGCGGCATTTATATCACCCGCACCTGCATCAACGGGGTGTGGTATCCCTCGGCCACCGGTCTGGGCAGCCGCCCTACTGTGAACGATGACGCCACCAAGGTGACCTGCGAGACCTTTATCCCGGGTTTTTCCGGTGACCTGTACGGCACCGACCCGGTGGTGGAGTTCCACGCTTACCTGAGCCCCAGCAAAAAGTTTGACACGCTGGACCAGCTGCGGGACTGCATCAACGATGCCGCTCGCCGCGCACAGGAATATTTTGCATAACGCATCAACAGCGGAAAAATTATTTTTATTTGGGGTCGAGAAACGCCTGTGGGCGTTTTTCGACCCCTTTTGTCGTGAAGGAAAACAGCATTTCCGGCGTCTGCGGGCAGAAAAAACCGCACTTCGGGCAAAATAGACACATTTCCGTGCAACAACGGCAAATGTTTGTTAAACAATTATCTATCTCATATCCTTGCAATGCGCGCAGTTTTTGTTTATAATAGTAGCTGTACGGGGCAACGCCCCGATTGTGAGCGAGACTCTGGTTCAGAATTATAACTTGAGAGGAGTTTTTACCATGGGTTTAGGTAAGAAGACGATCGACGATCAGAACTACTGCGGCAAGAAGGTGCTTGTCCGCTGCGATTTCAACGTCCCGATGAAGGACGGTGTCATCACCAACGAGAACCGCATCAACGCAGCACTGCCCACCATCCAGAAGCTGGTCAACGATGGCGCAAAGGTCATCCTGTGCAGCCACCTGGGCAAGCCCAAGAACGGCCCCGAGGCTAAGTTCAGCCTGGCTCCCGTTGCTGTGGCTCTGAGCGCAAAACTGGGCAAGACCGTTGTGTTTGCTGACGACGACAACGTTGTGGGTGAGAACGCAAAGGCTGCTGTGGCTGCCATGAACAACGGCGACGTCGTTCTGCTGCAGAACACCCGTTTCCGCAAGGAAGAGACCAAGAACATGCCCGAGTTCAGCGAGGAGCTGGCTTCTCTGGCTGACGCTTATGTGGACGACGCCTTCGGCAGCTGCCACCGTGCACACTGCTCCACCGCAGGTGTCACCGACTACATCAAGGATACCGCTGTCGGCTACCTGATGGAGAAGGAGATCAAGTATCTGGGCAACGCCGTCAACGACCCCGTCCGTCCCTTCACCGCTATTCTGGGCGGCGCTAAGGTCGCTGATAAGCTGAACGTCATCTCCAACCTGCTGGAGAAGGTCGATACCCTGATCATCGGCGGCGGCATGGCTTACACCTTTGCCAAGGCTCAGGGCTACGAAGTGGGCAAGAGCCTGTGCGACGACACCAAGCTGGACTACTGCAAGGAAATGATGGCTAAGGCCAAGGAGAAGGGCGTCAAGCTGCTGCTGCCCGTGGATGCAGCCTGCATCAAGGACTTCCCCGATCCCATCGATGCTCCCGTGGATGTGACAATCGTGCCCATCAGCGCTATTCCCGCTGATATGGAAGGCTGCGACATCGGCCCCGAGACCATGAAGCTGTTTGCTGACGCTGTCAAGGCTTCCAAGACCGTTGTCTGGAACGGCCCCATGGGCGTGTTCGAGAACCCCACTCTGGCAGCTGGTACTCTGGCTGTTGCCAAGGCTATGGCTGAGAGCGATGCTACCACCGTCATCGGCGGCGGCGACAGCGCAGCAGCTGTGCAGCAGATGGGTCTGGGCGACAAGATGACCCACATCTCCACCGGCGGCGGCGCTTCTCTGGAGTATCTGGAGGGCAAGGAGCTGCCCGGCATCGCAGTCATCCAGAACGCATAATTTTTCCGGCATCACAATGGGTGCGGCGGCATTTACGCCGCCGCATCTTTTCTTTTTGTGCAGGCAATTTGTAAATAGTTACGAAGGTAAGGAGAAAATAACAATGGATAAGGCAAAGCGCAAGGCTATTATCGCTGGCAACTGGAAGATGAACAAGACCGCCTCCGAGGCTGCTGTTCTGGTGGACGAGCTGATCCCCGCCGTGAAGGACGCCACCTGCGAGGTCGTCATCTGCACCCCGTTTACCGATCTGGTCACCGCTGTGGCTAAGACCAAGGGCACCAACATCCATGTGGGTGCCGAGAACGTCCACTTTGAGAAGTCCGGTGCTTTCACCGGCGAGATCAGCGCCGATATGCTGGTAGATCTGGGCGTGGAGTACGTCATCGTCGGCCACTCTGAGCGCCGTCAGTACTTTGCAGAGACCGACCAGACCGTCAACAAGCGCGCGCTGGCTGCCCTGAACGCCGGTCTGAAGGTCATCCTGTGCGTGGGCGAGAGCCTGCAGCAGCGCGAGGAGGGCGTTACCGAGGAGCTGGTCCGTATGCAGACCAAGATCGCCCTGCGTGACGTGACCACCGAGCAGATGGCAAACGTTGTCATCGCCTACGAGCCTGTCTGGGCCATCGGCACCGGCAAGACCGCTACCGCTGATCAGGCAGAGGAAGTCTGCGCTCAGATCCGCAAGGTGGTGGGCGAGCTGTACGGCGAGGCTGTGGCCGAAACTACCACCGTACAGTATGGCGGCAGCATGAACGCCAAGAACTGCGAGGAGCTGCTGAGCAAGAAGGACGTGGACGGCGGCCTGATCGGCGGCGCATCCCTGAAGGCTCCTGACTTTGCAGTCATCGTCAATGCAGCAACCAAGGGCTGAGCAACTGCCTTTTTCCCTAATTAGCTGTTTCAGCGCCCGGCTGCGCCGTTTTTTCAGCGCTGAGCCGGGCGCTGATCTGTTTTTACAGCAGCCGTTCGGGTGTTATGCACCCGCAGGCTGCACCCGCAGGCGGGGCGCTTAGCCTTGCCCGCAACGCGTGATAAATTCAAAGGAGATTCAATTTTATGGCAAAGAAACCTGTTCTTCTGTGCATCATGGATGGCTTCGGCTGGGTGCCGAACGAGACCTTTGGCAACGCCGTTGTGGCTGCCAAGACCCCCCATCTGGATGCTCTGATGGCAAAGTACCCCATGACCACCATTGATGCTTCCGGCATGGCTGTCGGTCTGCCCGATGGCCAGATGGGTAACTCCGAGGTCGGCCACACCAACATGGGCGCAGGCCGTATCGTGTACCAGCAGCTGACCCTTATCACCAAGTCCATCCACGATGGCGAGATGCTCAAGAACCCTGTGCTGGTCAAGAACATGAAGGCCGCTATTGAGGCTGGCAAGGCCATCCACCTGATGGGTCTGGTGGGCACCGGCGGTGTGCACAGCCATGCCGACCACTGGTTTGGCGTGCTGGAAATGGCAAAGCATCTGGGTGCAAAGGAAGTTTACCTGCACTGCATCACCGATGGCCGTGATACCGACCCCCACTCCGGCAAGGGCTTCCTTGCTGACCTGCAGGCCAAGCTGGACGAGCTGGGTGTGGGCAAGATCGCCAGCGTTTCCGGCCGTTACTACGCCATGGACCGCGATAACAACTGGGATCGTGAAGAGAAGGCTTACGCTGCCTTCGTCTACGGCGAGGGTGAGCACGCTGCCAACGCTGCCGAGGCCATCGAGGCTTCCTACGCAGCAGACAAGACCGATGAGTTCGTGCTGCCCTGCGTCACCTGCGAGGGTGGCCGCGTGCAGGACGGCGACACCGTCATCTTCATGAACTTCCGCCCCGACCGTGCCCGCCAGATGACCCGCATCTTCTGCGACGATGCCTTTACCGGCTTCGAGCGCCGCGGCGGCCGCAAGCAGGTGAACTACGTCTGCATGGCCGAGTACGATGCCACCATGCCCAACTGCGAGGTTGCTTATCCCCCGGTGGAGCTGAAGAACGTTCTGGGCGAGTACCTGTCTGCCCATGGCAAGACCCAGCTGCGCATTGCCGAGACCGAGAAGTACGCTCATGTCACCTTCTTCTTCAACGGCGGCGTGGAGGCTCCCTACGAGGGTGAGGACCGCTGCGTCATCCCCAGCCCCAAGGTTGCCACCTACGACCTGAAGCCTGAGATGAGCGCCCCCGAGGTCGCTGCCGAGTGCGTCAAGCGCATCGAGAGCGGCAAGTACGATGTGGTCATCCTGAACTTTGCAAACTGCGATATGGTCGGCCACACCGGCGTGTTCGATGCTGCTGTCAAGGCCGTTGAGGCTGTGGATACCTGCGTGGATCAGGTGGTCACCGCTGTGCTGAACGCCGGCGGCTGCGCTTTCATCACCGCTGACCACGGCAACGCCGAAAAGATGATGAACCCGGACGGCACCCCCTTCACCGCCCACACCACCAACGTTGTGCCCTTTGTGGCAGTTGGCTGCGGCGACGTGAAGCTGCGCGAGGGCGGCTGTCTGGCCGACATCGCACCCACCATGCTGCCCTATATCGGCCTGCCCGTTCCCGCCGAGATGACCGGCAAGAGCATCATCGTGGAGTGATGCCGGACGGGATAACCGGATAAACAAACAAAAGGCTGCTGCACATTTTGTGCGGCAGCCTTTTTGCGTAAGAAAAATTTCCGTGAAAAGGGAATAGCGGAGCGTCCGCAGACGCTCCGCTATTCCGAAATTAAAAATAGTTGGCCTGCAAAACGGCAGAACTTACTTTTTCAGGTGGCTGTCCCAGCCGCTGGAGGTGGTGGCCTGCTGATCGGGCGTGCACCACATGGCCTCTACGCCGTCCAGCGATTCCACCAGCTTCTGTCCCTCTTCCAGCGGCATACAGAACAGGGCGGTGGTCAGGCAGTCTGCCATGCCGGAGTCCGGGCACAGCACGGTGACACCGTTGTAGTAGGCAGCGGGCCACAAGGTGTCCGGGTCGATGATGTGGTGGTAGCGCTTGCCGTCTACCACAAAGTAGCGCTGGTAGTCGCCGCTGGTCACCAGCGCAAGGTCGCTCATGTTGATGGGCGAGCCGAAGATGGAGTTGCTATTGGTGTACACCTCCGAGGCGTTCCATGGGTTCTCCACGCCGCCCGTCCACTGGCTGCCGTCCGGCTTTGTGCCGATGGCGCGCAGGTTGCCGCCCACGCTCACCAGTGCGCTGGTCAGGCCCCGGGCTTCGGCGGCGCGGCAGACCATCTCCACGGCGTAGCCCTTGCCCACGCTGCCCACGTCCAGCGACATCTCCGGGTCGGACAGGTAGACCGTTTTGGCCTCCTCGTCGATGACAAGGTCGTTGATATCGCAGTGCTGGGCAGCGGCTTCCAACTCCTCCTGTGTGGGCAGGGTGTTGTCGGCCTCGGAGGCGTTCTGTTCGGCAGCTTCGCGGTAATCGTGCCAGATGCCCAGCACACTACCCATGGCAATGTTGATCTTGCCGCCGGTCAGGTCGTACATCTGCCGCGCCAGCTCCAGCATGGAGAGGATACG
Organism: Faecalibacterium sp. I3-3-33; assembly: GCF_023347295.1. Taxonomy (NCBI): domain Bacteria; kingdom Bacillati; phylum Bacillota; class Clostridia; order Eubacteriales; family Oscillospiraceae; genus Faecalibacterium; species Faecalibacterium sp. I3-3-33. Next base: position 1,167,880 of record NZ_CP094469.1, read on the forward strand.
GTCATCTACCTGTACCGGAGCTTTGCCGGCGTTTTCGTTGATGGTCTTGACGTTCACAACGCCGTCGTAGTCGTTGTAGATATCATAGAGCTGGTTGTAGGCAATCAGATCCTGATGTAGCGCCTGCATCTGGGTGTTGAACTCTTCCTCGCTCTCACAGTAGGCGATGACCTGCGTCACTGTGTCGAACACATCATAAAAGATAGTGGTGTACCGGGTCAGTTCCTTTTTGGGCTTGCAGCCGACCAGCAGGCTAAGGCTCAGCACTGCCGCCAGCATGGCAGCGGTCATGCGGGTGATGCGGCTCTTCATACGGTCTGGCTCTCCTTTGCGGCGGTAAAGGCGGCGTGCTCCTCCTGCAAATGCGCCAGCAGGTCTGCAAACATCCAGTTGCGGTTTGCGGGGGTGACCACCGCCTTGAGCGGGATGGTCACCTGTGCCTGCCGCATCAGGTCCAGCAGGGTGTCCACGTCCTTATCGCGGAAGTTTGCCAGCACCAGCGCCGGGGGATAGGCGCCCGGCTCCAGTACCAGCGTTTTGGGGGCTTTTACCTCTACCTCGCCCAGCAGCTGGGCAACGGTCTTGCCGGCATCGGCGGGGGAAACAAGCAGCAGCTTCATGCCAAGGGCGGGTGCCATACCCTCCAGCTTGCCCCGGTCGGCGGGGGAAAGGTTCCAGCCCAGCGCCAGCGGCACCCCGGCGTTCTGGTTGCGTGCAATGTGTGCTTTCATCTTTAAAACCTCTTTCGGCAGTGAATTTTCAAAATACACCATAGTATACCATAAAACCCGTGAAAAGAAAATGAAAACCCGCCGGTGCATACAAAAAAACTCCCCCTTGCGGGGGAGCGGACGGAGCGGGCTCAGTTCATTTTTTTGCCGAAGAACTCTACCTCTTTGCCGATGAACTGCATCAGTTCATCGAACTGGTCCGGGGTCAGGCTCTGTGCGCCGTCGCACTTGGCCTTGGCGGGGTTGTTGTGCACCTCGATCATCAGACCGTCGGCACCGGCGGCGACCGCGGCTTTGGCCAGCTCCGGCACCATCCATGCGTGGCCGCAGGCGTGGCTGGGGTCCACCACCACCGGCAGATGGGTCATCTTGTGCAGCATGACCACACCGGCAAGGTCCAGCGTGTTGCGCATACTGGTCTCAAAGGTGCGGATGCCGCGCTCGCACAGGATGACGTTCTCGTTGCCCTCGGCCATGATGTACTCGGCGCTCATCACGAACTCTTCCAGCGTGTTGGCAAGGCCGCGCTTGAGCAGCACCGGCTTTTTCTGGCGGCCAACAGCTTTGAGCAGTTCAAAATTCTGCATATTGCGGGCACCCACCTGGATCAGGTCTACGTTTTCAAACAGGGGCAGGTGCTCGGTGTTCATGATCTCGGTCACAATGGGCGAACCGGTGGCGCGGCGCGCCAGCTTGAGCAGGTCCAGACCCTCGCTGCGCATACCCTGAAAGGAGTAGGGAGAGGTGCGGGGCTTGAATGCGCCGCCGCGCAGCAGGGAAGCGCCTGCCGCCTTTACGCGCTGGGCGCAGTAGGTGATCTGCTCCTCGCTCTCAATGCTGCACGGCCCGGCGATGACCGCAAAGTTACCGCCGCCGATCTTGACGCCCTCCACGTCGATAACACTGTCGTCCGGATGGAATTTGCGGTTGGCCTTTTTGTAGGGCTCGGACACGCGGCGGCAGGTCTCCACCACCGGGTTTGCCAGCACCCAGCTTTCCGCAATGGCCTTGGTGTCGCCGATCAGCCCCAGAATATGGGTGTCGCTGCCCTTGGAATCGTTGATCTGCAGACCCATATCCTCCAGCTCGTGGCAGAACTCGCGCACCTGTACGTCGGGGGCATCCTGTTTGAGTACGATGATCATAGTGTTTTGTCTCCTTTGCCTTTTTCTATCCTGTGAAACGGCGAGGGAGACCGGCTCCTTTGCCGCAGCTTGCAGTGTCAAACTTCATTACTCTGAAGTGCGTGACGCTATGATATCACTTCATGAAACTGAAGTCAAGAGAAATTTTGAATTTTTCCAGAAAAAGTGGTAAAATAGAAACAGAGCAAATGTAAAAGAGGGAATAACAATGGGAAAAGAAGCTAAAACCAACGCAATGCGCATTCTGGAACGGGAAAAGGTGGCCTATATCGCCCACGAGTACCCCCACGAGGAGGGGGTGGCGGTGGACGGCGTGACCGTAGCCGCCAGCATGGGCGAGGACCCTGCCTGCGTATACAAGACGCTGGTAACGCAGGGCAGCAGCAAAAACTATTTTGTGTTCGTCATTCCGGTGGCGGCAGAGCTGGACTTAAAGGCCGCTGCCCGCAGCGTGGGCGAAAAGAGCGTGGCAATGATCCATGTGGCGGATATCAACAAGGTGACCGGCTATGTGCGGGGCGGCTGCAGCCCGGTGGGCATGAAAAAGCAGTACCGCACCGTCTTTGACGAAAGCGTGCTGACCCAGCAGAAGGTCTACGTTTCCGGTGGGCGCATCGGCACGCAGGTGTGCTGCGCCCCGGCGGATCTGATCCGCGCTGCCCGCGCTGCCACCGCAAAGATCATTTTTTAAAAATCCGGCGCGATATCTGGGATACATCAACACGGCCTTTACATAAAATATACCCGCTGCATAAGTCATACTTAAAAAGAAAAAGAATGGCGAAACTGCACAAAACTTTCGAAAGTTTTTTGACGGCATGGGAACACAAGGGAGAATTTGCCCAAACGCTCTTTGCAAAGCGGTTTTTTTGCCGTAAACTGTATCTAGTACAGGGACGATGCCCCAAAAATCGGGCTTGCATCGCCGCCTGAAAAAACGCTTGCACAGGAAACTGCGGAGGGAAACTTCAATGATGCTGCTGGTGCCGGGTCGCATGGAATGGGGTCACATTCACTGCAATCAGGGGCATGGTGCAACCTTGTGCAAAATGCGCGGACAGAAAAACCGGAAATAAAGGCCGTGGTACAGGTGTACCGCAGCCTTTTTTGTTTGTCGGTCTTGTTGGACAGTTGAGAAAGAGAGGCTTTGGAAAATGGTTCGTAAAGTGGCAGTGATCATGGGTTCGGACAGCGATTGGCCGGTGGTCAAGGGTGCCTGCGCCCAGCTGAAAGCGCTGGACATCCCCTTTGAGGCACATATCCTTTCGGCACACCGCACCCCCGCCGAGGCAGCAGCTTTTGCAAAAAGCGCAAAGGCCAACGGCTTTGGTGTCATCCTGTGCGCAGCAGGCATGGCAGCACATCTGGCAGGTGCTTTTGCCGCCAACACCACCCTGCCGGTCATCGGCATCCCCATGAAGGGCGGCGCGATGGATGGCTTGGACGCGCTGCTGGCTACCGTGCAGATGCCCAGCGGCATCCCGGTGGCGACTGTGGCGCTGAACGGTGCCAAGAACGCCGCATGGCTGGCTGCTGAAATTCTGGCCCTGAGCGATGACGCACTGGCTGAAAAGCTGGAGGCTGAGCGCGTAGCCATGGCACAGCAGATCGCAGCAAAGGAAGAAAAGCTGCAGAACGAACTGAACGAGCTGTAAAGGAGAACCAATGTCTGATTTTGCATATCCGCTGCATGAGGAGTGCGGCGTTTTCGGCATCTACGACCGTGCCGGTACCGAGGATGTGGCCGCAGCGGCTTATTCGGCCCTGTATGCGCTGCAGCACCGCGGGCAGGAGAGCTGCGGTATTGCCGTCAACGATGACGGCGTGATCACCGGCCACCGGGATCTGGGACTTGTGAACGAGGTGTTCACCCCGGAGGTGCTGGCAAGCCTGTCTACTACCACGGCACACATGGCCACCGGTCATGTGCGCTACGCCACCGCCGGCACCCGCGTCCGCGCCAACGCCCAGCCTATGATCGTCCGTCATGGCCGCGGCACCATGGCGCTGTGCCACAACGGCAACCTGACCAACGCCGTGGAGTTGCGCCGCCAGCTGGAGAATGAGGGCGCGATTTTCCACGGCTCCTCGGATACCGAGGTCATCTGCTACCTCATCACCCGCAACCGTCTGCGCATGGGCAGCATCGAGACTGCCATCAGCAAGACCATGGACGTGCTGGAGGGTGCATACAGCCTTGTGATCATGTCTGCCACCAAGCTCATCGCGGTGCGCGACCCCCGGGGCTACCGTCCCCTGTGCATCGGCACCCTGCCCGGCGGCGGCTACGTCTTTGCCAGCGAGAGCTGCGCACTGGATGCCACAGGTGCCACCCTGCTGCGGGATGTGGAGCCCGGCGAGATCGTAGTGATGGATACCAAGACCGGCGAACTGCGCAGCATCAAGGATCACTGCGGCCGCCCGGACACCCAGATGTGCGTGTTCGAGTTCATCTACTTCGCCCGCCCGGACAGCGTCATCGAGGGCAGCTCGGTGCACGAAGCCCGCAAGCAGGCAGGACGCTTCCTTGCACAGGAGCACCCCGTGGAGGCCGATGTGGTCATCGGCGTGCCGGATTCCGGCTTGGATGCAGCACTGGGCTACTCGCAGGAGAGCGGCATCCCCTATGGCATCGGCTTCATCAAAAATAAATACATCGGCCGCACCTTCATTCAGGGCAGCCAGAAGCAGCGCGAGAACAGCGTGCGCATCAAGCTGAACGTGGTGTCCAGCACTGTCAAGGGCAAGCGCGTGGTGCTGGTGGATGACTCCATCGTGCGCGGCACTACCTCTGCCCGCATCATCAAGCTGTTGCGGGATGCCGGTGCTGCCGAGGTGCACTTTATGGTCTCGGCACCTCCCTTCAAGTATCCGTGCTACTTTGGCACCGATATCCCGGACCAGAAGCTGCTGGTGGCTACCGGTCGCACGCTGGAGCAGATCAACGAGGTCATCGGCGCCGATACGCTGGGCTATTTGTCCAACGAGCACGTTGTCCAGCTTGCCAAAAATGCAAAATGCGGTTTCTGCACCGCCTGCTTTACCGGCGAGTATGCCGTAGAGCCGGAAAGTGTGCTTTCTACCGATATTCACGACCGTCACCTGAACGACCGTCCCAAGGACGCCAAAAAGTTAGGAGAGTAAGAACATGGAAAAGAGCTATTCTGAAAGCTACGCCGCAGCAGGCGTGGACATTACCGCCGGTTACCGCTCTGTGGAGCTGATGAAGCAGTATGTCGCCCGTACCATGAACGAGCACTGCATCGGCGGCTTGGGCGGCTTTGGCGGCCTGTTTGAGCTGGACTGCACCGGCTACAAGCACCCGGTGCTGATCTCCGGCACCGACGGTGTGGGCACCAAGCTGAAGGTGGCTATGATCATGGATAAGCACGATACCATCGGTATCGACTGCGTTGCTATGTGCGTCAACGATGTCATCTGCGCCGGTGCAAAGCCGCTGGTGTTCCTGGACTACATCGCCTGCGGCCGCAACGTGCCGGAAAAAATCGCCAACATCGTCAAGGGCGTGGCCGAGGGCTGCGTGCAGGCCGATTGTGCACTGGTGGGCGGCGAGACTGCCGAGCACCCGGGCATGATGCCGGAGGACGAGTACGATCTGGCCGGTTTCACCGTGGGCGTTGTGGACAAGGAAAAGATCCTGAACAACGAGACCATGGCAGCAGGTGACGTGATCCTCGCTCTGCCCTCCACCGGTGTGCACTCCAACGGCTTCTCGCTGGTGCGCAAGGTGTTCAACATTGACGCCGACCCCGATGTGCTGTTCTCCACCCCCGCCGAGCTGGGCGGCAAGACCCTTGGCGAGGCGCTGCTGGCTCCCACCAAGATCTACGTCAAGCCCGTGCTGAAGGTGCTGGAAGAGGTGCAGGTCAAGGGCATCTCCCACATCACCGGCGGCGGCTTCTACGAGAATATCCCCCGCAGCCTGAAGAAGGGCTGCTGCGCCCGCATCAACAAGGCAGATGTGCGCACCCCGGCGCTGTTCCACCTGATGCAGAAGGTGGGCGGCATCTCCGAGCACGATATGTTCAACACCTTCAACATGGGCGTGGGCATGGTGCTCACCGTGCCCGCCGAGCAGGCTGATAAGGCACTGGAGATCCTGCACGCCAACGGCGAGCCGGAGGCCTACCGTCTGGGCGTCATCGCAGAAGGTGAGGGCGTGGAGCTGTGCTGAACATTGCCGTGTTAGTGTCCGGCGGCGGCACCAATCTGCAGGCGCTGCTGGACAGCGAGGCCCGGGGCGAGAACCCCAATGGTAAAATTACGCTGGTAGTGGCCTCCAAGCCCGGCGTCTTTGCGCTGGAACGCGCTGCAAAGGCCGGTGTGGAAGGCTGCGTGGTGCGCCGCAAGGACTACGCCACCAGCGAGGAATTTGACGCTGCACTGCTGGAAACACTGCGGGCGCACAACATTGATCTGGTGGTGCTGGCGGGCTTTCTGTCCGTGCTGGGCCCCAGCGTCATCGCGGCCTATCCGCGCCGCATCCTGAACGTGCACCCCGCGCTGATCCCTTCCTTCTGCGGGCCGGGCATGTACGGCCTGCGCCCCCACGAGGCTGCACTGGCCCGGGGCTGCAAGGTGACCGGCGCTACCGTCCACTTTGTCAACGAGGAGTGCGACGGCGGGCCCATCCTGCTGCAAAAGGCCGTGGATATCCTGCCCGGCGACACCCCCGAGGTGCTGCAGAAGCGGGTGATGGAGCAGGCTGAATGGAAGCTGCTGCCCAAGGCTGTGGCTATGATCTGTAACGGTGAAGTGGAGTAAAAACTCCTTCTATCATGCCTGACGGCGCGCCACCTCCCTCAAGGAGGGAGGCTTAAGGCCCCCTCCCCGAGGGGGCTGTCGCCGCAGGCGACTGGGGGAGTTCCGTAAATAGGAGAACAACAATGGAAAAGATCAACCTGAACGAGTATCTGGCCGCCAACGAGTACCCCGGCCGCGGCATTGCTGTGGCAATGGCACCGGACGGACGGCAGATGTTTATCGGCTACTTTATCATGGGACGCAGCGAGAACAGCCGCAACCGCGTGTTTGACCCCGTGCCCGAGCGCGGCGGCATCTGCACTGTTGCAGCCGACCCCGCAAAGCTGGAGGACCCCAGCCTGATCATTTACAACCCGGTGCTGACCCTTGGCAAGACCCACATCGTGACCAACGGCGACCAGACCGATACCATCTACGACCTGATGAGTCAGGGCAAGAGCTTTGCCGACGCCCTGCGCACCCGCACCTTTGAGCCGGACGGCCCCAACTACACCCCCCGCATCTCTGCTGTGGTGTACGCCGACGGCAGCTACCAGATGAGCATCCTCAAGTCTGCCGACGGCAACGGCGACAGCGTACAGCGCTATTTCTTTGATTATCCCCAGCCCGTTGCAGGCGAGGGCCACTTCATCAGCACCTACAAGCACAACGGCAACCCCATCCCCAGCTTTGAGGGCGAGCCTCTGCGCTTTGCCTGCCCCCGCACCATCGGCGATTTTGCCCACGATATGTGGAGCAGCCTGAATCTGGACAACAAGGTGAGCCTGTTTGCCCGGGTCATTGATCTGGAAACCGGCGAGAGCGGCGATATGATCTTTAATAAATATGATCCGGTGTGCAGCGACTTTGACGACCCTGAGGAGCCGGAGCTGCTGCCCGAGGAGCTGGAACTGCTCAAAAAGCTTGACGCCGAGGAAGAATAAGAGTAAACCTTAGGATATAAGGAGGATGCACCAATGAATGAACTCGCACTGAAGTACGGCTGCAACCCCAACCAGAAGCCCAGCCGTATTTATATGGAAGATGGCTCCGACCTGCCCGTTACCGTGCTGAACGGCAAGCCCGGCTACATCAACTTTCTGGATGCTCTCAACTCCATCCAGCTGGTCAAGGAACTGAAAACCGCCTGCGGTCTGCCCGCAGCGGCCTCCTTCAAGCACGTTTCCCCGGCAGGCGCAGCACTGGGTCTGCCCCTGACCGAGGTGGAGCGCCGGATGTACCACATTGCCCCGGAGACAGAGCTTTCTCCGCTGGCCTGTGCCTATGCCCGCGCCCGCGGCGCAGACCGGATGTCCTCCTTCGGCGACTGGATCGCCCTGTCTGACATCTGCGATGTGCCCACCGCAAAGCTGATCCAGCACGAGGTCTCCGACGGTATCATCGCCCCGGGCTACGAGCCGGAGGCACTGGCTATCCTGTCCGGCAAAAAGAAGGGCAACTACAACGTGGTCGCCATCGACCCTGCCTATCAGCCCGCTCCCATCGAGCATAAGCAGGTGTACGGCATCACCTTCGAGCAGGGCCGCAACGAGCTGGTCATCAACGCCGACACCATGCTGAACAACTGGGTCACCGAGAACAAGGACGTGACCGAGGAGCAGAAGCGTGACCTCATCATTGCCCTCATCACCCTGAAGTACACCCAGTCCAACAGCGTGTGCTATACCTATAATGGTCAGACTATCGGCGTGGGCGCAGGCCAGCAGAGCCGTATCCACTGCACCCGTCTGGCCGGTCAGAAGGCCGACAACTGGCAGCTGCGCCACATGGACAAGGTGCTGGATCTGCCCTTCCGTGACGATGTGGCAAAGCCCAACCGCGACAACGCCATTGATGTTTACATCGGCGATACCCCGGAGGATGTCATTGGTGATGACGTCTGGGCAGAGACCTTCACCCGCCAGCCCGAGCCGCTGACCGCCGAGGAAAAGAAGGCCTACCTCAGCAAGGTGACCGGTGTTTGCCTTGGTTCGGACGCTTTCTTCCCCTTCGGTGACAACATCGAGCGCGCCCGCCGCTCCGGCGTGACTGCCATCGTGCAGCCCGGCGGCTCCATCCGCGACCAGCAGGTCATCGACACCTGCAATAAGTACGGCATCGCCATGGACTTCTGCGGCCTGCGGCTGTTCCATCACTGATTTTCCTCTGCACAGGAGCAACGCAGCAAAAAGGCTCCCCCCAAAGAGGGAAGCCTTCAGAGGATGCCTGCATACGCAGGCAGATCAAAAACGGGAAGGTGAATGATATGGCTGAAAAAATTCTGGTAGTGGGCGGCGGCGGCCGCGAGCACGCCATCATCAAGGCACTGAAAAAGAGCCCCGACTGCGGCGAGATCTGGTGCGCACCGGGTAACGGCGGCATCAGCTATGACGCCAAGTGCAAAAACATCAAGGCCACCGATGTGGATACTATGGTGGGCTTTGCAGTGGAAGAAAAGTTCGATTACGTTGTGGTGGCGCAGGATGACCCTCTTGCACTGGGCATGGTGGACGCGCTGGCAAAGGTGGGTATCCCCGCCTTTGGCCCGGACAAGGCTGCTGCCCGCATCGAGGCCTCCAAGGTGTTCTCCAAGGACCTGATGAAGAAATACGGCATCCCTACCGCAAAGTACGAGACCTTCGATGACCCCGCAAAGGTCATGGACTACATCCGCGCCGAGGGCAAGTACCCGGTGGTCATCAAGGCAGACGGTCTTGCACTGGGTAAGGGCGTGCTCATCTGCGAAAACGAGCAGCAGGCCGCTGATGGCGTCAAGGAGATCATGCTGGACAAAAAGTTCGGCGCATCCGGCAACCATGTGGTGGTGGAAGAGTTCCTCACCGGGCCGGAGGTCAGCGTGCTGAGCTTTACGGACGGCAAGGTGGTCAAGCCCATGGTCTCCAGCATGGACCATAAGCGCGCCAACGACCACGACACCGGCCTGAACACCGGCGGCATGGGCACCATTGCCCCTAACCCCTACTACACCCCGGAAGTGGCTGCGGAGTGCATGGAAAAGATCTTCCTGCCCACCATCCGCGCCATGAACGCCGAGGGCTGCCCCTTCAAGGGCTGCCTGTACTTCGGCCTCATGCTCACCCCGGACGGCCCCAAGGTCATCGAGTATAACTGCCGCTTCGGCGACCCCGAAACGCAGGTGGTGCTGCCGTTGCTGGAAAGCGACCTGCTGCACATCATGCAGGCCTGCACCGACGGTACGCTGGCACAGCAGGAGGTCAAGTTCTCCGATGGTGCTGCGGCCTGCGTGATTCTGGCCTCCGGCGGCTACCCTGTGGCCTACGAGAAGGGCAAGCCCATCTCCGGCCTTGTGGACGGTCAGCTGCCCGGCGAGGAGAACGTGACGGTGTACCACTCCGGTACTGCCATCACCGAGGACGGCCAGCTGGTGACCAACGGCGGCCGCGTGCTGGGCGTTACCGCCACCGGCCCGCGCCTGACCAACGCCCTGAGCCACGCCTATGAAGCAGCCGAAAAGATCAGCTTTGAAAAGCTGCATAAGCGCAGCGATATCGGCCTGCGTGCCCTGAAAGCGCTGGCAGAGAAGCAGTAAGAAAGAATACAAAGGGGGAACCTACCCAATGGTCTATCGTATTTATGTGGAAAAAAAGCCCGGCTTTGATGTCGAGGCAAACGGTCTGAAAAACGAGCTCACCAGCCTGCTGGGCATCAAGGACCTGACCGGTCTGCGCCTGCTGAACCGCTACGATGTGGAAGGCATCGACGAGGCACTGTTCAACCAGTGCGTCAGCACCGTGTTCAGCGAGCCGCCGGTGGATAACACCTACGCCGAGCTGCCCGCTGCCGAGGGCGTGTCCTTCGCGGTGGAGTATCTGCCCGGTCAGTTCGACCAGCGCGCAGCTTCTGCTGCTGAGTGCATCCAGCTCATCAGTCAGGGCGAGCGCCCGCTGGTGCGCTCTGCTCGCGTCTACCTGCTGGAGGGTGCTCTGACCCCCGAGCAGGTGGCCGAAATTAAGAAGTATGTCATCAACCCTGTGGAAGCCCGCGAGGCTTCTCTGGAGACCAAAGAGACCCTGAAGATGGATTACCCTGTGCCCGCTGCCGTGGCAGTGCTGGAGGGCTTCAACCAGCTGGACGAGGCTGGCCTTGCCAAGTTCATCGAGGAAAAGGGTCTGGCCATGGATCTGGGCGACATCAAGTTCTGTCAGGAGTACTTCCGCTCCGAGCAGCGCGACCCCACCATCACCGAGATCAAGATGATCGACACCTACTGGTCCGATCACTGCCGCCACACCACCTTCGGCACCATTCTGGACGATGTGCAGATCGACGACGCCGTGGTGCAGGAAGCTTTTGACCGCTACATGGCTATGCGCACCGAGCTGGGCCGCGAGAACAAGCCCCGCTGCATGATGGACCTTGCCACCATTGGTGCCAAGGAGCTGAAGAAGCAGGGCATCCTGAAGAATCTGGACGAGTCTGAGGAGATCAATGCCTGCACCGTCAAGATCAAGTGCGATGTCAACGGCAAGGACGAGGACTGGCTGTTCCTGTTCAAGAACGAGACCCACAACCACCCCACCGAGATCGAGCCCTTCGGCGGCGCTGCCACCTGCATCGGCGGTGCCATCCGCGACCCGCTGTCCGGCCGCAGCTATGTCTATCAGGCTATGCGCGTCACCGGCGCAGGCGATCCGCTCAAGCCGGTCAGCGAGACCATGCCCGGCAAGCTGCCCCAGCGCAAGCTGGTCACCACCGCAGCCGCCGGTTACTCCTCCTACGGCAACCAGATCGGTCTGGCTACCGGTCAGGTGGACGAGATCTACCACCCCGGTTATGTGGCAAAGCGCATGGAGATCGGCGCTGTTGTGGGCGCTACCCCTGCCTCCCACGTCCGCCGCGAGTGCCCCGCCCCCGGCGATGTGATCGTGCTGCTGGGCGGCCGCACCGGCCGTGACGGCATCGGCGGCGCTACCGGCTCCTCCAAGGCACACAAGCTGGACAGCCTTGAGCACTGCGGTGCTGAAGTGCAGAAGGGCAATGCGCCCATCGAGCGCAAGCTGCAGCGCCTGTTCCGTCGCGAGGACGCCTGCAAGATGATCAAGCGCTGCAACGACTTTGGTGCCGGCGGCGTTTCCGTTGCCATCGGCGAACTGGCCGACGGTCTGTATATCGATCTGAATAAGGTCACCAAAAAGTACGAGGGTCTGGATGGCACCGAGCTGGCCATCAGCGAGAGCCAGGAGCGCATGGCTGTGGCGCTTGCCCCGGAGGATGTGGACAAGTTCATCGCCATTGCCACCGAGGAGAACCTCGAGGCTACCCCTGTGGCCAAGGTCACCGAGGAAAAACGCCTGAACATGGTGTGGAACGGCGTTTCCATCGTGAACATCAGCCGTGAGTTCCTGAACTCCAACGGTGCAGAAAAGCACCAGAACGTCCATGTGGAAAAGGGCAGCGTCTGGCAGCCCCAGTGGGCCGGCCTGACCTTCAGCCAGAAGATGAAGTCCATGGTGGGCGATCTGAACGTCTGCAGCAAGAAGGGTCTTTCCGAGCGGTTCGACTCCACCATCGGCGCTGCCACCGTGCTCATGCCCTTTGGCGGTGCATACCAGCTGACCCCCCAGAACGCCATGGTAGCCAAACTGCCGGTGGACGGCGAGACCACTACCTGCTCCGGCATGGCATGGGGCTATAACCCCTATCTGATGAGCGCCAACCAGTATGTGGGTGCACGGATGGCTGTTATTGAGAGCGTGACCAAGCTGGTCGCCACCGGCTTCCGCTACGAGGACGCCTACCTGACCTTCCAGGAGTACTTCGAGCGTCTGGGCAACAAGCCCGAGCGCTGGGGCAAGCCGCTGGCTGCCCTGCTGGGCGCACTGGATGCACAGATCGGTCTGGGCATTGCCTCCATCGGCGGCAAGGACAGTATGTCCGGCTCCTTTGAGCAGCTGGATGTGCCTCCCACGCTGGTGTCCTTTGCCACTGCCATTGGTAAGGCAAGCCGCGTAATCTCTACTGAGTTCAAGAAGCCCGAGAGTACCGTGGTGCTCGTGCGGCCCATCATCGACCCGGAGACCGGCTGCCCCAACTTCTTCTCCCTGAAGGCCAACTACAAGATCGTGGAGAACATGATCGAGGAGGGCATGGTCGCCTCTGCCTGCTCCGTGGGCTACGGCGGCATTGCCGAGGCGCTGTTCAAGATGGGTCTGGGCAACCGCATCGGCTTTAAGATGCGTGCGAACATGACCACCCACCAGATGTTCGAGCCCATGTACGGCTCCATCATTCTGGAAATGGTGTCCGATTCTCCCGCCGGTATGCTGCTGGGCGAGACCACCAAGGAGTACACCTTCGAGTCCTGCGGTGAAAAGCTGGATATGGCCGAGCTGCAGGAGATTTGGGAGAGCAAGCTGGAGCCTGTGTATCCCTACCGCAAGGCCGGTTCTGCCGTGGAGAAGATCAACGGCAGCCTGACCGCTCCCGCCGCACCCAAGATCGGTGTGGCAAAGCCCAAGGTCATCATCCCGGTGTTCCCCGGCACCAACTGCGAGTACGACACCGCCAAGGCCTTTGCCCGCGCCGGTGCCGACCCCGAAATTCTGGTGGTGCGCAACCTGACCCCCGCCGACGTTGCCGAGAGCTGCGAGGCACTGGTCAAGGCTATTGACGCAAGCCAGATCGTCATGCTGCCCGGCGGCTTCTCCGGCGGCGACGAGCCGGACGGCAGCGCCAAGTTCATCGCCTCCTTCTTCCGCAACCCTGCGGTCACCGAGGCTGTGCGCCGTCTGCTGCAGCAGCGCGACGGCCTGATGCTGGGCATCTGCAACGGCTTCCAGGCTCTAATCAAGCTGGGTCTGGTACCCTACGGCGATATCCGCCCCATCACCGCCTGCGACCCCACCCTGACCTTCAACACCATCGGCCGTCACCAGAGCATGCTGGTGCACACTCGTGTGGCTTCCACCGGCAGCCCGTGGCTCAGCAAGTGCGAGGTGGGCGAGATGCACACCATCGCCATCAGCCACGGCGAGGGCCGCTTTGTGGCGCCGCAGGAGGTGCTGGACACCATGCTGCGCAACGGTCAGGTGGCTACCCAGTATGTGGATCTGACCGGTGTGCCCACCATGGATCAGCGTTTCAACCCCAACGGCTCTGTGCTGGCTATCGAGGGCATCACCAGCCCGGACGGCCGCGTGTTCGGCAAGATGGGTCACTCGGAGCGCAGCGGCGAGTACCTGTACAAGAACGTCACCGGCGATAAATACCAGCCGATCTTTGAGGGCGGCGTGGACTATTTCAAGGTTTGATGGTAGAATAGAGAAAAAACTCCTTCCGTCATCGCTGGCGCGATGCCACCTCCCTCGGAGAGGGAGGCTGAAGGGCCCTCTCTTCGAGGGGGCTGTCGCCGGAAGGCGACTGGGGGAGTTACTTTCAGGAGGAAAACAACCAATGTCACAGCATGATCGCTATATCAGCCCTTTTTCCACCCGCTACGCTTCCGATGAGATGCAGTACATCTTCTCGGACGACAACAAGTTCCGCACTTGGCGGCGGCTGTGGGTGGCGCTGGCTCGTGCCGAAATGAATCAGGGCCTGACCAACATCACCCCGGACATGGTAGCCGAGCTGGAAGCTCATGTGGACGATATCAACTACGAAGTGGCCATCGAGCGGGAAAAGCTGGTGCGCCACGACGTTATGAGCCACGTCTACGCCTACGGTCAGCAGTGCCCCAAGGCGGCAGGCATCATCCATCTGGGTGCTACCAGCTGCTATGTGGGCGATAACACCGATATCATCGTGATGCGGCAGGGCCTTGAGCTGGTGCGCAAAAAGCTGGTGGGTGTGCTGGCAAAGCTGGCACACTTTGCCAAGGAGTACAAGGATATGCCCTGCATGGCCTACACCCACTGCCAGCCCGCACAGCCCACCACCGTGGGCAAGCGCGCTACCCTGTGGGCCAACGAGCTGGTGATGGATCTGGCCGAGATCGACCATCGTCTGGCCACCCTGCAGCTGCGCGGTGTCAAGGGCACCACCGGCACGCAGGCCTCCTTTATGGAGCTGTTCAAGGGCGATGCCGACAAGATCCGCGCCGTGGATGCTTCCATTGCAAAGGAGATGGGCTTTGACCCCAAGGCCGTTGTGCCGGTGTCCGGCCAGACTTACAGCCGCAAGGTGGATGCTTTTATCCTGAACGCGCTGGCAGGTATTGGTCAGAGCTGCATGAAGTTTGCCACCGACCTGCGCCTGCTGGCAAACTTCAAGGAGATGGAGGAGCCCTTTGAGAAGAACCAGATCGGTTCCTCTGCCATGCCCTATAAGCGCAACCCCATGCGCTGCGAGCGCATCTGCGCCCTTGCCCGCTACCTGATGGTGGATGTGCTGAACCCCAGCTTTACCACCGGCTGCCAGTGGTTTGAGCGCACGCTGGACGACAGCGCCAACAAGCGCGTGGCTATGGCTGAGGGCTTCCTTGCCACTGATGCCATCCTGAACATCATGCTCAACGTTACCGATGGTCTGGTGGTGTACCCCAAGGTGGTGCGCAGCCGCCTGATGGCCGAGCTGCCCTTTATGGCCAGCGAGAACATCATGATGCAGGCTGTGGAAAAGGGCGGCAACCGTCAGGAACTGCACGAGCGCCTGCGTCAGCACGCCATCGCCGCCGGTAAGCAGGTCAAGGAAGAGGGTCTGCCCAACGATATGGTGGATCGTATTGCCGCAGACCCGGCCTTTGGCCTGACCCGCGAGGAGATCGTGGCAGGGCTGGTGCCGGAGAACTTTGTGGGCCGTGCACCCCAGCAGGTGGAGGAGTTCATCGCCAACGTCCTGCAGCCCATCTTTGATGCGGACCCTGAGGATGTGGAGCAGCACGCCTCCCTGAGCGTCTGATAATAGGATCAATTGCAAAAAGGAGAAGCCCGCGGGCTTCTCCTTTTTTGCGTTTGTGCCTTGCACGATTTTGTCTGTCATGTTACACTGAGGACATCATCAACAAAGGAGAACCGCTTATGCGATTGGATAAATATCTGGCCGAGACTGCCCAGTGCACCCGCAGCGAGGCCAAAACCATGCTGGCAAAGGGTCGCGTGCAGGTGAACGGCGCGGTGTGCAAAAAAGGGGACACCCAGCTGAAGGATACCGACACCGTGGCAGTGGATGGTGCGCCGCTGCGCTATCAGAAATTCGTTTACCTCATGCTCAATAAGCCCGAGGGGGTGGTGAGCGCTTCTACCGATAAGCGGGATACCACCGTGGTGGATCTGGTAGGGGACGCCTACCCCCGGCGGGAGCTGTTCCCGGCAGGTCGGCTGGACAAGACCAGCACCGGCTTTGTGCTGCTGACCGATGACGGCGGCTTTGCCCACGATATCCTGTCTCCCCGGCACCATGTGTCCAAGACCTACACTGTGACCATCGACACCCCGCTCACGCAGGAGATGTGCACCGGCTTTGCGGCGGGGGTCACGCTGGCGGACGGCACCGCCCTTTCACCCGCCGAGGTGACCGCCCTTTCCCCGGATGGGTGCACCGTGCGGGTGGTGCTGCGGCAGGGGGTGTACCATCAGATCAAACGGATGTTCGGCGTGTACGGTGCTGGGGTGAATGCTTTGCACCGGGAGGCCATTGGCGGCCTTGCACTGGATGCACAGCTTGCCCCGGGACAGTGGCGGGAGCTTTCTAACGAAGAAGTGGCAAAAATTACCAGATAAAACGCTGCGCTTTTCACGCGGTTTTCAAAAATGTATCACATTTTATCGGTAAAATAACGGTAAGAACCACGCAAAAAGGCACTTTTTTGGCAAAAAATGGCCCCGAAAGATAATTTCAACAAGAAAGAATTATTTTTTTTGTTGAAATCTGTTGCAAAAGTAAATTCTTTTGTGTAAAATATAGATTGTAATGCGGCTAAATTGTTTAAAATCACAACCCATGCCGCCGCGGCTTGCACAAACGAGGAAAAGGGGTATCCATTTATGGCCAATAGAGTATTTCAAAGCGTGATCTACCAGATGAAGGACGCGATCAATCGGGTGGTCGGCGTTGTGGATGAGACCGGCGCTGTCATTTCCTGCTCGGAGCTGAACCTGATCGGCGAGGTGCGCGAGGGCTATATGGCCGAGCGCCTGAACGCAGGCGACCGCTTTGTGCGCGACGGCTATACTTACCAGCAGTTCTCCAACGCCAAGCATAACGATTATGCCGTGTTCGTGGAGGGCGCCGACGAGACTGCAGGGCAGTTTGCCGGTGTGCTGGCCATCAGCCTGCAGAGCATCAAGCAGTACCACGACGAAAAATTCGATAAGTCCAACTTTATCAAGAACGTGGTGCTGGACAACATCCTGCCCGGCGATATCTACGCCAAGGCACGGGAGCTGCACTTTGCCACCGATGTCTCCCGCGTGGTGTTCATTGTGCGGGTGATCAGCGGCGGCGATATCTCTGCCTATGATGTGGTCAGCAGCCTGTTCCCCGATAAGCAGAAGGACTTTGTGTTCAATATCAGCGAGACCGACACCGTGCTGGTCAAGGAGATCCGCAAGGGCATTGACCGCACCGATATGGAAAAGCTGGCTGCCAGCATCGTGGATACCCTCTCCGGCGAGCACTACATCAAGGCCGTGGTTGGCATTGGCACCCCCATTGCCAATGTGAAGGATCTGGCTACCTCCTTTAAGGAAGCCCAGATCGCCATGGAAGTGAGCAAGGTGTTCGATACCGAAAAGCAGATCATCCGCTACGATAATCTGGGCATTGCTCGTCTGATCTACCAGCTGCCCACCACCGTTTGCGAGATGTTCCTGCGCGAGGTGTTCAAGCAGGGCAGCATTGAAAGCCTGGATCAGGAGACCCTGTTCACCATCCAGCGCTTCTTCGAGAACAACCTGAATGTGTCCGAGACCAGCCGCGGCCTGTTTGTGCACCGCAATACGCTGGTGTATCGTCTGGAAAAGATCAAAAAGCTGACCGGTCTGGATCTGCGTGAGTTCGACGACGCTATCGTCTTTAAGGTAGCGCTGATGGTCAAGAAGTACCTGTCCAACAACCCGGCCAAATACTGATATTCCGCTGTGCGGGTTTTGCCCCGCCGGCGCCGAACCGGCCGCTCGAAACCGATGCTGGCCGGTTCTTTTTGCAGTGTTAGCTGCGGACGGGCTGTCTTGACCGTCAAAAATCTTGATGTCAGGAGCTAATACGATTCCATGATCGATTTTGAACACGTTTCCAAAGAATATAAAAAGGGCGGACGCCTTGCACTGGAGGATATCAACTTCCATGTGGATGAAGGCGAGTTCGTCTTTCTGCTGGGGCACTCCGGCGCGGGCAAATCCACCTTGCTCAAGCTGATCCTGCGGGAGGCACTGCCTACCTCCGGCAAGGTGACCGTGCTGGGTAAGGATGTTGCCAAGCTGCGCCGCCATAAGATCCCTTACCTGCGCCGTCAGATGGGCATCATCTTTCAGGACTTCCGGCTGATCCCCAGCATGACCGTATACGAGAACGTGGCCTTTGCCATGCACGTCCTCAATGTGCCCCGCAAGGAGATCCGTCCCCGCGTGGAGTACATTCTGGAGCTGGTGCATCTGGAGGACAAAGCCAAGTGCTACCCGGATACCCTTTCCGGTGGCGAGCAGCAGCGTGTAGCTGTGGCGCGCGCGCTGGTACATAACCCCAAGCTGGTCATTGCAGACGAGCCTACCGGCAACATCGACCCGGAACTGAGCCAGGAAATGATGCAGCTGCTGGAGCGGGTGAGCAAGATGGGCATCACGGTGCTGGTGGTCACCCACGAGCACGAGCTGGTGCACCGTTTCCATCAGCGTGTGGTCACCCTGAGCCATGGGCGCATCATCTCGGACGTGCCCGCAGACCCCGTGGCTGCCGCCGAGGACGATCTTTCGCTGGATGTTGCCGCCTTTGATGCGGACGATGCGTCCGTTGCCAAAAAGGAGGTGGCTACCGTATGATGCGACCCTCTACCTTCTTCTTCCTCACCCGGCGCGGTGTGCGCAACTTGGGCAAGCACTGGGCCATGACCATTGCCTGCATCGCTTCTTTGAGCGTGTGTATGACCCTGAACATCTTTGCCAGCTTGGCCGAGGTGAACGTGGGCAGCATGGTGGCCTATCTGGGCAGCCAGAACGAGACGGTTGTTTATCTGGATCCCGAATGTGATGATGCCACCGCCGCGCAGGTAGGCGAGACCCTTTCGGCCATGCCGGGGGTCAGCGGGGTGCAGTACGTTTCTAAACAGGATGTGCTTGACACTTACCGCGGCTATATGCAGGATTATTCCTCCCTGTGGGATGAATTTGAGACCGATAACCCCTTTAAGGCCAACTACCGGGTCACCCTGAGCGACCTGACCCAGATGGAGAGCATGAGCGTGAAGATGCAGGCCATCCCGGGCGTTGTCAGCGTTACCGCCCCGGTGGAGATGACCAATATCTTTGTGGAGATCCAGAAAGCCGTCACCAAGGGCGGCCGCATGATCGTGCTGGTGCTGATGGTGGTCAGCATCATCACAGTGGGCAGCACCATCCGCCTGAGCGTTTTTGCCCGCCGCCGCGAGATCGAGATCATGAAGTATGTGGGTGCCACCAACCGCATGGTCACCCTGCCTTTCTTTGTGGAGGGTCTGACCATGGGTCTGATCTCCGGTATCCTGACCGCAGCGGTCAGCCTTGGCTGCTACAGCTATGTGGTCAACGCCGCCGGTGGCTTGGGCGGCATCTGGCAGATGCTCATGGGCCGCGCACTGGTGCCGGTGGCAAACGTGCTGCCGACCATCGTGGTAACAAGCCTGCTCAGCGGTGCCATCGTAGGCGGCGTGGGCAGTATGTTCTCTATCCGCAAACATCTGAATGTGTGACCGAAAGGAGCCGCGTTTTATGAGTAAAGCAATGCACGCAAAGCCCTTCCGGCTCACAGGCCCTTATACCGGTCGGCACGCCCGGCCGGAAAGCCCCTGCAGCAAGCTGATCCGTGCGGTCAGCCTTGGGCTGGCCTGTGTCTGCCTGCTGCTGACGGCTACGGTGTACCCGGCCTCGGCAGCTACCAATAGCACCAGTATGGCCAGCTTGCAGACCAAGCTGGATAAGCTTTCCCAGTCCATCAACCAGCACAAAAAGGAGCTGTCGGACGCCAAAAAGAAGGAGTCTGCCGCCAAAGCGCTGGAAAACGAACTGAAGGAGCGGGTCACCGTTCTGCAGGATCAGATCTGTGTGCTCGGCGGTCAGATCGCCGCAGTGCAGAACAGCATCGGCGAAAAGGAACAGCAGATCGGTGTGATGCAGACCCAGATCACGGACAAGCAGACCCAGATCGAGCAAAAGCAGGCCGAGATCGACGGTCAGTGGGACGATTTCAAAAAGCACATGGCTGCCATGCAGGAGCTGCGGGACGGCGGCAGCGTAGCCATGCTCAGCGCAGTGAACGACCTGTACGAGCTGCTTACCTTCAACGAGGTGATGCAGGATATCTCCATCAAGGACACCGAGATCATGAACAAAATGAAGTCTGCCAAGCAGGGGCTGGAGGACGATAAGGCCGCGCTGGAAGAGCAGAAAGCCAGTCTGGAAGCCGAGAAGGCTGAACTGCAGAGCCAGAAGAGCGAGCTGGACAGCCAGAACGCCCAGATGAAGGGTAAGCAGAGCGAGCTGAACAGCAGCATCTCTGCGGCACAGCTTTCCGCTGCCGAGGCACAGGCGGCGCAGCAGAAGGCGCAGGCAGCCATTGAATCCGACGAGTTGAACTACGAGGCCGTGAAAAAGGAGATCCAGAAGATGATCGCCGCAGCCTCTGCCAGCAAGCCGCAGCTGAGCTTTAGCGGCTTTGCCTGCCCGCTGAAGAGTTACAGCCGCATCTCCAGCGAGTACGGCTGGCGCAAGAACCCGGTCTCCGGCGTGAACAAGCTCCATGCCGGCATCGACTTTGCGGCAGCCGGCGGCACGCCTATCTACGCAGCCGCCAGCGGCTATGTGCAGGTGGCAGGCTGGTCCACCGGCGGCTACGGCAACTACGTTATCATCTACCACGGCAAAATGTCCGATGGCAATACCTATACCACCCTGTACGCGCACATGCGCTCGGTGGCTACCAGTGCAGGCAAGTATGTGAAGCAGGGCGAATTGATCGGTTATGTGGGCAGCACCGGCAATTCTACCGGCAACCACCTGCATCTGGAGGTGTGGAAGGGCGGCTCCAAGGCCAACGCCGTGAACCCCCGCAGCTGCATCCCCATCCCCCACAACTAGGGGGTATCTGAAAAGTCGAAAATTTAGTCTATTTCTACAAGCACAGCTGGATTTTGCGTGAATCAGCCTTGAAATCCACAAAGGATTCCTGCGGCTATTTGCCTTAAATCCCGCTTGTGCTTGCGAAATATTCGTCATTTTCTTTGTTTTCAGATACACCCCAACAAGCAACGCAAGGAGTCTGGTTGATCTATGAACGAACAAAAACGCAAGCGCGTGCTGCGCATCGGCTGTCTGGTTCTGGCAGGGGTGTTTGTACTCTCGCTGCTGGGCAGCATCCTTATGATGCTGCTGCTCTGACCGGGAGGAAAGAACCATGAACCGTAAAATTTCTTTGGGTATGGCGGTCACTATCGTGATCCTTGCCATGACCGTGACCTTTTCCATCACGATGCTCATCGCCATGCGTCTGTTCGACAGCACGGTCAACAGCGTAAAAGAAAAGGAAAGTATGTACAATAAAATCGCTGAGGTGGACCGCTACGTCCGCAGCAACGATTACTACACCATCGACGAGACGATGCTGTACGACCGCCTGACCGCCGGTTATCTGCTGGGCACGGGCGACAAGTACGCCCGCTACTACACCGCCAACGCCTACACTGAGCTGATGAACATCCAGAGCGGCAAGATTTTGGGCATCGGCGTGGAGCTTGGCATCGACCAGACCGGCTACGCCAAGGTGACCCGTGTCTACGATGGCTCTCCCGCGCAGGAGGCGGGCATCGCCGTGGGTGACTATATCACCACCGTGGGCGATACCGATGTCAAGAGCTTGTCCGGCGCAGATGCCGTGTACAAGGCTCTGCAAGGCGAGGCCGGCACTACTGTTACCGTGACATGGCTGGACAGCGCTGCCGCCAGCAAAACGGCTGAGCTGACCCATTCCGGCTACACCAGCACTACCGTGGACTACCAGCTGCTGGACAATGTGGGCTACATCCGTATCCGTCAATTCGACGGCACCACCCCCAGCGAGCTGGACTACGCCCTGCGTACCCTGACCGCAAACGGCGCGGCCAGTCTGGTGTTTGACCTGCGGGACAACGGCGGCGGCATTCTGGAAGATGCCGTAAACTGCATCGACCTGATCGCACCGGAGGGCACGGTGGCCTACGCCGAGGATAAAAACGGCAACCGCACCGTCATCGGCAGCAGCGATGCCGAAAGCTCCATCAGCCTGCCGATGGTCTGTTTGGTCAACGGCAACACCGCCAGCGCAGCCGAGCTGTTCGCAGCCACCCTGCGCACCATGAACGGAGCCCGTCTGGTGGGTACTACCACCATGGGCAAGGGCACTATTCAAAGCAGCCCGCAGCGCCTGTCGGACGGCAGTGCCGTGGTCATCACGGTGGCAAAGCTGATCTGCGGCGACGGCAGCTGCTTTGACGGCACCGGTCTGACGGTGGACGTGGAGCGCGCCCTGAGCGCAGAGGAAGCTACGAACTTCTACGACTATACGCCTCAGACCGACCCGCAGGTGCAGCGCGCAGTCAGCGCTGCACAGCAGCTGAGCGGCACCACTACGCTGGCAGGTGCAAGCTCTGCCGCCGCAGCGGACAGTGCCGCAGCCTCTGCCGCAGCAGACGATACCGCCCCCGCAGAAGCTGCGGAGGGAGAGCCCGCCGAAGGCGAGACTGCCGCGTCTGAGCCGGAAGCTGCTGCAAGCGCAGCGGAGTGAACCCCGCGATCCTGAACCATAACACCAAAAAGGCTGCTGCGTTCTGCAACAGCCTTTTTCTGAGAAAGGAATTGACCCTATGCCGGAACTGACCGATCTTTCTGTGATCCGTGCCCTGTGCGAAAAATACGATTTTGCACTTTCCAAGGGCTTTGGGCAGAACTTTATCATCAACCCGGGCATCCCCACCAAGATCGTGGATGCCAGCGGGGTAGACAAGCGCTACGGTGTCATTGAGATCGGCCCCGGCATCGGTGTGCTGACCAAGGAGCTGGCCAAGCGCGCCGCCAAGGTGGTGTCCATTGAGGTGGACGAGCGCCTGCCGCCCCTGCTGGCCGAGACCATGGCCGGGGTGGACAACTTCAAGCTGGTGCTGCAGGACGTGCTGAAGGTGGACCTGAAAGCCCTCATCGCCGAGGAATTCCCCGGTATGCCGGTGGCGGTGTGCGCAAACCTGCCCTACTACATCACCAGCCCCATCGTGATGAAGCTGCTGGGCGACCGCCTGCCCATCGAGAGCCTGACCGTCATGGTGCAGAAGGAGGCCGCAGACCGTCTGGCTGCCGTGCCCGGCACCCGCGCTTCCAGCGCCATCAGCTGCGCGGTGAACTACTACGCCACCTCCAAGCTGATGTTCACCGCCGCACCGGGCAGCTTTTACCCCGCCCCCAAGGTGACCAGCGCCGTGGTGCGCATGGATATCCGGCCCACCCCCGCCGTGCAGGTGGAGGACGAGGCGGGCTACTTTGCGCTGGTGCGCGCCGCCTTTGGCCAGCGCCGCAAGACCGCCGCCAATGCCATTGCGGGCGGGCTGAATCTGCCCAAGGAGAAAGTCATTGCCGCCATCGAGGCCGCTGGCTTCGATGCCCGCATCCGCCCGGAGGCTCTGACGCTGGAGGACTTTGCAAAGATCCAGCAGGCACTGGGCTGAGTAGAAAGCAGTATGGTCGGTGGGCAATAGCTCACTGAAAAAAGATCGCAAAAAACCCGGAACCTTTTCGGAGCCGCAAGGGCTCAAGAAGGTTCCGGGTTTTGGTTTTCAGCGGTTATGCGGCAGCTTTCGCCTTACTCAGAAAGGGAAGATGCTGACGATGCGGTTCCATGCAGTCTTGAGCGGGGAACCGGAGGAGACGCCGCTGGTGGTCAGCTGCACATCGCTGAAGGTGACGCTTGCGTTGCGGGCAACGTAGAAGCCGACATAGATGTAATCGGAATCCACAGCGGTCAGGGCGTAGTCGAAACCGGCAGAAGCGGTCTCGTTATCGCCGTAGGTCAGGGTGAAGCCATCGGCAGTGCCTACGAGCTTCAGGTCCACGGTATCGCCTGCACCGTACTTTGCGGTTGCGGCGGGGCCGTCATACAGCGCACCGCTCTTGCGGCCGAAGCAGTTGACAGCGCCCTGATTCCGGGTGCCCACGGCCACATAATCGCCCATGGGGTCGGAGATGCTGGTGTCAACGTACATCTCGTCGCGCGCCATCAGGCCGAAGGAGACCTGATTGTTCTTGGCAAGCTTGTTCACGGTGGCCTTTGCGGTCAGGGTGAAATTGGTGCCGGCGGGCAGCTGGACGTAGTACATCATCAGGCCGTCCACCGTGGATGCGATCTTGCCGCGGTTGTTGGCAACGCCCAGCGTGATGTTCTGGCCATCGACAGCGGCGGTGAAATCGCCGCCGGAGATCTTGTCGTCACCGCCTACGTTGCCGAAGGCAGAGCCGTTCCATACCGTGCCGTTGGCATCGGTAAAGGCAGGCCACAGCTTGCTGGTCTGGGTGGGTGCGGCGTAGCTGGAGGGCACATAGTCCGGGTTTGCGGCATCGCCGTAGAACTGCTTGTAGGTGGGCTTTGCCTTGTTCCGGTTGTAAGCGCCCAGCGGGGTATCGGCGGTAAGCTGGGCAATAAGCCATGCGTTCAGCTTTGCGCCGTAGCTGTTGGTGTGGGTCAAGTCAAGGCCGGTGGGGGAGAGCTTGCCGCGCTTGTCGGCCTTTGCGCCGGTAAAGCTGTGGGTGTACTGTGCCTTTTTGCCCATGGCGATGTTTTCATTGATGGTAGCATCGGTCAGGTCCACGCAGATGAGGTGCAGCGCGCTGCACATATCGCGGATGGCCTGTGCGTAGTCGCCGCCCTCATAGACGGCATCACCGATGGTGACGGTGGTAGTCTTGTGGCCGGAAGCACCGTCATAGCTGGCCTTGTTGTTCGCCTCGGTCAGGCGGGCAATGGGGGTGCACACCACGGGGATAACGCCGCGCTCCAGTGCGGGCTGGATGTAGTTGACGTAAAGGCTGTTGGCAAAGGAACCCTCGGTCTTGTAGTCGCCGTTGGGGTTGGTGTAGCGGGCAGGCTCGGTCTTTTCATCGTTGTGGCCGAAGCCGATGAGCAGGAACTTGTCCCCGGCGGCATCGCCCAGTGCGGGCACCGTGTCGGAACCCTTCAGCAGGGTGGCGTAGTTGGCCATGCCGGTAAAGTCCTTGCTGGATGCGCCGGAAACGGCCAGATTGTAGACTTTGGCGTTGAAGTAGTTCTCAAGTTCTTCGCCGTAGCCCTCGCGGGGGAGGTAATAGCTGTCGTTGAAGGGGGAGACGGTGGAGTCGCCCACCACCCAGAAGGTGGCCTTGGCGGCTTCTGCCTGACCCCACACGGCGCCGCGCGCACCGGCATCGGTGGTAGCCAGACCCTCGGCGGTGAGCAGCAGCAGGCCGTGCATATCAATGCTGCCGTCTGCGTTGCGGGTGGGGGCAACGGAGGTATCCAGACTCTGGAACCAGCTCTCCTTCACCGTGACGGTGTTGGTGGATTTGTTGTGGCTGGTCTGGGTCTCGGCGTCCCAATAGAAGTTTTCCGGGCCGTAGACAGCGGTGCTGCTCTGGCTCTGGAGTGCCAGCTGCTCCTTGCCGTCCGTGCCCTTGCGGAAGGAAATGATGCCGTCAGCGGCGTAGTCGGTCACGGCAGACTTATTGCCGGTGTACAGTGCAACGTTGTAGCCCTCGTTGTTGTAGGAGGTGGAGTTGTACACCTTTACGTCCGGGCAGGAGTTGGAGTCGATGCCCTTGGCGGCGTTGTCGTAGGAGATGGAGTTCAGCAGCTTGTGGTTGCCGGGCAGGTTGGTGCCGCCCATCTTGAAGCCGTTGCCGTTGCCTGCCTCGATGGTGGTGGCCACATTGCCAAAGCTCAGGTTGCCGTTTGCGTCACAGGCAACGGTGGGGAATTGCAGCGGCTGCTTCTTGACCGGCTCTGCGGCCAGCATCAGGTAGCCGTTTTTGTAGGCAACGCAGTTCTGGATGGTAACGGCACCGATGGAGCCGGTAGCAGCCTTGGCGAACAGGTCCCAGCCGTCGTCGGCGTTGTAAGCTGCGATGCAGCCGTCAAACACGTTGCCCTCGCCGGTGGTCAGCTTGGCGGCAAAGCCGTCGGCATCTTCCATGGCGCGGTCGGCGTTGTTCATAGAGGTGCAGTTCTTAATGGTGTTGTAGCTGGGCCACAGTGCCTTGTTGTCCGTAGACAGGCCGGAGACCTGCAAGCCGGTGTTGCCGTTGTTGTAGAAGTTCATCTGCTCCAGCACGCAATGGCTGCCGGCCAGCTGCATGCCCTTGGCACCGTCCTTGGTGTTGGTGATGTTCAGCTTGCTGATGTTCCAGTAGTTGCCCCAGACGCTGAAGCCGGTGCCCACGCCGCCAAAGTCCAGTGTGGCGTAGCTGCCGTCTGCGGTGGTCAGGGTGATGGGAGCCTCGGCGGTGCCGTCACGGCCGCGCTCTACTTTCAGCTCACCGGTCAGGTGGTAGGTGCCGCCTGCCAGCTGGATGGTCTGGCCTGCGGCGGCGTAGTTCAGCGCGGTCTGCAGGTCTACGGCGTCCGCAGCGCTGGTGCCGTTGTGGGTTGCGCTGCCGTCCGGGGTGACCACGATGATACCGTTTGCGCCCAGAGCCCGCAGCGAGACCTTCTTTTCAATAGTGGCGGCCTTGTAGCTGCTCAGCTTTTCAAAGGCGCTGATGACGTAGTTCTTGTCCGGGGTGAACACCACCTTAAAGGTGGTGTCGCGAGTCACGGTGTAGCTCCGGGTCAGGGTCTCGCCGGCCTTGACGGCAAGGTCCTTGTCCACAAGCTTGCCGTTGGCGTACACCTTGGCGGTGCCGTCTGCATTGGCCTTGAAAGCCAGCGCGTAGCTGCTGCCGGTGCAGGTGGAGGGGCTGGTGATCTGGTACACCGGGTCGATGTAACTGGTGGGCTGCAAGGTCCACTCCGAGGCATTCCATGCACTGGTGGTGTAGGTGACGTTGGAGAAGGTCACATTCATGCCGCGGGCAGCTGCAAAGCCCAGATAAGCCTTGTTTGCCTCCTGCACGGTCATGGGGTCGTCCAGCTCCGCGTACTTGGAAACACTGGTGGCGGTGCTGTTCTTTGCCGGGATGTACAGGGTAGAAGAGCCGATGACCGTGCCAGTGGTGCCGTCCGCATTGATGGCATACTGGGTGGCAACGTAGCTGTTGCTGGTCTTGGCAAGGCTGACACGGTAGGTGTCGCCCTGCTTGATGGTCTGGCTGCTGAAGGCAGCGCGGGTGGCCTTGACCTCATTAGAGGCGGCGGTCTCGTTGGAGATGATGCCGGTGTAGCTGCGCACACCCACGGCGTCCTTGATCTCTACGCCGTCCAGCGGGAGCTTGGTACCGGCAACGGAGATCTGGTTGGAGAAGTAGCTGCCGGAACCGCTCAGACTGTCGCGCAGCATCAGCGCAAAGCCCTCCTGACCGTCCGGGGCGGGGTTGACGTAGTCGATGGTCACATCGGCTTGCAGATAGAAGTTTTCCTTGGTGGGGTCGATGGTGGTGTAGTAGAAGGAAAGACCATCGGCGGGGGAGTCGGCAACAAACTTGCCGCCCTTTTTGTTGATGGTGCCGTCCTCCTTGACGGTGCAGGCGTTCAGGGTGACTTTGCTGTGGATGTCTGCACCCTCTGCGAGGGTGTTGACGTTTGCTGCGGAGGAGGTGCCGAAGGCCTTGAACTGCCAGCCGCTTGCAGAGGTGCTGTCCTCTGCAAATGCAGCCAGCGGCGTCATGCCCAGCAGCAGCGCACCTGCCAGCAGCCCGGCCAGAGTGCGCCGGATGGGTTGCTTTGCTTTTTTCATGGATGTTCTCCTTTTCCGTACACGCTGCCGGACACGAGATTGTCCGTACAGGCGTGCACAATGTTGTATTCAAGTTAACATGGATTTCACACTTTTACAAGAAATATTTAGCAAAACAAAACAACTTTGGCGTTTGATATAAACTTTTGAAGGCATTATTGGGCAGAATGCCGATAAATGAAGGCGAAATAGGGCAAATGTTTATTCCGAACTTGTATACTAGTATATGAATTATGGAAAATTGGGGACATTTACTGCCCCAACTGCGGCAGATAACGATAGGCTGGCTGCTGCATGGCTCAGAGAGGGAATTGTTTTGTGAAATGCCGGGACGAATGTGCAGGGCTGCCGACTTTTTTGCGCTCCGCGCGCCGGGCGAAAAAAGAAATATATTTTCACAGTTGCGCGGTGGGTAGAACGAAATTTTGTCAAATGCGTGGAATATTTCAGAAAAATTTGTAAAAAGCAACCAATGGATATCCCCTAAACGTGTTGATATTGAGAAAAAAGACGGAGAATTGTTTACAAAAGAATGACAGACTGGTATACTTTGTAGCGGTAGATCCCTATGAGATCCGCAAAGAAATAAGAAAGGAAATACCGAACCGTGAATACCACCGCACCGCACGCCCTGAAAAAACGATTGCTGACCCTGATCCTGAGCCTTGCTTTCCTGTTTACCTGTCTGCCCGCTGCACTGGCGGTGGATCTGAACGTGGACGCAGGTTTCTACTTCAAGCAGAGCCGGGGCGGCACCTGTACGCTGGCCTCTGCAGCAATGATGCTGCGCCGCCGTGCCTACTTTGACGGGCTGAGCGACTGGACGAACGTGACCGAGAACAGTGTGCGCTCCACAGCATGGGCCAACGGCCTTGCACACAGCTTTACATATAAGGAGATGCAGGTGGGCTACGGCACCCTGCCCTCCGGGCTGCAAAGCAAAACGGCGGTGCTGATCTCCCTGCTGGAGCAGCACCCGGAGGGCATCGTCCTCTACGACCGCACCCAGCCCCATGCGGTGCTGCTGACCGACTATACCAACGGTATTTTCTATTGCTCCGACCCGGCGGGGAACATCGGTTACGGACGCATCCCCATTACCAGCTCCAGCGTGTCCATCGCAAGATCTTCCTGTTACTGGTACGTCACCGCAGATCACAACAGCGTGGCGGCACAGACTGATGGGCTGCGGCTGGAGGGCGTGCGCTACCCGGTGAATCTTCGCACCGGCAGCGGCATGGCACTGACCGGTACAGCCAACAGCGCCAGCGGCACCACCCTGACCAGTGTGCAGGTGGCTGTTCTGGATGCGGCAGACCAGACCGTGCAGAGTGCGGTGGCGCAGGTGAATGCCGCCGCTTTCTCGCTGAACACGCTGGACAGCCAGATCCGTTTCGGAGAGCTGCCGGAGGGGAGCTACACCTATATGGTGCTGGTGACCGACTCTGCGGGCGAGAGCCTGTGCTTCGCTTCGGACTTCACGGTGTCCGGCAGTGCAAGCAGTACCCAGACGTATTGGTCGGTCAAGGATACTGAGGGCACTAAGCTGCAGCAGACGGTCAAACAGATGGAGACCACGGTAGAGACTGCCGCCGAGACCACCGTAAGCTGGTTCGCACAGCTGTTCGGCTGATAAAAAGAAATAATTTGGGGCTGCTGCACGAAGCAACGTGCAGCAGCCCTGTTTGCATAATATAAAAAAGCTTTCCGTGAAAAAAGTGGTTCTGAACCACAAAATTTAAAATATTTCTTCCGCTGAATATGGTCAGAGCAGTGCGGAGACCATTCAAAATCGTCTTTGTTCTTCCGCTGTTACCCCCGCAGCTCCGTGCCGGGGTAATAGTGCGCCAGAATGGCACGGTAGTCTGCGCCCTGCTCGGCCAGTGCCTTTGCGCCCCACTGGCTCATGCCTACGCCGTGTCCATAACCTTTTGTGGTAAAGGAAAAGGTTCCGCTCTGCCAGACCACCATAAAGCAGGCGCTGCGCAGCCCCAGCGCCTTGCGCAGAGCGGTGCCCTGCACCGTCTGCCCGCATACCGGCAGGGTGCCCACATAGCCGGAAGGGGTGAGCGTCGGCGCGCCGAACCACTGCGCCTGCTGCGAAAGATCAGCGGCGATGCCTAGCCGCTCCGCCAGCAGCTGCTGTAATTGGGCGGCGGAAAGGTTCAGGGTGTATTCGTAGTTGTCGGCGGCGGTGTCGGTGCTGCTGTCCACCGGTACAAGATAGGGCAGGGCAGTGCCCCAGACGTTTTCGCTGGCCTCGGTGCGGCCATTGGACATGGCAAAGTAGCTTGTCCCGGCGGGGGCATCGCCATAATACAGCACCTGCGTCTGTACCGCGTCCACCAGCGCGGAAAGCCGGGCGTAGTTGGCTGCGTAGGCAGTGCCCCAGTAGCTGTGCAGCACCGCATCGGTCAGGCAGCCTTGCCGCCGGGCGGGGTCTGCGGTGAACCATGCGCCGTTTTCCTCGGTGCTGTGGTCCCGGCGGTAGAGGGCGTAGCTGTGCGCCGCCACCGCCTGCGCCTTCAGTGCTTCGTCCGGCCAGCTGACCGGCATCTCGGCAGCAACTGCTCCGATCAGGTACTCCCGCAGCGGCAATTCTACCGCCTGCCCGGTGCTCTGATCCGTAAAGCAGATGGTATCGGTCGTGTCGGCAGGGGAGGGAGCTTCTTGCTCGCTGCTTTCCTCCGAGGCGGCAGAGGCGGCTTCGGCTGCGGACGGAGCAGCACCCTGCGCAAGGGTCGTGCGGGCAAGGCGGTAGGCAGCACACGGCAGTGCGCAGCCCAGCACCAGCAGAACGGCGCACAGCAGCAAAAAGGAACGTTTCATACGAGACCTCCTCCCGGAACGCAAGCTTTGGGAACATCATAAGCCCGGCAGCGTGCAAACCGGCGGGAAATGCGCAGAGGAAAACCGGTATTTTTGCGCTTTGCGGTGAGAAGTGCGCACTTAGCGCTTGAATTTACTGCACAAAAGCGATATTATAAAAGTATGTCCATCAGAGCGTAGGATGGACGGGATCGGAAAGTATAAAAAGTAAGAGACGGAAAGGAGCACTCCTATGAACTTTGCACACGCAGAAGTGGCGACGCTGGACCCGACGACCATGCGTACCCTGTGCGAGGAGTACATCGCAAACAACTACATCGACCCGGAGACCAGCGAGCGGCTGGGGGTCAAGCGCGGTCTGCGCAACCCGGATGGCACCGGCGTGCTGGCCGGCCTGACCAACGTCTGCGACGTTGTGGGCTACAAAAAGGATCAGGAGGGTCATGTGATCCCCACCCCCGGCAAGCTGATCTACCGGGGCGTCAACATCAACGAGATCGTGGACGAGGCTTACCGCAACGACCGCTTCGTGTTTGAGGAAGTGATCTGGCTGCTTTTGTTCGGCAGCCTGCCCACCCGGGAGCAGCTGGACGATTTCTGCGAGATCCTGGCAGAATCCCGCGCCCTGCCGGACGGCTTCATGGACACCATGAACGCCCCCTCGCCCAATATCATGAACAAGTTACAGCGCTGTGTGCTGGGCCTGTACTCCTATGACGACCGCGCCGAGGATCTGAGCCTTGAGAATATTCTGAACCAGAGCATCAACCTGATCGCCAGTATGCCCACCATGATGGTGAACGCTTACCAGATGAAGCGCCGCTACTACGACAAGCAGAGCATGTTCTTCCACCTGCCCAAGCCCGGCCAGAGCACGGCAGAGCACATCCTCAGCACCTACCGCCCGGATCAGAAGTTCACCCACGAGGAGGCAAAGCTGCTGGATATGTGCCTGCTGGTGCACGCAGACCACGGCGGCGGCAACTGTTCCACCTTTACCACCCGCGTGCTGTCCTCCTCCGGCACGGACACCTACTCGGCTATCTCTGCGGCCATCGGTGCCCTGAAGGGCCCCAAGCACGGCGGCGCGAACCTGATGGTCAACCGCCAGCTGCAGGATATCCTCAAGCATGTTGAGAACCCGGAGGATGACGATGAGGTGCGCGAGTATCTGCGCCGCATCCTGCGCAAGCAGGCGGGCGACGGCTCCGGCCTGATCTACGGCATGGGTCATGCGGTTTACACCATCAGCGACCCCCGTGAGGTCATCCTGAAGCAGCGCGCAAAGCATCTGGCCTACGAAAAGGGCTTTGAGGAAGAGTACAACATGCTGTGCAGCATCGAGCGGCTGGCACCCGGCATCTTTGCTGAGGAAAAGGGCAGCTCCAAGCCGGTGTGTGCCAACGTGGACCTGTTCAGCGGCCTGATCTACAACATGCTGGGCATCTCGGAGGATCTGTACACCCCGCTGTTCGCCATCGCCCGTGTGCCGGGCTGGTGCGCACACCGGGTGGAAGAGGTGATCTTTGCCAACCGGATCATCCGCCCGGCCTACAAGTATCTGGGCGTGCGCCAGAAATATAAGCCCATCGAGGAACGTTAATGGAATCGTTAGAGTTCGTTGTTGTCCTACTCTGCGTGCTGCTTGGCATTGGCCGCAGCGCAGATCTTGCCTTTGCTACGGACGCCGCCACCGGTCTGTGCACCGCAGGCGCGGTATGGTGGCGGTATCTTGCCTTGGGCGCTGTGGTGCTGGCCGCAGTGCTGGCCGGACGCAGCCGCCCGCTGCCTGAGACGCCGCTGCGCAGCCGCCGCCCGGCGGCTGGCGTGCTGGCCTTTGCCGGGGCGGTGTGTATGCTGGCTGCCGGTGCAGCACAGTTCGTGTTTGCAGCCGGTACGGTAAGCACCTTTGTGCGCATTCTGCTGGAGGTAGCCTGTGCCATGTGGCTGAGCAATCTCGGGCGCAGCTGGCTGCGCCGGGACGGCTGGAAAACGCCCGGCGGCGGTCTGCCGCTGGCCATAGCGGGCAGTGCACTGTTCTACTGGAACGTGCTGATGCGCTTTATGGAGAACAGCTCCAGCTGGCACCGGGTACAGCCTACGGCAGCGGTCTGGCAGGAGATGGCGGCACTGCTGTTTCTGGCGGCGCTGGCGCGCACTCTATATCTGCCCCGGCCGGAAAACGGACGTACTCTGCACGCAGCGGCGCTTGCAGCCTTTTGTCTGTGCCTGTGCTGGGAGTTGCCCCGGGTGCTCCTGCTGTTGGCAGCGGGTCTTAGCGGCGGTATGGCGGCAGCGCTGCCGGAGCTGCTTTCCGGCCTTGCGCTTTGCTGCATCGGCGGCATGGGGGTTGCCTGTACCGGGAAGGGAAAAGCTGGAAATAACTGACAAAAAACGGCAGTGCACCCTTGGTGCAATTGAACAAAAGCTTTGTGGAAGGGTGCATAAAATCGTACAAAAGCAAAAAAAGATAAAATTGTGTTGTTAATTTTTTAGCAGACACTTGAAAGTTTGCCGGTTTTGGTCTACAATAAAGATACCGTGATTTATCCGATTATGGGTAAAATAATTAGGAGGTACTATTACAATGGCTGTTAGAGTTGCTATCAATGGTTTCGGTCGTATTGGCCGTCTGGCTTTCCGTCAGATGTTTGATGCTGAGGGTTACGAGGTCGTCGCAATCAACGACCTGACCAGCCCCAAGATGCTGGCTCACCTGCTGAAGTACGATACTGCTCAGGGCTCTTTCTGCGGCAAGATCGGCGAGGGCAAGCACACTGTCGAGTCCACCGAGGATTCCATCATCGTCGACGGCAAGGAGATCAAGATCTACGCTGTTAAGGACGCAAAGGATGCTCCTTGGGGCGAGCTGAACGTTGATGTCGTTCTGGAGTGCACCGGCTTCTACACCAGCAAGGAGAAGAGCATGGCTCACATCCAGGCTGGCGCAAAGAAGGTCGTTATCTCTGCTCCCGCAGGCAACGACCTGAAGACCATCGTCTACTCCGTCAACGAGAAGACCCTGACCGCTGAGGATCAGGTCATCTCCGCTGCTTCCTGCACCACCAATTGCCTGGCTCCCATGGCTAACGCCCTGAACAAGACCTTCCCCATCGTTTCCGGTATCATGACCACCGTTCATGCTTACACCGGCGACCAGATGATCCTGGATGGTCCTCAGCGCAAGGGCGACCTGCGCCGTGCTCGTGCTGGCGCACAGAACATCGTTCCCAACACCACCGGTGCTGCTAAGGCTATCGGCCTGGTCATCCCCGAGCTGAACGGCAAGCTGATCGGCTCTGCTCAGCGTGTGCCCGTTCCCACCGGTTCTACCACCCTGCTGGTTGCCGTTGTCAAGGGCAAGGATGTCACCAAGGAAGCTATCAACGCTGCCATGAAGGCTGCTTCTTCTGAGTCCTTCGGCTACAACGAGGATCAGATCGTTTCTTCCGATGTTATCGGCATGCGTTACGGCTCTCTGTTCGACGCTACCCAGACCATGGTCGCTAAGATCGACGACGACACCTATCAGGTTCAGGTCGTGTCTTGGTACGACAACGAGAACTCCTACACCTCTCAGATGGTCCGTACCATTAAGTACTTCGCTGAGAACTGCTAATCACAGCTCTACGCTCAAAAGTGCTTGAGGTGCAGTGCTGAGTAACAGCTAGTACCGGCTTTGTCGGTACGAATATGCTGTGATTGGTACGACAACAAGATATTGAGTTCGACACCCTTCCTTTTGCGGGTTTCCGTGAGAGGAAGGGTGTTTTGTTATATTGCTGAAAGAAGCAAGAGTTGGTTTTTGTTTGATTGCGAGTGTCGCCATTTGACAAAAGGTCAATTCGCAATTTATAAGGCTGCGCCCTGCTTTTTTGTGGAATATGGGGTTAAGTCTGCTGTATGATGATAAAACAAAGGCGACCAACTTTTTACAGTTGATCGCCTTGCTCATTGTCAATTATTCAGTTTTTGAAACTGCTTCTTTGGTTGCTGCAATTTTTCGGTCACTGTAAAGAACAACTTCCTTGATAGTCAGCTTTTTGATAGCAGATATAAAAGCCTCCATAAGTGCAAAATCAATTTTTCCATCCTTTTCGGGCAATCGGATATTCTTGTTCTTTACAACATTCCAACCACCGAGCTTGTTCTTATAAGAATAAATAGGCAGGTCGGTTACCTTGTTAATGCACATGACCATGAACAGGTATTGATTTGGGGAAAGTTCAATTTCTTTGGCCTTCCACCGAATCGCATAAGCATCGGACAAAACGGTAAAATCTCTTGTCTGATAATATGCTCTGTAGACATCGCTGTTGGAAGGAATAGAAATCACATTGCTCAATATAGTTGCCCCGGATTTGGGTGCATAATAGTTCAAGCCCTGATTTTGGAAGCTTGAAGTCAGACAGGGCAGAATATAATCATCCGTGGGCTGCTTAGGCAATTCCTTGGCTTTGTAAGGCAGCTTCTTGGTTTTAACTTTTTCAAACAGATTTCCTATCGTATATGTACCCCAATCATTATCGTTTTGATCACTGAAGTTTCGAAGAGCGTCAAGCTCTTCAACCGACAATTCGTAATTGTCGTATCCGCTTACTGTCAAGTAAGCGGATAGCTCAGCGACCCGCTGAGCTTCCAGCTCAGCGACGAACGACTCCATAAAATCAAAGTCGATTTTGTCATCCTTGACAGGCAAAACGATTCTTTGTTTTTTGATTATCTCAACATTGTAACTTGAAGTTCCCCAAGAAAACAGCTCAAACGGTTTTCTCATGGCAACGAGGAAGAATTGAGCGTTGTTTTTATTGAACCTACCAAGCTTAGGTTTTAATACTTTGATTTTATCTCCTGTAAAATAGGGCTTTTCTTGGTAGAACATTGTAGCAGTATCCTGACCGAATGCAATAGTGTTACCTTTGTTTAAGTATTGATGATCTTCATCAATGTATCCTTTCTGCCCGTTGTTTATGCTTGTTCGGACTATATACGGATATTCGCCTTTTTCTTTTATAACTACCTTGTTTGCATCAAATCTCTTCGTATAAGAGTCTACATCAAATAAATCGCCAAGCTTATATTCGCCCCACTTAACCGCTTGCAGCTTTTCGTTAAGTGAGGCTTCTATTTTCCCAGGCGGTCATCCTCCATCGGCTGATTTTTCAGAAGCGTTGATACTTCCCATGCAAGATAATCGCTGATCGTCTTTTTGAAATCATCCAGTGTAGGTCTTGTATCGATTGGAGCTGTCTGATTCCAGTCGTTGCCTTTTTCTGGGTCGATATGCCCTTCGTAGTATTCTTTTTCTGTAAGAATATTAAGCTTCGTTTTTCCAAAACGAACCAAATCTACAACTTCCTGATAGCGCTCTTTCGCCCGATCGGTATCAAACAGATTTCTGCTTGCTTTTTTGCGGTCAGAACGGGTGTAACCATCGTTGGAGAAGTCGATAAATTTAACTACATCATCCTTTTGATGGGCTTCACCAACGCGGAAAACGTATATGTTGGTCAACACGCTTGATTTTCCGATAAACAAGTCTATCGGTATTTTGATGCTTGCAAGAAGTGTGCTGTGCTCCAGAATTCGTTTGTTGTACTCTGCTGCTTTGCCAGAGCCAGCCGAGTTTTGAATGATAATAGCTGCATAGCCCTTATTCATCATGGAAAGAGCTTTTTCAACAAAGATCATTCCGTTGCCCTCTGCAGAGTAGGGCGGGTTCAAAATGAACGCATCCGCAGGGAACTTTTCGTCTGTTTTGCCAAAGCCATAATGACCATCAAACTTCAAAGAGTCCTTGTTCAAAATGTTAGAGCTGCCGTCACCCATCATGATCATATTGAGCACAGCAAGCATATAAACATTGGACAGGATCTCCAGGCCTAACAACTGGTTTGCTTTGATTTCTGCTGATTTGTGTGCCAGCTCTTCGGGTGACTTGATCTTCTTTTTGGCATCAGCCAACATTTCATTTATGGCGGCTACCAGCAGACCAGCCGAACCAGTGGCAAAGTCCCACACAAAGGAGTCTTTATTCACTCTTGCAAGACGGCACAGAAGCGTCGCAACATAGGGCGGTGTTAAAACCACATCATTGAGCTGATCCTGCGTGAACCCAAGCCATGAATACATTTCATTAAATAGCTTTCCGGTGAAATCCGTATTCAAGCCGATTTTATAGTAAACACCAAGGTCATCAACAATCTTGATGAATACTCGTTTTAACTGACTTTCGCCATCGTCCGCTTTGTTAATATTGTCAGTAGTAAGTGTGTTTTGCAAAGTTCGCACAATCAGGTTTTTCTTGTCCTTGGGAAGCTTTTTGGCATCGAGAAAGGACTCGATCTTGCGAACCATAATATCGCCGTCCGTATTGTTTCTTTCGTTGGACGACTTCAAATCAGCTTTGGTAAGCGGATATACGTTGTTCTCCACATCACCAAGGGTAGCCATAATAGAAGCAACAACAAGATAGACACGGTCGTTTTCACTCAGACCTTTTTCACTCTTGAAGATATCGTTATTCAGCTTGACAAGGCTTGCAGTAATTTCCTGCTCTCTACGTTCTTTTAGCTTTTCAATTTCGTCCTGAGAAAGCGATAATTGTTTGACCTTTTC
This sequence comes from Faecalibacterium sp. I3-3-33, assembly GCF_023347295.1. Lineage (NCBI taxonomy): Bacteria > Bacillati > Bacillota > Clostridia > Eubacteriales > Oscillospiraceae > Faecalibacterium > Faecalibacterium sp. I3-3-33. Next base: position 1,205,016 of record NZ_CP094469.1, read on the forward strand.
GATAAATGCAGAAAAGTACTCTTTCTTCAAGAAGGAGAGATCGGTGTATTCATCAACCTTTTGCCCAACGCCAAAGTTGTTCTTGGAAACGTAGTACACACCAATCAGATGGTTGAGCTTTCCACTGATTTCCTTGTAGCCGGTGACGCCGATGGCAATAACATCGGTATAACTCGTGTAGTGCAGAATTGCATTAGCATAGTGAACCGCACCATTTACTGCATAGGAATTGATAGTGGAAAAATCCGGCTGGTTCTTTGCATTTCTGTTAGCAACATTTCCTTCGGCGTCCAGTTTGACAAGCTTATCTTTGTATCCCTTATACTCAATCAAAATTGGATAGTATTTTCCATCATTGGCCAGTAACAGTAGTTTTGTATCAGGTCGATTGCCGCCCTTTCCGCCACTCTTGGAAAAATAATCATTTAAGGCTTGGTCGATTTCAGTGTTTAAGGATTCCTGCTCCAATTTATAATCCACTTTATATGATTTGAGCCAGCCATTCACTAAATCAGCAATATTCGGCTCTACCGACTGAACAGTAGCTTTTGATGCCATCGTTATTTCTCCTCATCTGTAAATTCTAAAATATCATCAACTCCACAATTTAGAGTTTTACAAATTTTCTCAATACTATCGAGAGATATATAATGATCGTGCTTGATACGGGTAATAATATTTGCGCTAAAGCCAGCCCTCTCCATTAACTCGGCGTTAGTTATACCGCGGTCTATCAATATGTGAAATAATTTTTTGTAGGTTACAGCCATAGCGATTCCCTCCTTCCATTTAAAATACATTGTATCACATAAACGTGAAATTTTCAACGAATGTGCATAAATTTGCTTCCTGTCCCTAAAACAAGATAAAAAGGGGCTTGTGTTGTCTTGAACACAAGCCCCTGATATATCGGCTATAAATCAATTCGATTTTTACAAGTTTCTCATCGCAACAGGCAAAGCGGCTGTAGAGACGGGAATATGTATTTGTCGTTAAAGTTCCCGCCCCTATATCAAGACGAAAAAACACCCCACTACTCGGCATAGAGTAGCGGGGTGTTGCTATTGAAGTACACTTATTTCAGGATAGAAAGATCGTCATAGCGGGCGACACCATTATAAAGCAACTCGAGCATGGTCACGACAGAGGGACGACCATTCAGAGGATACAGGAAATGATGGTTGGTGTCAGCATTCAATGATCTCAGTGGTGATTCTGGTTTGACCTTCACCAAGAAGCTTGCCATACGCGCGGTCTGAGATCCGTTTGAATTCTTCTGCTTTTTCTCTTGATGCAAAGTAGTCTTGTCCCAGCACGGAATTTTCGTTCTCATGATCGATAATTTGCACCAAGATTTTATTTCTAGCCATAAATTTGCCTCCTCCTGCTGCTGATAGAAGTGGTGACGATGGGCGCGATGTCTATTACCGCAGCTTTCTCATATATGCTTGGGACGTTCTTTTCTGGCTCTCGTAGAAGGTAACGCCAGTAACATCATCCACGACCAAATCATCATAAGGGATGCCCTTTTTGTTCAGATGATCAATGAACCAGCGCTTTTTCAGATAGCACCACGGGGTTCTGCTGAGGTCGCCGTAACTCGATGCAGGCCGCTCACATGCGTTGTAGGTTTTGCCGCAGATGCTCCACCATTCTTTACGCACTCGCTCCCGCATTTGCAGAACCTCAGAGGTGCCATGAAGGCCATGCTCCTCGCCATACTGATAATCTGCCTTCTTGATTTTTGCGTTCTGTCCCGCGCTGACTGCACCAGCTGCACCAAGACCCAACAACCCTAAAAATAACGAAAAAGCGCCTGCCATAATAGTTTCCTCCTGTATTTTGAAGTGTGTTTGCTTTTGCTGTACCTGAAGTCTACCAAACGATGCATCCGATAAGATGGACTTACAAGTGTGCTGTTAAAAATATGGAGCGTTGTGGCTGCCATCGCGCGGACTGATGGTTGACCGCACTATAGCAGGCAAAAAGTATCCGGTAAGGCGTCCGGTGGCGGGGACACCTTACTCGGTCAGCCCTAACAGATAATCGGTCGACACCTGATAGAATTGGGCGAGCTGGATCAGGCGGGGGATCTCGGGGCATTTATCGTGCTCCCATGCGTAGACTGCCCGGCGGGTCACACCCATGGTTCGGGCAAGCTCGGTCTGGGTATAGCCGTGCGTCAGGCGCAGGTGCTGCAAACGTTCTGATATAATGGTCATGGCTGCTCTCCTTTAAATAATGGGCGTCCTCTCACAGCCCGGCGAATCTCTGTTTTTACGGATCCACTTTTAAACAACGTCAAGGGTAATGGTGCCGCCCTCTTTGGTGATGATCTCATACTCGGTGGACTGGATATCTCGCAATACCAGCTTTTCAATACTCAGGAGGCTGGCAAAGGGGACAGAAAGCATGGTGTGTCCGGCCATGAAATGCGGCTCTGACTTGTTCCGGTGCGTGTGCAGCTGGATGTCTTGGAATGCGATGTCTGCCCCGGTAAAGACGGCGCACCCACTGGCTTTGCACTCGGATGTCTCGGCAAGAAAGGTGTCAATAGCGATTTTATAAGTATCCATGAGGAGCCTCCTGTAATTTTATATATAGAACTACTCTCACTCGTGCCCTCGCTCTCTGTCTTGCTGTGATTAGTCGGCCTTCACGAACAGCTCCATGCAGTCTGCACAGATGACCCGCACTTCCTTGGTGCTCCGGATGATGGTACCGCACTTGGGGCATACCCACCGCCGGGTGCTGCTCTTTGCCTTGGGAGGCTTCGGCGCTCCGGTTTGGCTGCTGCCGGGTGCTTTGCTGCCTGCTCCGGTGCCTGCCATATCCGACCACGCCAGCCGCTCGCCCATCTGAATATCCTGCCAGCCTTGGAAGATGATGAAGTCCAGCAGCTCTTCGGACGGACTTGTGATGGTCCAGCCGTACTTTTCGTGGTGGTCGACGGTCAAGCCGTGTGCCTCTGCCTGCTCCTTAAAGCGCCGGTTATGGTAGACCCCGTTGTTGCTGGTGTCCTTGATCCCAGTCTCCATGCAGTACTCGTGCACCATCTCGTGCAGCAGGGTGGAAGCGGTCTCCTCGATGGGGCGGTCAAGGGTAGCCGACGAAATATTGATCTCGTACTTGTTCTCGCCGCCTGCCTGCCAGACCTTGGAACAGGTGATATGACCGTATGCAGACGGGGTCTTTTTCAGGCTGATGATGGGCTCGGGCAGATTGCCTGCAAAGTAGTGCTTGTTGAGCTCGCGGAACATCTTTTCCAGCTGACCGGCAGCGCGATATCAAGATGGAATGTTGTACAATGATTTGGGCGTTAATTTGTGCAAATTGTATATTCACGAGAATGGGCCACAGATGCTATAATAAACACTATAATGTACGGAAGGAAAAATCAATGGCAAAGACGAGTGCAGCACAACAGCGTGCAGTTCACAAATATGTGAAAAATAATTATGACCGTTTGGAGCTATCGGTTCCCAAAGGAGAAAAAGTAACTATCCAGCAGGCAGCGAAACAGGCGGGACAAAGCGTAAACGCCTATATCTACGAAGCTGTATGTGCCAGAATGCAGCAGGAAAACGCCATGTCAGACACCCCGGGGGTAGTTAAAAATCTGGAAGGGGACGCTAACTCGGTAGAATGAGATAGTTGTTCCATCTCCCCAGACCTGATTAAAATCTAGAAGCAGAAAGCCTCTGCCTTTTACAGAAATGTGATCGGCGGGGGCCTTTTTAGCGTAAAAAATAGCCTGACCCAGAGCAGGTGGTAGCTGCAGTGACGGGATGCAAGTTATACCTATATATAATAGGGGTAGCAGGGAAGAGAGTAAAAACTATGTAGTACTGTGCGATATGCCTCGTCAGAACTCCTGATCAATGTGACGGCATAAACCGGCTTTTCAGTGCGAGGGGCGCGTTCTATTTAACGGCTGTCATTACATCGGAACGGCTATCACACCAGACTGCACTCTCCAGCGCCTTGGACAACTATATGACCACACATTTTGTCCATCGATGATTTCATCTGGAGCTTTCATGCGAAACTGGGCAATGTGCAAAAAAGTTCCGGCTTCTGCGAGGTTTTTCTAAGGTCAGGTGGGGATACATTTGTAGAGATTTCTATTGAATTCCAGATATAACCATGATAAAATAATAGAAGAATTCAAACAACGATGTCGAAAGATCGGTATTCTCCATTTTTCATGTGGAGGATACCCCTTTATGCGGGAAGGGGTGAACAAGGTGGCATTGCGTCTGTTTGAGCACAACGAGAAAGCATATCATGCGGCAGTCCGGATGATGGACCAGTATGGCAAGGCTGCCATTGTTCATCCGACCGGCACCGGAAAGAGCTATATTGCGTTCAAACTGATCGAGGAAAACCCGGACAAGGTCGTGATTTGGCTTTCTCTCAGTGAATATATCTTCAAGACCCAGCTGGAAAGCCTGAAAAGGAACGACCCGGATTTTCCGTTGGCAAACGTTCACTTTTATACCTACGCCAAACTGATGTGCTGCACGCAGGCGCAGCTGGACGAAATAGCAGCGCAGAAGCCTGCCTATCTTATACTCGATGAATTCCACCGTGCCGGCGCGGAATGCTGGGGCGAAAGCACGCTGGCTTTATTAAAGTTATGCCCGGACGCAAAATTACTTGGGCTGACGGCAACAAACATCCGCTATCTGGATAATAACCGCGACATGGCCGAAGAACTTTTCGATGGACATATTGCAAGCGACATGAACCTTGGCGAAGCAGTCGTCAGGGGTATTTTGCCTGCCCCGAAATATGTGACCACGGTTTATCAGTATCAGAAAGCACTTGCGAAGTATCAGGCGCGGGTGGATAACCTGCGAGCACCGGGCATTCAGGATGTGAACCAGAAATATCTGGACGCGCTGCGCCGCGCTTTGGAACAAGCGGATGGTCTGGATAGGGTCTTTGCACATCATATCACGAATAAGACTGGCAAGTACATTGTGTTCTGCGCCAACAAGGAGCACATGGACGAGATGGTGTCCCATGTGCCGGAGTGGTTCGCTGGGGTCAACCCGGACGTTGTGGTGTATCAGGCCTATTCAGATGACCCGAACACGGACAAAGCCTTTGCGGACTTCAAGACAGACACCAGCAACCGGCTGAAGCTGCTGTTCTGCATCGATATGCTCAACGAGGGTGTCCATGTGGAAGGCATTTCGGGCGTCATCCTGTTCCGACCTACCATCTCGCCCATCATCTACAAGCAGCAGATTGGCCGCGCCCTGACCGCCGGGGACACCGCAGCCCCGTTGATTCTCGATGTGGTCAACAACTTTGAGGGTTTGACCAGCATTTCCGGTCTGCAAAGCGAGATGCAGGAGGCCGTTCATCGGCTCTATGCCAACGGTGAGGGCGACAAGATTGTCACCGAGCGGTTCGAGGTCATCGAGCAGGTGCACGACTGCCGGGTGCTGTTCGAGCAGCTGCAGGCGAGCCTTTCTTCCGGCTGGGAGCACTATTTCTCTGAGGCCAGCATCTACTATGCGGAACACGGCAACCTGAATATCCCGGCAGAATATGTGTCACCGGGCGGTTACAACCTTGGAAATTGGGTCAAGCGGCAGCGGTATACTCGTCATAATCCTGAAAAAAGCTGCGCTGTCCTGACAGAGGAGCGTATCTCAAAGCTGGATGAGATTGGGATGCGGTGGGAGAAAGCGGATTCGAGACCGCGCCGGTTGGAGTTGGCACAAGGACCTCATAGGGAAAGCGAAAAACTGAATGTTTCAGCTAACCACAAAACGGGGGAAGATATCGGTTTGTGTAGTTGATAGCGCGATCCAAAGCACTTGCTGCAATTTGGGTCGGAGAAGTTACGTGAGTCGTAAAAAGAAAATCTAAAGGAGTTATTGGAGAGGATTATGTCAAAGATTCAGCATGATGTGATGTTGAGGGTCGTGAAGATCCTGAATGTTCTGATGATCGAGCTGCCGTTTGCGGCTTGCTGGTTCCTGTACTACTCGCACCAGACCTATGCAAATCTGGCATGGGAGGGGCATTTTGCGATTTTAGGCCTGTTTTTTATCCTGTACATTGTACTCGGTAAAATCTACGATGCGTTCTGGATGTCGATGCAGCGGGTCTCAGAGCTTGTGTACGGCCAGATCCTTGGCGCTATGGCAACCGATGGTATTTTGTACATTGTGATCTGCCTGATGTCCGCAAAGATTTGCAACCTGTTGCCGGGTATCGCAGCAATTGTGGGACAGCTGGTGATGGCTGCGATCTGGGCATCCTGCGCACATAAATGGTACTACAAGACCTTCCCACCGCAGAAGACCGCTGTGGTCTACGATGTGCGTCATGGTATGGAAAAGCTCATCAACGAGTACGGTCTGAGCCAGAAATACGATGTGCAGGTCACCCTGAGCGTGTCGGAGTGCTTGGCAGACCTGAGCATTCTGGACGGCATGGAGACTGTTTTTGTCAGTGGTGTTCACAGCCACGAACGAAATATTATCCTGAAGCACTGCGTAGGGAAGGGCATCAATATGTTCGTCATTCCCCGCGTTGGCGACGTTATTATGAGTGGCGCTTGGCCGATGCATATGTTCCATCTGCCGATGCTGCGTGTCGGTCGCTACATGGCAAGCCCAGAGTTCTTGTTCATCAAGCGCGCGATGGACATTGTGATCTCACTGCTGGCACTGATCATCTTGAGCCCGCTGTTCCTGATCACAGCCATTGCAGTCAAATCCGATGGTGGTCCCGCCTTCTATAAGCAGGTGCGTCTGACCAAGGATGGCAAGCAGTTCGAAATCTTAAAGTTCCGCTCCATGCGCGTGGATGCAGAAAAGGATGGCGTGGCACGTCTTTCCACCGGCGACAAGGATGACCGTATTACAAAGGTCGGTCATATCATTCGCGCTTGCCGTCTGGACGAACTGCCTCAGTTGCTGAACATCCTGAAGGGTGATTTGTCTGTTGTGGGCCCTCGTCCGGAGCGCCCGGAGATCGCCGCACAGTACTGCGAGGAGATGCCGGAGTTTGCGCTGCGCCTGCAGGCTAAGGCTGGTCTGACCGGCTATGCACAGGTGTACGGCAAGTATAACACCACCCCCTACGATAAGCTGCAGATGGATTTGATGTATATTGCGCATCCCAGTCTGATTGAGGATTTGAAAATCATGCTGGCGACTGTGAAGATCCTGTTTATGCCTGAAAGCACCGAGGGCGTTTCCGAGGGGCAGACCACTGCCATGAGTGGCAAAAAATAACGGCTGGACTGCTTGGCTTTATAGCAATATAGACAAAAAACGAGCGAAAATCCGAAAAAAGTGACACCAGGCATAAACATAGGTCTTTCGATGACATTATCATTCTTCGAGCCTTGCAGGATGATGAAAATATCATCCGGGGCTGAAATCGGTCGTAAAGATAAGGGTGTACGGCTCATAAGGACGCTACGGTAAAGAGCTGTTTATACCAGAGTACACAGAAGGGGAAAAGACAGCGAAAATGCCGAAAAGTGTTGGTGCTACGGCATATTTCGAGGCTTTGTGGAGTCTGGAACAAATGAAGCGGTTACTGTTGCGGGGCTATGAGCCGAAAATGAGGCTCACGGATGATTGTTACAGTAAGGTGATATTTAGTCCAGAGTGTACCGAGATGAAGAAAATGAGAAATCACCGATAGTAAAAGAACCTCTGCGCCGATGAGATTCTCACACGGGCGAGTGTGAGCAAAGGTTTGGTGAGCGGTTGGCGCAGATAGTGCCATCAGGGATAAAGACGGGAGTTACTGTGGCAATGATTTGTCGCAGAAACGTTCATTGCAGCGGTACAGTACATAGCATCAGTGTGGCTCACACTGATGAGGACGATTAGTGGAGCTTTATAAGGAAAAACGGCTCAGACTCTTGGAGAATGAATCTGGACTGTTTTAGTGGAGGGAATAAGCAAAGTGAATGTTATTGAAATAAAAAATGGGGTTCAAGTTAATAAAGAATTTGATAAAGTGAAGGTTCAAGGATTTTTTCAGACATCAGAAATGCTGGAAAATGTATTGGGCTTCAGATATTTACTAAAATGCCAGACAAAGGTACGGTCTTTTGTATTGCAAGAAGAAAACACGGATCTGGTTCTGATACACACAAGAATAAAAATGGAGTATGTTATCTGCTTGGAAGTCTTGAGTGCTTTGACTATGTGGATTGTATTTATGGCGATATTTCTCTTCAAAAGCTAACAGAAGCATTTGAGACGTTCTTTGATTTTCTCAAGAGAAACAGCATTCATGTGTTTTGTGTGAGATTTATTGATGCGAAATCCAAAACCTATGCAGCAATAAAATCAATTGTGGAAGAACGAGAGCTTCTTTCGGAAGCCGATGTTGAAAATGTTGCGGTGCAGTTGGAAGAAGAAACATATGATAACTATTTCTCTTCTTTGACAAAGCACGCAAAGCAGAATATTAGAACGGCGTACAACCGCATGTCAACAGATCAAAAGGTCTATGAATGTAAATTTTATGTGGGGGGGGGTACAGAAAAACGGCAGTTGCATAAAAAGTGCATGAAAGTATATCAAGGTAGACTTCAAAGTAGATATGGAACAGGCTTGTCAACGCAAATCGGACATTATGCTGATTATGTATCAAAGGGAGTTGTTAAGGAGCGTGGGACAGTTTGTGCGCTGCTAATTGACGGAGAGGTAGCGGCATTTTTAGAGGGATTTATAGATAAGGGCTCTATCCTGGTACCGCGCCTTGCGATAAACGAAAAGTATAGACGATACAGTCCTGGACTGATTTGGTGTAATGAAATTATTAAAGAGTGTTACCATTCGGAAAAAATCCGGTGCTTAAACCTGTTGAGAGGAACAGAAAAATACAAGTATGATCTTGGCGGAAAAACCTATATAACAAAGAATTTGGAAATTGATTTGAGAGGGATCTATAACGATGAAGCGGAAACTGGAGTATCTTCTTAAACATACGCCGTGGCTTATGAGTTTTTTTATAGGGGCGGGTAGCGCAGTTTTGAAATTTATTGGCCTATTCGTAAAAGTTGACGAAAAAATGATTCTATTTGTTTCGTTCAGCGGAAAACAATATAATGATTCGCCTAGGGCCATCTACGAGTATATGAGGAATACAAAGGATGGAGAAGGCTATCACTATGTATGGGCGTTTGAACATCCAGAAGATTTTCCGCAGCTGACGTGTGATAAAGTAAAAATAGATACGCCAAAGTACTTTATTACCACGTTGAAAGCTAAATATTGGGTTGCAAGTGTAAATATTGAACGGGGATTGAAATATAAGAAGAAATCCCAGATTTATATGAACACATGGCATGGCCCGGCAATCAATTTAATGGGTAATGCGGTCGAAGGACGAAATGATTTCAACTGGGATCATATCGACTATTTCTGCATATCTGGCAGATACGAGGAGCCGATTATTACACGGGACTTTAGAGTTCTTCCGGAGAATCTTTTGTTATCTGGGCTGCCGCGAAATGATGCGCTTTATTCGTGCACAGAAGAAAAGAAAAAAGAGCTGAGGAAACAATTTGGTATTCCGGAGAATAAAAGAGTGATTTTGTATGCGCCGACGTGGAGGGAATCTACGGATGGCGGCAAGACCTGTAACCTGAAGCCTCCCATCAACCTGGAAAAGTGGGAGAATGAATTGGGCAATAATTATGTCCTCATTATTCGGGCTCATGTGAATACTAGACAGATGCTCGGCATTCGCTTTAATGATTTTGTTCGAGATGGATCGGATTATCCCGTAGTAAATGATTTGTTAATGGTAGCAGATTACCTCATTTCGGACTACTCCAGTATTATCATGGATTACTGCATTCTGGGGAGACCGATTGTGTGCTTTGGGTATGACTTTGAAGATTACAATAAGGCTCGCGGTGGATTCTACTTCGACTTGGATAAGGAAATTCCATCAGGAATTTGTCATACAGAGGACGAGGTTCTCAGCTATATCCTAAACGCGGATTACGATTTGGAAAGCCAAAAGGCAAAGGCGTTTAGAGACCGTCATATTGAAGTCGGTGGTCATGCGACTGAAATCTGTACGAAAAAACTTTTGAAATAAGATAGGTGGGGATATTAATGCTTAATTTTACAGTTGGTCCGGTAATGTCGGATGATGCAGTGCGCTCTATTGGGGCTGAACAGGTTCCGTACTTTAGAACCCCTGAGTTTTCGACCATCATGATTGAAAACGAGAATCTGATGAAAAAATTTGCAAAGGCAGAAGATGATGCCAGAGTAGTGTTTATTACTGGGTCTGGAACGGCATCTATGGAAGCCACTGTTATGAATGTCTTTGACAAGACGGACAAGGTCTTGGTTGTAAATGGCGGTAGCTTTGGACAACGCTTTGTGGAACTGTGTCAAATTCATGAAATCCCCTATGAGGAGATTTGCTTGGAGCCGGGTAAGGCGTTAAATAGAGAGCAGCTGGCTTTATACGATGGCAAGGGCTTTACAGGTTTCCTAGTTAATGTTCATGAAACATCGACGGGTGTTCACTACGACATGGAAATGATCAGTGAGTTCTGCAAGAAAAATGGAATCTTTCTGGTTGTTGACGCTATCAGCTCATTCCTGGCGGACGAGTTTGAGATGAAGCGATTGGGCGTTCAGGTGATGATTACGGGATCCCAGAAAGCATTGGCTTGCCCTCCGGGCGTATCAGTAATTGTTTTGTCGAGTGAGGCTGTCAAACGGGTAGAGAACCGTGAAGTGAAGTGTATGTATCTTAACCTGAAATCTGCGCTAAAGAATGGTGAACGGGGGCAGACGCCTTTCACACCAGCGGTTGGAACGCTTCGGCAGATTAATGTTCGGTTGAAGGAAATCGAAGCCGCAGGTGGCGTTGAGAGCGAAACCAAGAAGATTTCTGAACTTGCCCGGGATTTTAGACAAAAAATCAAGGGACTTCCGTTTGAAATCGTATCGGAATCGATGTCTAATGCGGTAACGCCGTTACATCCTTTGAATGTTTCGGCTTACGATGTTTTTACAACACTTAAGGATGAGTATGGTATCTGGATTTGCCCCAATGGCGGTGAAATGAAGGAAACCATTTTCCGTGTGGGCCATATTGGTGCGTTAACAAAAGAGGACAATACTACGCTTGTGAATGCATTTAAGGATTTGCAAAAGCGTGGACTTCTTTGATTGTGTGGAGGGAAGCAAGATATGGTAAAAGTGATTACATATGGTACCTATGACTTGCTTCACTATGGTCATATTAAGCTATTGGAACGCGCAAAAGCACTGGGCGATTATTTAATTGTAGGTGTTACGGCAGATGATTTTGATAAAACTCGCGGAAAAATCAATGTGCAGCAGTCATTGATGGAGCGCATTGAGGCAGTACGTGCTACAGGGCTTGCGGATAAGATCATTGTGGAGGAATATGAGGGTCAAAAGATAGATGACATTCGCAGGTACGGTGTAGATATTTTCACGGTTGGCTCTGATTGGGTTGGGAAGTTTGACTATCTGAATGACTATTGTAAGGTAGTATATCTTCCGAGAACCGAGGGGATTTCTAGTTCTGAAATTAGAGCAGAGAAGAGAAAAATTAGACTGGGGCTTGTTGGAGAAGACCCTTTATTGCTCAAGCATTTAAACGAGTCTGTTTTTGTCAACGGTGTTGAGGTGACTGCAGTATATTCGGAAAATGCAGAAATTCTGAAAGAAGTAGATGGGAGAATCGAAAACTGCAAAACCTTTGAGGCACTTTTGGGAAAGTGTGATGCAGTCTATCTGGTTAGTGTTCCACAACAGCATGAGGAGCAGATACGTAAAGCAATAGCTGCAGGTAAGCATGTTCTAGTAGAATCACCGATAGCAACTAATCCGGAAATAGTAAGGGAACTTTTCGAATCGGCTAGGCAACATCAGGTTATTCTTATGGAGTCAATCAAAACTGCGTATGCTACTGCGTATGATCGACTCCTTCTACTAATAAAAAGTGGAAAAATTGGGCAGGTGGTATCAATAGATTCGGTCTGTACCAGTCTAAGGGAAAAGGCACCAACCCTAGAAGAACAGAATCATGTTTGGTCAGGATTTGAGGCTTGGATGCCAACGGCACTGCTCCCAATTTATCAGTTGCTGGGTACGAATGACTGTACGGAACAATTTGTTTCAAGTTTTTATGATCAGCAACATCATTATGACAGGTTTACCCAGATGAATTTGATTTATCCCAATGCTGTGGCAACAGCTAGGGTTGGTATGGGCGTAAAGGCAGAGGGGCAGCTTATTATCTCGGGAACAAAAGGCTATGTATATGTTCCTGCTCCTTGGTGGAAAACAGATTATTTTGAAGTTAGATTTGAGAATCAAACGGACAATAAGCGATATTTTTACCAACTGGAAGGTGAGGGCATCCGCTACGAAATAGCAGCTTTTATACGAGCAATCAACAGCGTGGTAAATGTCAGCAGCATAGAAGAAGATGTTTCAATAAAAATTGCTGATGCGTTTGACAAATACAGAAAAGGTGAGAACCTCGTAAGAATAGGATGATGACATGTGTTCACTAGTCATCTACCAACGCCTAGTGCCGTTTACGTTGTAATGGAGAAATTGAATGAAAGTATTGATGTGGATGGATGGCAGCTTTGACAGAAGAACGCCATCAGAACACTTGTTGGTAGCCATAGTTCAGGCACTATACGCTAATGGTCATACCGTACATATTATTCAACAGAATACGGGGGGACCACTCGATGTCCTGCCAAAGGAACTTGTCGATCTCGGTGTAACAACGGACTGCGTGCCGTGTCAAATGGCAGCCAAAGGAAATCTGACCGGAAGGTACCTGGCAGGATTGGGGTATATTTGGCGCTGCCGTAAAGCGATTTGGAAACACAGAGATTGTGAGGCTGTTTTTAGTCAATCAAGTAATGCCGCAGGAGTTATGGCATTTATGGTTAAGCGATTATTGCCAAAGGCAAGACTAACCTACAATGTGCAGGATATCTTTCCGGAAAATGCCGCCTATATCGGTAGTGCGAAAGGAATAGTGTATAAGATTCTTTCTGCAGAGCAACGATATGCCTACCGTCATGCGGATCAAATAATCACAATTTCGGAAGATATGAAAGAGTTGCTGATTGAAAAAGGCGCAGATTCGCAAAAAACTGAGGTTGTGTATAACTGGAGCTACACTGATAGTTTGTACCGTTATGAAGACGTATATAGCGAAAAAATAGCGAAGTTTTTATCTACGGATAAGTTTAATGTTGTTTATGCAGGCAACATTGGAACTATGCAGAATGTAGATGTGGTAGTAGAAACCGCAAAACTTATGCAGGATGAAGAAGACGTTCACTTTCATATTTTTGGAGATGGCATGTATAAGGAACGGCTTCAACACGAAGCAGAAGGGTTAAGCAATATTTCTTTCTGGCCGATGCAGCCGTCAGAGTTGGCTCCTAGCATTTATGCTATGGCAGATGTAAATGTGATTCCTCTTGCACCCAATATTTACCGAACTGCTCTGCCAAGTAAAACAGCAACATGTATAGCATGCGGTAAACCAATCGTGTTTTGTATTGGTCGAGAATCTAAATTACTTAATATACTTGAACAAAATGGGTTGTGTGCTTTTGTACCAAGTGATGATGCAAAATGTCTTGCTGAATCGGTCTTAAACTTAAAGAAGAGTTTGAAGGACAGAACATTTTTGGATGAAAAGTTCCATCAGTACTTTGAAAGAGAAAAGAATTCGAATGAATATTCACGACTTATTACTGGAGCATAACAATGAAAAATAAAGAACAGGATATTGTATGTTTGACAGGTCTGTTTCCTGAAGAATATGTAGATGAGATTAATAAGTATTCTTTGACCGGTGTACAAAATGCAGCAAATAAGCTCCAGTGGGGAATTGTTAAAGGGCTAGATGGATTGGGCGAAAACGTTACAATTTTTAATTCAATCTATGTTGGTTCGTATCCTAGACTGTATCGTAAAATAATGATTCCGACATTTCACTTTGGTCACGGATCGGAGAAGAATGACATAAATATTGGATTCATTAATATTGCAGGAATAAAGGTTCTTAGTCGATATTACACGGTTAAAAGAGAGTTGGATAAATGGGCATCGGTAGACTCTGGTAGAGAAAAAGTGCTTCTGATTTATGCAATGACAACTCCATTTGCCCAGTTGGCGGGATATATAAAAAGAAAGTATAGCAGTATTAAGGTTATATATATTATACCGGACTTGCCGATGTACATGAACGTGACAAAAGTACAGGAAAGCGCGGTTTACAGAACAAGGAAAAAAATTGAGGAATTCTTATTCCATAGATCACTAAAGAATGTTGATGGATATGTTCTCCTGACAGATAGCATGAAGGAATGGTTTACAACAGATATCAATTATACAGTAGTTGAAGGCATGGCAACTATAGATAATACGATTGACGTTGACGATATCAAGAAGAAAAAACAAATCTTGTATGCTGGTGGAATAAAAAGGGAATATGGAGTCATTGATCTTGTTAGTGCATTTTCTCAAATTGATGACCCGGAGTGGGAACTGGTGATTTATGGTGATGGTACAGATATGGAATCCGTTTGCGAGTATGCGAAGAGGGATGTGCGTATTAAAATAATGGGATCTGCGCCGAATGCAGTTGTTATGAAACATCAGCGAGAAGCCGCACTCCTTATAAACCCACGCAAAAACCAGGAAATGGCGAAATATAGTTTCCCTTCGAAGACATTAGAGTATATGTTGTCAGGAACTCCAATGTTAGGTTATAAGTTGGCGGGGATACCAGAAGAATATTATGACAATATGTTTGTTATTCAAGATTCTGAAAATGGGATGGAAGAAGCATTAAGAAAGGCCATGGATTTGCCTGAAACTGAAAGGATAAAAATGGGGGAAAAGGCTAAACATTTTGTGGTCAAAGAAAAAAACCCCGAAAAGCAGTGCCAAAAAATATTGGAGCTAATAGGCAGATTGGAATAATGATATGAGAATTTGTTTTGTAATAGGCGCTATGAACTATAGTGGCGCAGAAAAAGTCCTTTCAATTGTGATGGGAGAATTGGCTAAAAAAGGGAATGAGGTTGCAGTCATTCTCCTCGAGCAGCCTTATGAGGTAAGGGAAACTGTTGATTCAATAAAGACATTTGGAGCAAAGGCAACGGGAAATAGAATAAGCAGATTACTCAAAAGATGGAAATATATTGAGAAGAATGTTCATGAAATCGAGCCAGATATAGTTGTCTCCTTTGGGTCGGTCTGCAATGTGAACACAATTATGAGTCTTTTGAAATCAGATATTCCGCTTGTCGTTTGTGAGAGAAACGATCCCGTGTTTGACCCGAGAACAAAAAAAGAACGGTTGGAACGTGATATATTGTACCGTTTTGCAGACGCATATGTTTTTCAAACAAATACTATTGCAGATTACTTCAAATCGATTTGTGGAGAAAAACCGGTTGGTATTATTCCAAACCCAATTATTGACAGCGGAGTGCGCTGGGATATTAATAATCATGAAAAAGTGATTTCAACAGTAGCGCGCTTAGATGATTTTCAAAAGTCACATTATAAAATGATGAAGGCTTTTGAACTGTTTCATGCGAAGAATCCTGAGTACTGTTTGGAAATATTTGGAGACGGTCCAGATAAAGTAGGATACCAAGAATATATACATGATAACGGCTTATCGGATTACATTATATTGAAAGGGAAAACTACTAATCCCCAGCGAGCAATAGCAAATTCTAGCGCGTTTATTCTAACATCGAAGTTCGAAGGTATGCCGAATGCATTGATGGAGGCCATGTCTATTGGTATACCGTGTGTTTCTACCGATTGTGGCGGAGGCGGCGCATACGCATTGTTTGATATGTGCGGAATTGAAAAATATTTGCTTGAGAAATCGACACCGGAAGGTATCGCAAATGCCCTTTGTAATTTAGTGAATGATTCCCAAGCACAGCTTGAACTCTCATCGAATTCTTTACGGATAAATGAGGTGTTAGAGAAGGGAAAGGTGGCGAGGAGATGGCAGGAATTTTTGTCAAAAGTCGTAGAGACACAAGCCGAATAACATCTGATGATTACATTGTCGGATTGTTTGTCCTTGCAACATTCGTTTTTGAGAATGCCCGGTTTTCAAAGCTGTTTTCGATAATTCAGGCAGGTTTCTTTTTGTATTTCATTTGGCTACTTTTTACTGAAAAGAAAATGCCATTAAATCCCGTCGTTAAATGGGCGTGCATGGTTGCTGGATTTGCTATTATTTTATTGACTTTTCACGATAGACCATCGGTAGAAACTGCCACAATTTCACTTATTAAGAATTGTTTGAAGGCACTTTGTATATCGTTATATTTATTTAAAAGAAAAACTCCGGTGCCTCTTATTTCTAGCATTGCTTTCAGTGGGATTATATGCGGAGCAGAGTTGCTGGCAGGATTTCTCAGTAGTTCATTGTCATTTACAGAGTTAAAATATGCAACCAATAGTCGGATTGGCGCAGATATTGCGGGTGGCAATGTCAATATAGTTGCAATGAATATGTGTTTTGCTTTTTCAGCGTGGCTGTATTTGATTAGAAGTCAAAAGAAGCTATGGATTCAAAGAGTGTTCTATGGTTGCTTGATATTTATTGCAGGTACAGCACTGCTAACAGGAACAAGAAAAATCCTGCCTTTTTTTGTTATTACTTTTTTTATGGCAAACAGCGATATGAAATTCAAGTATAAGCTTATTACCTTTATCGGTATTGTTGGCTTATACTTAGCCTTAATGAACATAGAACCCCTTTATTTTCTGGTTGGACATAAAATCGATTTTTTTAATACTAGTAAAGCGTATAGTATGTATAAAGGATCGGATAGTGATCGACTTATGCTTGCATTGGGCGCAATTGACCTTTTTACTAATCATCCATTTGGCTTGGGATTTGGAAATGTTGTAAATTATCTTGGTGTCTATGCTCACAATAATTACGCTGAGGTTTTAGCATCAGCCGGGATTTTTGGATTTATATTATATTATGGCTTGTACTTTTGGGGACTTCATACTTCGTACCGAAATAGACATGATGCAATCAGTAGATACTGTCTCTTAACTTTGGTTGGACTAATGGTTATTGAGTTTGGCCAGGTTACCTATCTTTACTCACTTCCCTTTTTCTTTTTTCCAATATTATGTGCGGTGTCTATTAAGGATTTAGATGCTTCTAGCATGGTATAAGAGGAGGAAGTAATAGTTGATTAGAACGACAATTCGTGATACGACAGTTGTACACACAGGTGCCTAAACATTAGGGTGGCTCATATAGAAGGGAGTTGAGCTTTTATTTGAATAGCAGTTTTAATTCAAAACTAATCTCTGCAACGAAATGGTCTTCTTTAACTGAGATAGTAGCTAAATTAGTCACACCAATAACTAGTATGATCCTTGCCAGAGTGCTCGCCCCAGAAATCTTTGGCATTGTAGCTTCTGTAAACGTTGTTATTAGTTTTTGTGATTTGTTTACAGATGCAGGATTTCAGAAATATATCATTCAGCATGAAACAGGCGATAATGAGTCTATAGATAAATATGCGAATGTGGCTTTCTGGACAAACCTCTTTATTTCATTTTCGATGTGGGGAATTATCGCTGTTTTTGCAGAAACGATAGCGAGCTTGGTAGGCTGCCCTGGGAAAAAAATGGCGATAATAATTGCTTGCGCAAATCTTCCTCTTACATCTTTTTCAAGCATTCAAATCGCTCTGCTGAAACGTGAGATGAATTTTAAGCCACTATTTTTTTCTCGCATAGCGACAATTCTAGTTCCTGTTTTTGTCACAGTACCTTTGGGAATAATTACAAGATCCTACTGGGCAATGATAATCGGAACAATTGCAAGTAACCTTATTACGGTAGTGACAATGTTGCTATTATTACAATGGAGACCAAAACTTCAATACAGCTTTTCTCTTTTAAAGAGTATGCTCAGCTTTTCTATCTGGTCATTGCTCGAATCAGTACTGGTCTGGATTATAAACTGGGGTGATGTTTTCATTGTTGGCAGTATTCTGTCTTCTTACTACTTGGGCCTTTATAAAACCTCGATGAGTTTGATAAATCAAGTGTTTGCTATCGTATCTGCATCGATGGTTCCAGTTTTGCTTACAGCATTATCGAGACTTCAGAGTGACGATGCTGAGTTTAGAAAAGTGTATTATCGTTTTAGCTTTTATTCAGGATTGATTCTTATTCCAATGGGAGTAGGACTTTTCATATTTAGAGATACAGTTTGCCTTATTGGTCTGGGACCTGATTGGATAGAAGCATCGACACTGATGGGAACCTGGGGATTGGTAAGCTCCTTTGCAATTTTGTTCAATTCCTACAATGGGGATGTACTAATTGCAAAGGGAAAACCTAAGGTGTCTGTTATAATTCAGATAATCCAGATCATTGCCATTGTTCCCGTTGTTTATTTCGGAGCAAAAAAAGGATTTGGATATCTCTCTTATGCACGTGCACTGGTTCGAGTCATCGGGATGATTGTCCACTGCTCCGCGGTAAGAATTGTAGCCGGAATCTCAACAAGAAAAGTGATTTCAGAATTGATACCGAGTATTGTAGCAACCGCAGTTATGGGGATGTTTGGATTCTGGTTTGTATCACTACAATGTGATTGGTGGATCAATATCCTGGGAATTTTTGTTTGTATGCTCATATATGCGGTTGTCGCAATGATGTTTCCAAGTATTAGGTCAATTGCTTATGATTTCTTTTATAAACTGCGACATAAAGTGAATAAATAGAATCGTCATATTTTTGCTAGGGATTGGATAGAGGCCTGACAACTTGTCATGCGACTATCCCTGAACATATATCATATTAGGAGGAAAATAAAAATGTCTGCATTTGATAACGCAACCCTTATGATCACTGGTGGTACTGGTTCTTTTGGTTCTACCGTTCTGAAGCACTTTCTGGATTCTGACCTGAAGGAAATCCGTATCTTCTCTCGTGACGAAAAGAAGCAGGACGATATGCGCCATGAACTTCAGGCCAAGCATCCGGAGACTGCTGGCAAGGTCAAGTTCTATATCGGTGATGTCCGCAATCCGCAGTCCATCCGTGACGCAATGCCCGGTGTTGACTACATCTTCCACGCTGCCGCTTTGAAACAGGTTCCTTCCTGTGAGTTCTTCCCCATGCAAGCTGTCCAGACCAACGTCATCGGCACTGATAATGTGCTGCACGCCGCCATTGATGCCGGTGTCAAGCGTGTTGTTTGCTTGTCCACCGACAAGGCTGCCTACCCCATCAATGCCATGGGCATCTCCAAGGCTATGATGGAGCACGTCATCTACGCCAATGCCCGTGTAGCTGCTGAGCGTGGTGGCACTACCATCTGCTGCACTCGTTACGGCAACGTTATGTGCAGCCGTGGTTCCGTCATTCCTCTGTTTATTGACCAGATCAAGGCCGGCAATCCCATCACAATCACCGACCCCAACATGACCCGCTTCCTGATGAATCTGGACGAGGCTGTGGACCTGGTTATGTTCGCCTTCCAGCACGCCAATCCCGGTGACCTGTTCATCCAGAAGGCGGACGCTTCCACCATCGGCGATCTGGCAAAGGCCGTCCAGCAGCTGTTCGGCGATACCGGTACGAACATCATCGGCACCCGTCACGGCGAGAAGCTGTTCGAGACTCTGATGACCCGTGAGGAGCGTCTGCGCAGCCAGGATATGGGCCATTATTTCCGTGTTGCTGCGGATAACCGTGACCTGAACTACGATAAGTTTGTCGTCAACGGCGAGGTACATACTATGGCAGACGAGTCCTACACCAGCCATAACACTACCCGTCTGGATGTGGAAGGAACTGTTAAGAAGATCCTGACCACCGAATATGTCCAGAACGAACTGAAGGGTATCCCGAATGTCTAAGGAAAAGCTGCTGCTGGGTGGTGCCGGTGGCTTCGGGCGCATGGTGGCGGAGCAGGCGATGCTCCAATACGATTGCGCTTTTGTGGATGATGGACAGTCTGTGGGTGCTGAGATCTGTGGCATTCCGGTGGTTGGCGGCCTTGCCGATTTACCGGAGCTGCGGAAAGAGTACAGCTTGCTGGTGGTAGGCATCGGCAACAATCAGTTCCGGGCACAGGTGTATGAGAAGGCAAAAGCACTTGGCTATGCGTTCCCCAACATCATTGCTCCCAGTGCCTACATCAGCCCATACGCCAAGTTGGGATGCGGTTGTGTGGTGCTGCAAAACGCTTGTGTTCAGAATGGTGCATCTGTGGGAAACGGTGTTCTGCTGAATGCCGGAACAGAGGTCCACTGTGATGCAGCGGTAGGGGACTACGCCCTGATTTACACCAACAGCGTTGTTCGCACCGGCGCAACGGTGGGAAATTTTGCCCGCATCGGCAGCAACTGCACCATCTGCAATAATGCAACTGTGCCGGATGGCGCAGATATTCCGGACTGCACCGCAGTACATTAAAGAGGTGATAGGATGAACATTCTAGTCACAGGTGCCAAGGGCATGGTGGGAACCGCCCTGTGTAACAACCTGAAAAACATCCGGGATGGGAAAAATAAGACCCGCCCGGCACTGGATATTGAAGAAATCTTCGAGTATGATTTGAACTCCACCCCGGAGGAGTTGGACGAATACTGCCAGAAAGCAGACTTTGTGTTCAATCTGGCAGGCGTGAATCGCCCGGAAAACCCAGAAGACTTCATGAAGGGCAACTTTGGCTTTGCATCCGACCTGCTGAACTGCCTGAAAAAGCACAACAATAAGGCAACCATCATGCTGTCCTCCTCCATTCAGGCAACTTTGGCTGGTCGCTTCGGCAACAGCGAGTATGGCCGCAGCAAAAAGGCTGGCGAGGAGCTGTTCTTCCAGTATGCTCAGGAGACCGGTGCGAAGGTAGCGGTCTACCGTTTTGTCAACCTGATGGGTCGCAGCCGCCCCAAGTACAACAGTGCCGTCAGCACCTTCTGCTGGGCAGTTGCCAACGATGAGCCCTTCACCGTCAACGACCGCAGCACCGAGTTGGAACTGCTGTACATCGACGATCTGGTAGAAGGTATGTTTGACCTGCTGGAAGGCAAGGAACAGCACTGTGAATTTGACGGTGTAGAGACTGTTCTGAAAGCAGACGGTCGCTACTGCTGTGTCCCTGTGACCCACAAGGTTACGCTGGGAGAGATTGTGGACTTGCTGCAAGAGTTCAAGGCACAGCCGACTACGCTCATGATGCCCAAGATGCCGGACGGCAGCTTTGCCAAGAAGCTGTATTCCCTGTACCTGACCTACCTGCCGACGGACAAGTTCAAGTATGCCCTGAAGATGAACGTGGACAACCGTGGTTCTTTCACGGAATTGGTTCATACCGCTGACTGTGGGCAGGTGAGCATCAACATCAGCCGTCCCGGAATCACCAAGGGGCAGCACTGGCACAACTCCAAGTGGGAGCTGTTCATTGTGGTCGCTGGTCACGGCCTGATCCAAGAGCGGAACATCAACACCGGGGAAACGGTGGAGTTCGAAGTTTCCGGGGATAAGATTGAGGCTGTCCACATGGTTCCCGGCTGGACCCACAACATCATCAACCTGTCGGAGACAGAGAATCTGGTGACGGTGATGACCTGCAACGAAATTTTCAACCCGAATCATCCAGATACCTTCTTCGATCCGGTGTAAGAAAAGATACTGGTTGACGTTAGGAGGATATTATGGAACACAATTTTAAATGGAAAAACGACGGGCGCACCAAGGTCATGATCGGCTGCGGCACCCGTCCGGAAATTATTCGTCTGGCGGCGGTGATTAAGCGCTGCCGGGAATATTTTGACTGCTGCGTGGTCTATTACAATCAGAATTGGGACAGAAACCTTTCCACCGTGTTCTGGGAGGATTTCGAACTGAAGAACACCTTCGGGGAATATGGCCCGGACATTCTTGTGCCTGTGGTTGGCGAGAATCTGGGCGTGACCTGCGGTAACATTCTGGGGCGCAGCTATGAGCTTCTGTCCGAATTGCAGCCGGAGGGCTATCTGGTGCTGGGCGATACCAACTCCTGTCTGTCCGCCATTAGCGCAAAGCGGCTGCACATCCCGCTGTTTCATATGGAGGCAGGCAACCGCTGCAAGGATGAGTGCCTGCCTGAGGAGACTAATCGCCGCATCGTGGATGTGATTTCTGACGTGAATATGTGCTATTCCGAGTTTGCCCGGAAGTATCTGGCGGACACCGGACTGCCCAAGGAACGCACCTACCAGACCGGCTCTCCCATGGCGGAAGTCCTGCACATGAATCTGGAGAAGATCCAGAAAAGCGACGTGCTGGAGCGTCTGGGACTGGAGAAGGACAAGTACATTCTGCTGTCTGCCCACCGTGAGGAGAACATCGACTCTGAAAAGAACTTCCTGAGTCTGTTCACTGCCATCAATGCGCTGGCAGAGAAGTACGATATGCCCATTCTCTACTCCTGCCATCCCCGCAGCAAGCACCGTCTGGAAAAGAGTGGCTTCAAACTCGACCCTCGTGTCCGGGTCAATGAGCCGCTAGGCTTCAACGACTATAACAAGCTGCAAATGAACGCTCTGGCAATCGTCTCCGACTCCGGCACCCTGCCCGAGGAGAGCAGCTTCTATCTGTCTATTGGTCATCCCATCGCCGCTGTGTGCATCCGCACCAGTACGGAACGCCCTGAGGCGCTGGAGGCTGGTGACTTTATTCTGGCTGGCATTACTACTCGTGAGCTTCTCAACGCTACCGATATGGCAATCGAGATGAAGCAAAAGGGCGTTCTGGGTAAGCCCTGCCCTGATTATGTGGACGAGACCGTGTCCATGAAGGTGGTTCGCATCATTCAGGGTTATGTAAACGTAGTTAATAAGATGGTGTGGAGAAAAGGGTAAGTGTGAAAAAGATGAGTAAAACAGTATTCATCACCGGTTCATCCGGTTTTATCGGCTCTAACCTTGCCAAGCGTATTCTGACCACTGAGCCGGATACCAAGGTTATCGGCCTGGACAACATGAACGATTATTATGATGTTCGCATCAAAGAAGCTCGCCTTGAGGAGCTTCAGAAATTTGAAAACTATACCTTTATAAAAGGAAATCTTGCAGACAAGGCACTTATCAACAGCATTTTTGAGCAATATCACCCGGATATTGTGGTCAATCTGGGTGCTCAGGCAGGTGTGCGTTACTCCATCACCAACCCGGATGCCTACATTGAGAGCAACATGATTGGCTTCTACAACATTCTGGAAGCCTGCCGTCATTATCCGGTGGAGCATCTGGTGTACGCATCCTCCAGCTCCGTCTATGGCAGCAACAAGAAGGTGCCCTACTCCACCGATGACAAGGTGGACAATCCGGTTTCTCTGTATGCGGCTACCAAGAAGTCCAACGAGCTGATGGCACACGCTTACTCCAAACTCTACAATATCCCCTCTACTGGTCTGCGGTTCTTCACGGTCTATGGCCCTGCTGGTCGTCCGGATATGGCATATTTTGGCTTTACCAATAAGCTGGTGAACGGCGAAACTATCAAGATCTTCAACTACGGCAACTGCAAGCGGGACTTTACTTATGTGGATGACATCGTGGAAGGCGTTGTCCGTGTGATGGCGAAAGCTCCTGAAAAGAAGAATGGCGAGGATGGTTTGCCCATTCCGCCCTATGCAGTCTACAATATCGGCAACTCCAACCCGGAGAACCTGCTGGACTTTGTGCAGATCCTGTCGGAGGAGCTGGTGCGTGCCGGTGTACTCCCTGCGGACTATGACTTTGAGGCTCACAAGGAGCTGGTTCCCATGCAGCCCGGTGATGTGCCTGTGACCTTTGCTGACACTGAGCCGTTGGAGCGTGACTTCGGTTTTAAGTCACATACCCCACTGCGGGAGGGCCTGCGGAAGTTTGCTGAGTGGTATAAAAAGTTCTATATGGAATAAGGCGGTGGGAGGAATTATATGCGCTGCGAGGAAAGATTCTACGAAATATATGGAAAAGATCCCGTGGACATTAGCTTTTGCCCCTATCGGATTTGCCCCATTGGTGCCCACAGTGATCACAACTTAGGAAAGATCACAGGACTTGCGATTGATAAAGGAATCCATATTGCATACAAGCCAAAGATGAATGGCGTTGTTGAAATGTGCAGTCTTCAATTCCCGAAACGTGCCCAGTGGCATATCCGGGAGATTGGCGAAAAAACCGGCGACTGGGCAGACTATCTGCGTGGCGCTACCTGGGCGCTGAGCAATCGGTACCCATTGACAGTCGGACTCAGTGGCGTCATTGAGGGCTCTTTGCCCATCGGAGGGCTTTCTTCCTCTGCAGCGGTGATACTGTCCTTCCTAGATGCATTGTGCCAAGTCAATGGAATTAAACTGGAGCCGTCTGAACTGATCAGCATTGCGTTTGATGCAGAGAAAAACTACGTGGGCGTTAATGTGGGAACCCTGGATCAGAGCTGTGAGGTTCTGAGTAAAAAAGACCACTTGCTGTATCTGGACTGTAAGGATAACAGCTACGAGCTGATTCCCACGAATCCCAATATGAAGCCCTACAAGATTGCGGTGTTTTTCAGTGGATTGGAGCACAGTCTGACTGGCTCTAAATATAATATGCGGGTGGATGAACTGCGATCCGGTGTTTACGCTTTGCAGGCTTTTGCGGGTCTGGAGTACGGAAAGTTTAATGAGGCCAATGCCCGTGATGTTTCGTATGAAATCTACCAGACATACAAGGACAAGCTGCCGGCACAATGGGCAAGACGTTGCGAGCACTGGTATACGGAGTTCAAGCGTGTGGAAGCTGGTGCGGAAGCATGGCGGCGAGGCGATTTGGAAGAGTATGGACGCCTGTCCTTTGAATCTGGCTGGAGCAGCATCCACAACTGGGAGTCCGGTGCGCCGGAGCAGATCAAACTCTACGAGATTATGAGGGAGACCGCTGGCATTTATGGTGGGCGCTTCAGCGGTGCTGGCTTTAAGGGGTGTTGCATGGCATTGATTGATCCCAGCAAGACAGATGTCATTCGGGAAGAAGTGGAGCGGAAATATCTCACCGCATTCCCGGAGATGCGTGGCAAGTACAGTTTTCATCTGTGCGAGAGTGCGGACGGCGTAGGGCATAAGACGGAGGACTAATATGAAGTGCTTGATTTTGGCCGCGGGATACGCAACCCGCCTGTATCCCTTGACGGAGAACTTTCCCAAACCCTTGCTGAAGGTAGGGGATAAGACCATCTTAGATTGGCTGGTGGATGACATTGATACCGCTGGTTTGGTGGATACCTATGTGGTCATTAGCAACCACAAGTTTGCCCACCATTTTGAAGACTGGGCGGCAACCAAGAAACAGAATATCCGGGTGGTGGACGATGGAACAATCAGCAATGAGACCCGGCTTGGTGCTGTATGTGATGTGCAATTTGCCATTGACCAGTTGGGGCTGGATGATGACCTGCTGGTGATTGCCGGTGATAACGTGCTGGATTTCTCCCTCTCCAGGTTTGTTGCCTATGCCGACGAGAAGAAAACCTCTTGCATCATGCGCTATTATGAGCCCAGCGAAAAGAAACTCACCAAATGCGGTGTGGTGGAACTCGACGACCAGGATAGAATTCTGTCTATGGAAGAAAAGCCAGCCCAACCCAAGAGCCACTGGTGTTGCCCTCCCTTCTATGTCTACACCCGAGAGGATGCCCAAAAGGTCAAGGATGCAATTTCACAGAAGAAGTGTGGTACTGATGCTCCGGGTAGCTTTATTGCATGGCTGTGCACGGTAGCGGATGTGCAAGCTATGGAGATGCCGGGCAAGCGGTATGACATTGGAAATCTGGAAAGCTATCAGCAGGTTCAGCAGGAGTATCAGGGAATCAAGGCATAAGTCTTGCTAAGGATGGAAGAATGTATAGAAAGGGAGAAAGACTATGAAAATCGCAGTTGCAGGTACCGGTTACGTCGGTCTGTCTATTGCCACGTTGCTGTCGCAGCATCATGAGGTCATGGCGGTGGATATTATCCCGGAGAAAGTTAATCTCATTAACCAGCGTAAATCTCCCATTCAGGACGAGTACATTGAAAAGTATCTGGCAGAAAAGAACTTAAATCTGACTGCCACGCTGGATGCTGAAGCCGCCTATAAGGATGCAGACTTTGTTGTCATTGCAGCACCTACCAACTATGACAGCAAGAAAAACTTCTTTGATACTTCTGCAGTAGAAGCTGTCATCAAGCTGGTGATCCAGTATAATCCTGATGCCATCATGGTCATCAAGTCCACGATTCCGGTCGGTTTTACGGCATCTGTGCGTGAAAAGTACCACTGTGACAACATCATCTTCAGCCCGGAGTTCCTGCGGGAATCGAAGGCTCTATACGACAATCTGTACCCGAGCCGCATTATTGTAGGTACCGATGTAGACAATGCTCGTCTGGTGAAGGCTGCCAACACCTTTGCAGGCCTGCTCCAGGAAGGTGCAATCAAGGAGAATATCGACACCCTGATCATGGGCTTTACGGAAGCCGAGGCTGTCAAGCTGTTTGCTAATACTTATCTGGCTCTGCGTGTGTCCTACTTCAATGAACTGGATACCTACGCCGAGATGAAGGGACTGAACACCCAGCAGATTATCGAGGGTGTCTGCTTGGATCCCCGCATTGGCAGCCATTACAATAACCCGAGCTTTGGTTATGGCGGTTACTGCCTGCCCAAGGACACCAAACAGCTTCTTGCCAACTATGCTGATGTTCCGGAGAACCTGATTGAAGCAATCGTGGAATCTAATCGTACCCGAAAGGATTACATTGCCGACCGTGTGCTGGAAATTGCGGGCGCATACGAAGCTAACGAGGCTTATGATCCGAGTAAGGAGCACAATGTAGTGGTAGGCGTATACCGTCTGACCATGAAATCCAACTCTGACAACTTCCGTCAGAGCTCTATTCAGGGTGTCATGAAGCGCATCAAAGCCAAGGGCGCAACGGTCATCATTTATGAGCCGACCCTGGACAATGGCACTACCTTCTTTGGCAGCGAGGTTGTGAATGATCTTGAGGAATTCAAAAACCGCAGTCAGGCCATCATTGCCAACCGCTATGACAGCTGTCTAGATGACGTTCAGGCTAAGGTCTACACCCGTGACCTGTTCCGCAGAGACTAATACTTATCGCAGCTATGTGTTCAGCCACATGGCTGTGCTGCTTAAGTGTGCTACCTCTCCGTGGTGAGCAGCAGGCAACGGGATTCTCTCCCGGCTAAAGCATATAATCGTCAAATCGCTCTTAGGATGAGGAAAAAATTATAATGGGAAAGTATTTTGGAACTGACGGCTTCCGCGGAGAAGCTGGAATCACTCTGACTGCCGACCACGCCTACAAGGTTGGCCGCTTCCTCGGCTGGTACTACAACGCCCTGCGCGAGCGCAATGGCAATAACGAGCCTGCCCGTATCGTCATTGGCAAGGATACCCGCCGCAGCTCTTATATGTTCGAGTATAGTCTGGTGGCTGGTCTGACCGCTTCCGGTGCAGACGCCTACTTGCTGCACGTCACTACCACCCCTTCCGTGGCCTACATTGCCCGTGTGGATGACTTTGATTGCGGCATCATGATTTCTGCCAGCCATAATCCCTACTACGATAACGGCATCAAGCTGATCGACTGCTACGGCGAGAAGATGCCTGAAGAAACTCTGCTGTTGGTGGAGGACTACATCGACGGAAAACTCCATGTGTTCGACAAGGACTGGCCGGAGCTGCCATTTGCTCATCGGGAACACATCGGCTGCACGGTGGACTATGTGTCCGGTCGCAACCGCTACATGGGCTATCTGATCTCTCTGGGCATCTATTCCTTCAAGGGGGTCAAGGTTGGTCTGGACTGCGCCAACGGCAGTTCCTGGAATATTGCCAAGTCTGTGTTCGATGCGCTGGGAGCTGATACCTACGTCATCAATGCACAGCCTAACGGTACGAATATCAATAATAACGCTGGCTCTACCCACATCGAAGGCCTGCAGAAATTCGTGGTTGAAAAGGGTTTGGACGTTGGTTTTGCCTATGACGGCGATGCTGATCGTTGCCTGTGTGTGGATGAAAAGGGAAATGTCATCACTGGCGACCACATCCTGTACATCTACGGCTGCTACATGAAGGAGCGTGGCAAACTTCTGACCAACACCGTCGTTACCACGGTCATGTCCAACTTTGGCCTGTATAAGGCTTTTGATGAGCAGGGTATTGGCTATGCTAAAACGGCAGTGGGTGACAAGTACGTCTACGAGTATATGGCCAAGAACGGCTGCCGCATTGGCGGTGAGCAGAGCGGTCACATCATCTTCTCCAAGTACGCCAGCACTGGTGATGGCATCCTGACCAGCCTGAAGATGATGGAAGTAATGCTTGCCAAGAAACTGCCCATGAGCAAGCTGGCGGAGCCCCTGAAGATCTACCCGCAGGTTCTAGAGAATGTTCGTGTGACCGACAAGAAAGCTGCGCGGGACGATGCCGCTGTGCAGGAAGCTGTGTCCAAGGTTGCCGAGGCTCTAGGCGATACCGGCCGCATTTTGGTGCGAGAGTCTGGCACCGAGCCGGTTGTACGCGTTATGGTGGAAGCCCTCGACCACGACACCTGCCAGAGGTATGTTTCTCAGGTTGTGGAGACCATCAAGAGCCGGGGTTACGGAGTTTGAGAGAACTTCTGCATCAGATTCACTACAGCACCAGTGCGAACCTGACAGTAGGCGAATGCGTCATTCTGATAGTCCTTGGGTTACTCGCATGGTTTAATCGCAAAGACAGGCAATGGCTTCCAACTGCTTACAGCGTGTTCTTAATCCTTTATATCACGCTCTTACGCCGTGCGCCGGGGTACAACGAGAACATCCGATTGCATCTGAAGCTGTGGCCGAATGCTGGCGTATGGGCAGGCAATCTGTTGAATCTGATTCTGTATGTTCCATTCAGTTGGACAAGCCAAAGATGGAAAGCAAACAGAAAGAGAATAGTTATTGCAGCTTTCATGCTCTCTGTGTGCTGTGAAGTTCTCCAGTATATTACAGGCAGAGGCATGGCAGATGTGAACGATATTCTTTTCAACACACTGGGTACTGCGGTGGGAATCTGGCTTGCGGGGAAGGTGGCTTAATCATCCTCTTCTACGCCATCCCACCCGATGAACTCTTCCTTAGCCTCATCCAACTTTGACCAATCAAGATATTGTCCACAACCGCCGCAGTAAGATTGGTATTCGTACTCGACGACTTTCTTGCACCATGGGCAAACTGAGAAGCAGTTCCGGTCTTTATAGATTCGGACTGTGTTCACAGTCAAGGGCAGACGGTATGTAGGGGAGAGCATCAGGTCAAGGATGGTGTGAGCGAGAGAATGCTTCTCTGGGGTGTCCTCCCAGATATCACCGGGATTCTGATGACGGATGCGTTTGAAATCGAATTTCATTTATAATCACCTCTGCCTTCAAGCATAGATGATTAACACGGACACTTGGATGTATATATGTCCGATTTTGCCCATTATCCTTGAAAACGAAGCCTATATAGTATATATTTGAATTGTAGAGGTGTGACTCTTATAGCTTCATTGCTTGAAATCTTGTATCCCTCTATGTGGTTGGCGGTAGATAACACATGGGAATGTAGCAAAGATGATAGAATGGGCTTAGTTAGGGTAGTTGAATTGGAGATCTTTGGGATTGCTTCTATAGTTTGTGTATTGGCTTGCTCCTAAAACGTAGATGATAAGATAAGCGGTTTTGTCGCCGTTGCTTATGGTATGCTTTTGGCTTTAGTTCTAAAGCGAGTAACTATACGAGTCGAGGTAATGGGAGTTATGACTTTGCAGAGAAATACATGAAATAGAAATGAAAAAACGAAATCTCAGGTTGAGCATAGTATATTCACAGTGAAAGATTGTATATTGTTAATCTATAAAAATAAGGTTATATAGGATTCCTATTATATAGCTTTTTGAATATAATTTATAAAATATTTAATTTCCAATAATAATGAAAGGATGCAGGCATATATGGTTGTGTGGCTTAAACGTATTGTGTCCTACATTACAGTTTTTATTGCTATAGGATATCTTGTGTATACAACCATAAAAGCACCGGTGGATTTATATCAGTATATGATTCTGCTGTTGCTGATACTTATTTCGACAACATTTATACTGGATAACATGGATGAAGACCAAAAATGGAGAAATATAGAAAATGATTTAAAAAATATTGTATCTGAAATTTCACCTACACAGATTCGTTTTTTTGATAACAGCAGCGACTGGGTTGACGCAATGGAATTGCTTGTCAAGAACGGAAAACATACCGTAGATACGGCATCATTAGATTCTTCAACGAGAACCAAATCCCCTAATTCGAGAAGCAGAATATGGAACCATATTACAGATTGCTGTAAGAATGAAAATATTAAGTTTAGACATATAGTACGCGTGAGAAAAAACAATTACTCCAATCTTTTGGATCGACTACTAGCTGGAAGTGAGAAAGAAAATTCTTTTTATGCTTATTATGAATTGCCGCAGACTTTTTCATTTCCGACATTCGGCATAATAGACGATCGATTTATCTCGACTAGAAGTCCCTACAGCGAAGGAGAAACACCACGTTATTATATAATAGAAAATAAAGAAATAGCATATATTATTATATAAGGTATTTTAAAGAATTATGGGAACAGGCGATTAATATAACTGATATTGAACAAATAAGAATGCTATATCAGAAATTCGAAAGTAGCTTTGATGAGGAAGAAAAGAAACAATTACAAGAAAAAATCGACCAAATAAGAACTAAGGGAATAATGTCAGATGTATAAGAATTTGATTGAGTTGAGCGAAATATGCGAAATATGCCAAAATGAAGAATTGTGTGGGGGCAAAGCACATTATTTGTTTCTTCTCAAGAAGAATGGCTTTAATGTGCCGGATGCAATCGTTTTAAATGCAATACCCTACGGAAACTATATTCAAGGAAAAGATGACTCGGAACAGCTTAATAGAGCTATACTAAAAGCTATCGATTCTAAATTTGGAACGAAGCGGGTGATTTTTCGTTCTTCGGCAAACATAGAGAATACGGATGATACATCAAGTGCAGGCGTATTTGAATCGTTTGTTTATGAAAAGGAAAATGCACCGTATCAATATTTGAAGCGCATATGGGATTCTTCGCTTGATGAAAAAGCAAAGGGGTATTATGAATTAACAGGAATTAACAAAGATAACGTAAAAATGGCGGTGATTATTCAACAATATATATCAGGACAGATTGCTGCGGTGATACAATCATTCGATATAGTAAACGAGCTTCCTATAATGTTGATTGAATATGCATCTGGAAGTACATCTGCAATAGTTGATGGAACAATTGATGCGGAATTCATCAGTGTGAGTAGAGACAACAGGATTGTGGAGAAACCGGAGACAGTTCCATTTGATGGATATTGTGATTGAACTAAATAATTCTATAAAGATATTAGAAGATTTATTAAAGTCACATGTTGAGGTGGAAATACAAATAGAAAATAATGTGATATATTATCTTCAGGTTAGAAAACTTTTATAGGAGTTACAAATGAAGGGATTATGTGTTAGTAAGGGTTCTGTACGTGGTAAGGCTATCATTGTTGATAGCGTGTTTGCAACAAAAACAATTGCCCCTGGTACAATTCTTGTTATGAAAACCTTAGATAGAAAGCTGTTAGTTAGCTTGAGCAAGAATGTAGTAGGGGTCATTGCAGAATCGGGAAATATTGGAAGTCATGGTGCTGGAATACTGCGAAGCCTTAAAATACCATGTGTACTTAGAATAAAGGATGCGGTTAGCATTATTAATGATGGACAGGAAATTGTTATTGAAGGGGAAAAAGGTGAGGTGCATTGGTGTGAAAATGAAATTTCACAAGGAAAAACAGCAATTCATAGTCAACATGGAGCAATTTACAAATCAATTGCAACAGAAAAATTTGAAGTGACAGATATTTCAGTAAATAGGGAATGGTATTGTCCGCGGCCAGAACGTGCATATCAAAAACTTAGATTTGATATTATCGCACCAGTATTTGGGAAAAGCGGAAAGTTCTTGTTTGGATTGCCGGAAGCTACAGTGGTTCAGAATAGCTTTGGAGCCATAGTAGTTAAAGGCGCACCACTTAACGTTGACATATGCAAATTTGTTCTTAAAAATCCGGAATGGCTATTTCAAAAATCGCATGAAAGGGAGCGGGTTATTCAAGAAATAAGGAGCACGTTGAGAGCGATTGAGATTAAAGAGAATAGTGATAGTACTAAGTATTATCTTGACATTATAAAGATTGGAATTAAATTGTATCGGCAGTTGTTTTTATACTCACTTATGTCTCAAGCTATTTCAGATGAATTATTAGATGCTTATGTTGATTTTGAAAGTATGATCACTGGTAATGATACGTCAAGAGATATATTGGGATTAACCTCAATTTATGTTGAAAACTGTATTAAATCAAAAGTTGATCCTGGCGTGTCTCAACGGTGGCGGATTGAAAAAGCATATCCTCACATATGGGATGGTACGCTAAATTATGATAAACTTAGAATTGATGATGCACTGATACAACGTATTACGATGATGCCCAATAGTAGGAATTTGCTAAAAGACTATGAGTCTTTTAGAATTATTGTTCCATTGGTTTATCAATTGTCTGAAGAATATTTTTATACATCAAGCAGTATTAATTCATACATAAACTGGGGACTTTTAGGGATTGCTAGGTGCGTAGGAAAAAATGATGGTAAAGGAGTTGACGAAATTTATAATTTGCCACTTGAATCACTATTGAAAATTGAAGGAGGAAAATGAAATGAAAAGTGATTCCAATTTTATGGAAGCCTTTAATCCGGATGTTAATCTTGTTAAAGAGTTTCAGTATTGGCTAATTCTTCTTCGAGAAGGTCAAAACACCTTGGGAGATTGTATTTTTGTATTAAAAAGAGAGTGTGAATCATTTGGCGAAATGCTTCCAGAGGAGAGCGCTGAGCTTTCGAGTGCAATGAATTGGTTTGAAAAAAAATGTAAAGAACAATTTGGTGCGGAGAAATTTAATTATATTGCGGCAATGATGCGAGATAATTTCGTTCATTTTCATGCGTTTCCACGTTATTCAAAAGAACTTGTTAAATATGGAACAACATGGAAGGATGAACGATGGCCACGCGTAATTCAATTTGGGCCGACTTCAGTTGATAGAACCGTATTGGATCGTATTTTAATTGATTTAAGAGATTAATTTAAATCGTGTAGCACTTGAAATTTGAGATTAGGGTTGGATGGCTTTTTAAAGTAGCTAAATTAAGAATCTCAAGCTAAGTTTTTAGCGTAAAATAGGCGGGTAAAAGGAAATAGCTCCGGGATGCTTTCTCTAGATATCATTGAATTTATGAAAATGGAAATTCTTAAAAATATTGCTCGTTAAAAAGTTTCCATCTCAAAGTGTAGATGATGAGTACAGGTAGAAACATGTATGTCTGAATTTGTTTTTATCCATGAAGGCCAGTAGCTGGTGGTATAAAATTTGAGCTGTGAGAATTACCAGTTGGTCCCCCCCCTCACAGCTTTGCCGCTTGAAATTTTGCACACCTCTACGCGGTGAGCGACAGGCAACACATGAGAATGTGGCTAAGATGCAAAAACAATATAGTCGATTAATGATAGGGTAGTACTTATGAAAAAAATCACTATAAAAAAGACCAAAAATATTAAAAATCTAGAATTCGTTTTTCCACAGTCGAAAGGTGTGTATCTTATTGTAGGGCCTAATGGTGTTGGGAAAACGACTCTATTGGTCTGTATAGATAGAATCTGTAATAAAAATGCTTTTGCAAGAGGATTTAGCGCATCGAGAAGTTTTGGAGAAGTTGATCAATACGCAGAAGCTGAAATTACATATGACACAGATAATCCACCAACATCACTGAAATTTAGAAAAAAAGTAGCCGTTGGGCAGTTTCGCCTAAGGGCCATAGCAATCTTCTGGATAATTTTGGCTATACGCAGACCGTATTTATTCGAGCGGACTCGAATAGAATTGATGTACCTAAAGAAGAAATCCGGAGAGGAAATTTTGTTGCTGCTGATCCTGACGTTAAGCGCAATTTGAATCGTATTTTTGAGACTGATAAATTTGACAGACTTAAGAGGTTGAGGATAGCCAATGGAAGAGGAAGACATGCAACATTCTTTTATGTCATAGAGGAAAGGCGTGGCCAGTACTATTCCGAAAAGCGATTCAGTACGGGTGAAATAGCACTACTTAGATTGGTTGAAAAGCTAAATACAGTTGAAAATGATGCCATAGTGTTATTGGACGAAGCAGAAATGGCTTTACATCCTCGGGTACAGAAGAAGTTATATGATTATCTAGTTGAAGTGGCGCAACAAAAGAACTTAACTATTTTTATTTCTACCCATTCGGTAACGATGATAAAGTCTGCAGATAAAAATCATATTATTTCGATTGAAGAAACCGAGAATGGAAAATATGATGCGGTTTGTCCATGCTATCCAGCAAAGGCAATCGGAAATGTGGATTTTATTGACAATGTCATTTATGATGCAGTATTCTTTGTCGAAGATGACATGGCAAGAACATTGCTAAAGCGAATGATACAAACATGCTGCGAAGAGGATAATAGATTTAAAACAATTACAAATTGCATTGTCCCTGTTGGAGGCTACAAACAAACGGCGGAATTGGCAATAAATACGAAAAGCCAACTTTTGAATAGGTCTGTGGTCTGTGCAGTGTGGGACGCAGATGTATTTACAGAAACGATTCCGAATGATGAAGAGATAGCGCGTTTTTATAATGAAAACCGCAGATTTATCTTTAATTTGGGCTGCACGCCTGAAGTATGGATGATTGAAAAGCTTGAGAGAATGGATGTTAATATAGTTAATCGTATTAGAACGAAATTCCATACTGAGCCGTCAATAATAGTTAATTCGAATGAATATCGTTCTTGTAATTCCCCTAAACCACGAAAAAGGGCTAAACAGAAGATGGATGTAGTGCTTGAAAAACTTTCTGTAGCATGTGGTGAACCCAAAGAAGTGGTGTTGAATGAGTTTTCGGATATTTTGGTTTCTAATGCTTATACAGTGGGACAGATTAAGGCTATTGTTGCGCCAATGTTGGCAGGATAAATACTAATATTCGCTATACAGCAAGAATTGCCATCTAATTCCCACAGTGTTATACTATCATCAAATCTTACATATTCTTTCGGAGGTATCATCCTATGCCTAGAACCAAAGGCAGTAAGAACCGTACTACCGCGTCTCCTGACTTCGATGCCCAGATCAAGAAGTTGCAGAAGGATAAGGCGATGCTTGAAGAGGGCCTTTCCAAGACTGTTGCCCAGATTGAAGAACTGAAGACTGACATAAAGTCGCTGCGTGAGAGCCTGAAACCGCAGAGAGCGGAGATCAAACAGACCGAAAAAGAAATCGCAAAGCTGGAGGCCAAGAAGGCTGCCGCTGAGGCGAAGGCTGCCGAGGCTACGAAGAAGGCAGAAGCCGAGAATGTGCTGAAGAAGCTGCTGGCAAGCGGTGTGACTGCTGACGAGATCCTCGAAAAGCTGAAATAATCTTTTTAAACCTCAAACCGTGTGGGTGTGGTTACAAAATCTCATCCATGCGGTTTTATAACAGAACGATTGTTTTATATAAAACAATAAGATACCTGTTTTTATTCCATAGTCCAAAATCACTTCCGGTGAAATTTCAGCAGATGAGGTAGCAGGGGAGAGCACAGGCAAAGTAGGTACTGGGCAAATAAACAGCAATGAACAGCACGGATAAGAAGTAGTTAAATCCGTCTGCACATCAAAACAGCTTCAATCACTTCAAAAGTAACCTTCAAAAATCAGCAATAACCCATCACGCAATTCCGTCCATCAATACACCCATCAATCCATCATCCGACCCCGCATCACACCCACCCTGAGGAGCACATCTGGGCAGGGCGAACGCCCCGGCGGCAGCCCCGGGCCCCGGACGCTCCGAGGAATGCACGCGATATCACATGAAAAATGTATACGCATAAAACGCACAACGATGCAAAAACATCCAAAAACACAAAATTGCGAAAAACCTTGAAAATAACGCTGAAACGTGGTATAATTTTGGTACGAACAAGCCGGTTTTGGTACGACAACGGTATGCTGTGGTACTGTAACTGTTGTTTCGAAATTATGAACGATCACAAAAAAATCGTGAAAATTTAGCGTAGCTACGACGACACCTATCAGGTTCAGGTCGTGTCTTGGTACGACAACGAGAACTCCTACACCTCTCAGATGGTCCGTACCATTAAGTACTTCGCTGAGAACTGCTAATTACAGCTCTACGCTCAAAAGTGCTTGAGGTGCTGTGCTGAATAATGGCTGGTACCGGCTTTGTCGGTACGAATATGCTGTGATTGGTACGACAACAGGATATTGAGCTCGACACCCTTCCTTTTGCGGATTTCCGTGAGAGGAAGGGTGTTTTTATGTGATGGAAAGATTACGATACGGGGCGGTTGTAAGATCAGGTGCAGCCACCCTTTACCTATCTTCACGGGATCTTTTATCGATTTGGACTAAGCGATTTGTCTGACGAAACGAAGGAAAAGCTGATACGTTCGATAAATTGCAAAAAATAGGTTGCTACGCACAGAATGATAAGGTAATATCCGTTATGACTAATATTGACATTATTAAAAGACAGAAATATAATGACATTATAGGGTTGTGAAAAATTTAATCACGGAGGAATCATGCAATGATGTCAGAATCGACGGTAAAAAGTTTTCACTGCAATAACTGCGGAGCGCCACTTGTTATACCTAAGGGATCGAAGGGAAAAGTTGTTTGCCCTTCCTGCCGGACGGAATGCGTAATTGAGGGTCTGGTAAAAAATGCGGAAATTCAGGCAAAAGAAAACATTAACAGTGGTATGCCTCTTGCCGCAGATGTTGGGGCACTTCACGAACGAATCGTTAAAGCTTTAACAAACTCGCCTTGCATGCCGTTGGATTTGCTGGAACGCGTAGAGATTGTAAAAGAAGAGCATTTGTGTGTGCCTGCATATTTGTTTTATTGCAATGCCATGGGAAATTACACTTATGATGCGGGTAATATTCGTGAGCATAAGACTGCAATTGATCTGGGCGACAAGGTTCGTGTGGAAAAAGAACGCTATGTGGAATGGACACAAATGAGCGGTAGCGTGTCGTCTTCTGAGACGCTTGTTGCCAGTGGCAACAAGCAATTTACGGATGTTGTAAAAAAGCTGTATATGAATTGCTCGCCTGACAGCTTGGTTGATATTGAAGAGCTGGAATATCCGGCTGATGTTAACACGTTTGATTACAATATGCCTCAGGCATCGGCATTTAATCAATTGGTTCGTCCTGAAATTGAGAATCGCTTAAAGCAAAAGGCGTATGATCAGTTGGCGGGCAAGCGTGTAAGAGACCTCACGATTGGCAGTTCAAGTGTACAGAAAGATGAGATCGTACGCATTTTTCTGGGCATTTATCATATTGTATACGTTTATGCAGACAAGGAGTATTCTCTCTACATTTCTTCGACTGGAAAGCGTAGTTTTTACACCGAGGTGCCTCTTGACCCCAAGAGAGTTCAGTTCTTGAGCGAAAAGACTGCTGCGATTAAAGCGTTGAAGAAACCTAAAATGAATGCTTTGAAAATTGCGGCAATTGTGACGCTGATCTTGGCGGCACTTCAGTTTGTGGGAAATTCTAAGAGTTTCATTGTCGGGATTTTGTGTGCTGCCGGAGCGGGTGCAATTATTTATCTGCATAACAAGAAGTCTGCGGAATATAAGGCTGCTTATGGCGCTCTAAAGCATGAGCTGGATGCTTTCAACGCGCAGGCAGATGAGGCTGTGAAACACTTTATGCAGAAGGATCGTGCACTAAAGGGAATTTATTCTCCGTATGAGCAGATGGACGATTTGAGCGACAGTCAATATGCTACCGTTTAAAGCGCTTATCTTATAATAGCGAAATAGCATTATAAGATAAGGGACTTGAAGGCGGCTTTTCCGAACAGAAATAATTTGCTTGATTTGAAATGTGAATGTGGTTTCCATAAAACTGCATTCACATTTTTGGTATCCGATTTTTTCTGTGATTTTCAATGATTGATTTAATGGAAAACTATGGAAAAAACAGAATTGATTCGCTTCAAAAGAATTGCAAGTGGCGAAATTGTTGGGGCAAAAGTAATTGAAATTGTGTCTGTGCCAGACTACTCTATTTTGGTGCCGCAATATTCAAATGAAATGGATGCCATTAGAGATTTCCAAAATGGCATGATGGGGATGTTAGCTGAAGTCTATCAAAGCTGCAAAAACTTTTCGCTCTCCTCTCAAAATTCATTTCCTGATGTTGCAATAGAGTTGCTATGGTGTACAGAACCTGTACAAAATCAGCCATATCAGGCCGCTATCCGCATGTTTCTGATTTTACGCGGAATCGGGCAAGATGAGGCTACGGTAGCATCCTTGCTAGACAAGGTGGCAAATCTATGTACGGTAACGCTGCGGCTTCAGAAATACACATATAGTGATGTTGACGTCGAGGCGTTTTTGCCGCTTTTGAGAGAAGTGGATACGTCCTCCATAATAGCATTGGTCAAGGACGAAAAGCTGATCAATTTGCAGAATATGCTGATGCCTTCTTGTCTTGGGTTTGATAGAATTCCAGAAAGCACAGCAGGTTTAAGCAAGTTGGTTAATAGCCTGATGGGCTTTCCAAATGTTGCAGTATCGATCCAGCTGATCCCGACGGTGCTGGCTCCGGAAACACGTGCTTCCCTGGAACAGAATTTCCAAATGCTCGATACGTTGTCTCATGGAATAATGGAGCAGGGGATCGGTAACGTTAGTTTTGCAAGCGCAAGCAATCCATTGGAAACATACCGCTTTTATCACGATAATCAGGATCAGGCATTATTTGATTTTAACTTTGTAGTATATGGAAGTCGCTTGCAGGGAGATAGTGTTGCATCCGCATTATACGGGCAACTGAATTCTGGATGCAATTCAAAGGCACAGATAAAATTCATCCGCCTTCAAACAGAGGAGGTCAATCTGTGCGGGAATTTTTATCCGTTGCCATGGGCAATTCATGAAGTATTGCTGCAGGCTGAACGAAATCCAGAGATCTGGTCTATTCCCAATCGATATTATACTGCCTTGTATAATCTCCCATATTTGTTGACCGCAGAAGAAGCCAGTGAAATTTTTCGTTTACCGATCGGTGGTTCAACAATTCGCGCGGGATTACAGATCAACGAGTCAATAAAAAACAGTCAAACCTATTCAGATAATCTGATCAATGCAGGAGACATTACGGTTGGTGTTCTGAAATCTTCTGGTGAAAATTATACAATTGGCATTCAGCTGGACGATATAGCAAAGCATATGCTGGTTGTAGGAACACCAGGCTCCGGCAAAACAACATTCTCGGTGGGATTACTGGATCAGTTGTGGAAAAAACACAAGATACCATTTCTGGTTATCGAACCGGCAAAGAACGAATACCGTGCCCTGATTCAAAGTATTCCAGAACTGCAGATATTCACTCCGGGAAAAAATTATATCTCGCCCTTTGTTTTTAACCCATTCGTTCCCCCTAAAAATGTTCGGCTTGAAACGTATAAATCCACTTTGAAA
This sequence comes from Faecalibacterium sp. I3-3-33, assembly GCF_023347295.1. Taxonomy (NCBI): domain Bacteria; kingdom Bacillati; phylum Bacillota; class Clostridia; order Eubacteriales; family Oscillospiraceae; genus Faecalibacterium; species Faecalibacterium sp. I3-3-33. The sequence goes on from NZ_CP094469.1 coordinate 1,244,829, forward strand.
ACTGCTTTTGCAGCAGCAGTTTCAATGGCAACTCCTTTGGACAAGATCTTCGAGGATGCGATTCATAATTGCTATTCGGATTTTCGATGGTTGGACAGTTATACTGTCAGCGACAAGGGAAAGATATTTAATATAGCGGATTTCATTAAATGTTTTCGGGAGACATTTGACAGCATTGGTTATACAGGAGACGCACGAAATATTGGCCGGGCCGGTGTGGTTCGGCTAAATAGTCTGGCCAGGCTGTTTGATAATTATTATTCCATTCCAATCGAGGATCTCCTAACAAAGCCTACGGTTATCGAGCTGTCAGCAATCGAAAATAGTGACCAGAAATCGTTGATTATTTCTCTGGTCTTGCTTTCGATCCTCGCTTATGTGAACAGCAATTATATTGGAAAAGGCGGCCTGCGAAATGTGATCCTTTTGGAAGAAGCCCATGTGCTTTTAGACGCAGATACAAATTTTGCGGGAGTAGGAGAGGCCAACCCCAGTGCTATTGCGCAAGGTCTGATTAAGCGGATGCTCGCAGAGCTGCGTTCGTATGGTGTTGGAATGATAATTGCAGATCAATCACCGAGAAAAGTTTCGACAGATGTGGTAGCTTTAACCGATATGAAGGTCGCCTTCCGAATCGTGGAGGCGATGGATCGTCAAATCCTATCGGATAGTATGGGGCTGAACGAGACACAATCGGCTCGGATGGCACGTTTGAAGCCGGGTGAAGCATATCTGTTCTTTAACCGATTGGACGCAGCTGAAGAAATTCTGACACCAAATTATCGTTTGGAGAACAATATTGACATTTCGCTTTCGGACAGCTCCATCGCATCGTTGAGCACATACTGGAGAAACAAGCCAGAGTTCTTGCGCCCGTATCCGTATTGCGAAATTGTTCCATGCTGCAGAACCTGTTGCGACTATAATCGCCGCTTATTGGCAAAGGAAATCGCGCGTCGAATTTTTGTGCGAAACCTGAAATCGGATACTGCGGATTTTTCGTCCTTGAAAGAAGTATTTGCCCATATTTCTGCCTTGATCGTAGCAGAACTTAATGACGAACCCTATAGCAGAGAGCTTCTTTCTTGCGTCAAAGTACATTTGTGGAGAAAAATTCGCTATGAAACAAAGATCAGGGTTTCAGATGCGCAAATTGAGGCATCATTGAAAAAGTAAGAAGGTGAAAACAAATGGATGATGAATTCGATGAAACATGTGACATAAGTTCAGATGTTGAACAAGATACAACTGCGACCGAAGAAGATATGACTGACACTGAAATTGTCGAGGATGATGAGGATATTCATTGGACGGACGATGGTGTCAATTATACAGTATGTCAGGATGCCTGCGATGAAAAAGACGTTGAATTTTTGGACGAAAACACATCGGAAGAAGTTTCAACGGAAATAACAGAAGAAACAGAAGAGTCAATCGAGGAAGATGTTGTTTGGGACGATGAACTCCGACAACTTAGCGATGACGATTTTGGTGCTGTCAATGAAAAGGTGTTCGACTATGATGATCCAGACTATATAAAAGAAGGTACGCTGAAAGTGAATTATGGGCCTGACACGACAGGCGAAAAAGAAGCTATCAATGTTCCGCAAGGAACGCGCTTCGATCAATATACACATTCAGATACCGGAGGCCGTTATTTTGCAGAGGAGGGAGCAGACTATGACTCGTTGAATTTGCCGGATGTAGAAGATAAGCGAACCCTGTCTACATACGAAGTGGTCGAAGATGGACTGGAAGTGGATCAGAGCGGTATTGCATATCAGCCGTGGCAGGACAAGACAGGCGATAATGGCAGCTTTCAGTATAATTTCCCTAAAATGGATGAATACGGGAAGCGCTTATACGGTGAGGATGGAAAGCCGCTCTATATGAGCACAGAGGAATTGCTTGAAAGCGGAAAAATAAGAAAAGTGGAAAAGTAAAAAGTTGTCGGCTTGTTTTTCTCGTGCAAAACGATCGGTTCCGGTTTCTTGCAAGGTTTTTCTGAAGGTGTCTGTTTTTGAGCTGGTCTTAATAATCATTGCATTTGTGAAAATGATGCAGAGCTGATTTCAGCAGATGAAAGTAAAGGAGTATTGATATGCCTATTTTTAAAAATCCGAATGAAGCAGCTTATCTTGGCGGAAAAAAACACTTTACCGATGTAATTAAAAATTCCGGGCATGCTAATGCGATTATTTGGCGTCAGCCGGAGGAAGATTTTAATACAAATTCAACCTTGGTCGTTATGCCTGGCGAACAAGCTATTTTCATCAAAGGCGGCGTAATTGAGCAGATTTTTGAAAATGGTACTTATAAGCTTTCTACGGAAAACTATCCGTTTATCGGACGTCTCCGCAATATGCTTTCGGGCGGTGTTTCGGCTTTTAACTGTGTAGTATATTTTGTAAAAACATCCCACAGCATGGAGCTGCTTTGGGGAACCTCGTCACCGATTCAGGTGCGTGATAAAATGCTTGGCGTGGCTACAAAGCTGCGCGCAAGAGGTTCGTATAAGATTCAGATCTCGAACCCGGGTATATTTTTGACAAAGCTGGTTGGCAACGGATATAATTATATTAACCAGCAGGAAGTGATCGACGATTTCTTCGCAAGTGAATTTCAGGGAAAGATTCGGTCAAACTTGACGCGCTATCTTAACGAAACAACGACAGAGTTATATGGCATTGAGGAACATATCGAAGAAATTGCAGAACAAATCGAGCCTTCCATATCGACGACATTTGAAGAATATGGTCTGCGGCTGATCAAATTTTCTATTGCGTCTTTAGACGTTCTGGATGATGCGTTGCGCAGACGTTATGATGAAATCGGCATGGACGGAATCGCAAAAATGCGAAACGCACAAGCGGACAAAGCTGTCCAGCAGATTCTTGGTGACGAATGGGCAAGGCAGCAAACAGCAGATGCTCTCAAAACATTGGCAGCAAATCCGGGAGCAGGCGGAGTGGCAGCTGCTGGTGCAGGCATGGGGGTAGGCATGGCGGCTGGAGGGGTTTTCGCCAGTATGGCACAGCAGATGTTTGCTCCCGTACAGCAGTCACCGGTACAGAGCGCAGCACCGCAGCCGCAGCCTTCGGGTCGCTTTGTGCAAAGCGAGATGCAAAGCAAAGAGGACCCCATCGAAACTTTGAAGAAGCTGAAAACAATGTTGGAAGCAGGGCTGATTCCTCAGGAAGTTTATGACACGAAAATGAAAGAAATTTTAAGCCGAATGTAACATGGAGGAATGATTATGAAAAAGGTAAAAACCTTAAAGATCTTGATCAATTTGGCGATTTTACTGCTAATCAATGTTATTTATTTCGGCGTTTGGGGACTGGATCATTCTGCCTCTGCATGGATTTCGTATGTGTTTATTCATTTCTCGTTTCTGGTCGTACTGGTTGCTCCGTTTCTGGCAGAAAAGGGGACGCAGTATGTCATGTCAAGAAACTCTATTTATACGATCACTAGTACATACTTTGCGGTAGAGTTTGTAATCGGCACGATATTTATTGTCTGGAGCCCTGCGGGATACAAACTCCCCTTGTTTAGTCAGTTTGCAATAATGATTGGATTTGTAGTTGCACTGTTTATAAATGCAATTGCGGATACCTATACAGCACAAGCTGCGGAACGGCATCAGGATGAAATGGTGTATATCCGTGGCTGCTCGATGAAATTGAAAGAACTGTTATCGGAAGTCAAGGGCAAAAATAATTATCGCAAAATTCAGAAGCTGTACGACTTGATCAGCACCAGCCCCGCAAGATCCTGTGCTACAACAAAGAGCCTTGAAAATCAGGTCGTGCGTGAGCTGGAATGTCTGGAAAATGCAGTCCGTAGCGAAAATGATGTTTTGATTGACGCAAGTGTGAATAAGATCGAGCGTCTGGCAAACGAGAGAAATCGAATCCTGCAAGTGAAAAACTAACATTTTGAAATGAGACAGTTGCCAATATGCACCCTTGCTATGTTGAAGATGCAAAGGCAAGTCTTAAAAAATGAGCACAGAAAAAGCTGAGCATCTGCGCAAAGCAACCGCCCGGTGAATGCACAGTTCCACAAAGCAAAGAGGCACCCGATGTCAGAATCAGGTGCCTCTTTGCTTGTCTAAAGGGCGCTGTTTTACGGCAACCTCGTGTTTATTTATCTACTTGCAGGGAGAAAATTTGCAGAATGGATGATTTGCTCCAAGAATTGTGCTATACTGAACTTACAGTGCCCCCCGATTCGATGCACTTTACAGATGAAGATATCTCTCTTTGCAGGGGCATCAGGCAACGGGGGAAAGCATATACACTACTAAAAGTTCGCTTTTGGGAACGAGGTAATCAAGAATGGGAAAATATTTTGGAACCGATGGCTTCCGTGGGGAAGCAGGCATTGATCTGACCGCTGACCACGCTTACAAGGTTGGCCGCTTCTTGGGATGGTACTACAACGCCTTGCGCGAGCGCAACGGCAACAACGAGCCCGCCCGCATCGTCATTGGCAAGGATACCCGCCGCAGCTCCTATATGTTCGAGTACAGTCTGGTCGCAGGTCTGACTGCCTCCGGAGCAGATGCTTATCTGCTGCACGTCACCACCACTCCTTCCGTGGCGTACATCGCTCGCGTGGATGACTTTGATTGCGGTATTATGATCTCTGCCAGCCACAACCCGTATTATGACAACGGCATCAAGCTGATCGACTGCTACGGTGAGAAAATGCCCGAGGAGACTCTGCTGCTGGTGGAGGACTACATCGACGGCAAGCTCCATGTGTTCGATAAGGACTGGCCGGAGCTGCCCTTTGCACACCGGGAGCACATTGGCTGTACGGTGGACTATGTGTCCGGCCGCAACCGCTACATGGGCTATCTGATCTCGCTGGGCATCTACTCCTTCAAGGGTGTCAAGGTCGGTTTGGATTGTGCCAACGGCTCCAGTTGGAATATTGCTAAGTCTGTGTTCGATGCTCTCGGCGCAGATACCTACGTTATCAATAACAAGCCGAATGGTCTGAACATCAACAACAACGCCGGTTCTACTCATATCGAAGGTCTGCAGAAGTTTGTGGTGGAGAACGGTCTGGACGTTGGCTTTGCTTTTGACGGTGACGCTGACCGCTGCCTGTGCGTGGACGAGAAGGGCAACGTCATCACCGGTGACCACATCCTGTACATCTATGGCTGCTACATGAAGGAGCACGGCGAGCTGATGAACAACACGGTGGTCACCACGGTCATGTCCAACTTCGGTCTGTACAAGGCCTTTGACGAGCAGGGCATTGGCTACGCTAAGACCGCTGTGGGCGACAAGTACGTTTACGAATACATGGCTAAGAACAACTGCCGTATCGGCGGTGAGCAGAGCGGCCATATCATTTTCAGCAAGTACGCCAGCACCGGTGACGGCATCCTGACCAGTCTGAAGATGATGGAAGTCATGCTGGCAAAGAAGATGCCCATGAGCAAGCTGGCTGAGCCCCTGAAGATCTATCCGCAGGTGCTGGAAAACGTCCGCGTGACCGATAAAAAGGCCGCGCAGAACGACCCGGCGGTGCAGGAGGCCGTCAAGGCTGTGGCAGAAGCGCTGGGCGATACCGGCCGCATTCTGGTGCGCGAGTCCGGCACCGAGCCGCTTGTCCGCGTGATGGTGGAAGCCCCCGACCACGATACCTGCCAGAAGTACGTTTCTCAGGTGGTGGAGGTCATCAAGGCCAAGGGATACGCTATCTGAAACCGGGCGCTGCGGTAGATACACCGCTCTGTTGGGCACATAGCAGATGTTGCTTATGCATCAAAATACAGATTCGCTGCGTTTCCGGCAGCGCGATTCTGCATCTTTTTGTTGACAAAACCGCATTTTTTGCGTATGATAGAAGCAACACTGAAAATTGTGTCAAATTGGCTGTGAAGAGAAGAGTACGCACCGTCTGCGCCTGACAGAAAGCCCGAAGGATGGAACCGGGCAGGCCGCGCGGTGCCGAAGATGGTCTTGGAGCCGCGCAGGTGAACAATGAGCCTGCGACGGGGTGCGCCCGTTACCGCGCAAAGGCCGGTTTTTGCCGGCTAAAGGCTGCGCCTGCAAGGGCGCGGCGAAGCAAGGTGGTACCACGAAGGTTCAGCGCTCTCGTCCTTGTCCGGTTATACCCGGCAGGGCGGGAGCGCTTTTTGCTTGCAGGAACAGCTGCAGAACCAAAAGAAAGGAAGATAGAACCCCATGAGCGAACACAAGACATTTTATATCACCACCCCCATTTACTACCCCAGCGATAAGCTGCACATCGGCCACAGCTACACCACCGTGGCCTGCGATGCACTGGCTCGCTTCAAGCGGATGCAGGGCTACGACGTCATGTTCCTGACCGGCACCGATGAGCACGGCCAGAAGATCCAGGATAAGGCTGCTGATGCCGGCGTCACCCCCAAGGAGTATGTGGACAAGATCGTTGCCACCGTCAAGGATCTGTGGAAGCTGCTGGATGTCAGCTACGACCGCTTTATCCGCACCACCGATGACTACCACATGGAAAGCTGCCAGAAGATCTTCACCAAGCTGTACGAGCAGGGCGATATCTATAAGGGCGAGTACATCGGCCACTACTGCAAGCCCTGTGAGAGCTTCTGGACCGACAGCCAGCTGGTGGACGGCAAATGCCCGGACTGCGGCCGCGAGGTCTACGATGCCCACGAGGAAGCCTACTTCTTCAAGACTAGTAAGTACGCTGACCGCCTGCTGAAGCTCTACGAGGAGAACCCCCAGTTCATCCAGCCCGAGAGCCGCAAGAACGAGATGATCGCCTTCATCAAGCAGGGCCTGCAGGATACCTGCGTGTCCCGTACCTCGGTCAAGTGGGGCATCCCCGTGCCCTTCGACCCCAAGCACACCATGTACGTCTGGGTCGATGCTCTGAGCAACTATATCTCCGCACTGGGTTACGGCAACGAGACCTACCACGACTACGATAAGTTCTGGCCGGCCGATCTGCACATGGTGGGCAAGGAGATCCTGCGCTTCCACACCATCCTGTGGCCTGCCATGTTGATGGCACTGGATCTGCCCCTGCCCAAGCGGGTGTTCGGCCATGGCTGGCTGCTGATGAACGGCGGCAAGATGTCTAAGTCTGTGGGCAACGTGGTGGACCCCGTCATCCTGTGCGACCGCTACGGCGTGGACGCCATCCGCTACTTCCTGCTGCGCGAGATCCCCTTCGGCAACGACGGTATGTTCACCAACGAGGCACTGATCAACCGCATCAACAGCGACTTGGCCAACGACCTGGGCAATCTGCTCAGCCGTACCGTGGCCATGTGCGAAAAGTATTTCGGCGGCACTGTGCATAATGTGGCCGGTACCGAGGCCATCGACACCGAGCTGGAGACCATGGTCAGCGAGCTGACCGCCAAGGTCACCGCCGACATGGACGACCTGACCATCCCGCAGGCACTGATGGAGATCTTTGCGGTCATCCAGCGCGCCAACAAGTATATCGACGAGACCGCACCTTGGGCACTGGCAAAGGACGAGGCCAACAAGCAGCGTCTGGAAAGCGTGCTGTACCACCTGTGCGAGGCACTGCGCGTGTGCGGCATTCTGCTGAACGCCTACCTGCCCACCACCGCCCCCAAGATGATGGAGCAGCTGGGTTTGGACGCTTCCGCACTGGATCTGACCAAGACCACCTACGGCGCACAGCAGACCTACACCGTGCACAAGGGAGAAGCCCTGTTCCCCCGCATTGACGTGGCCAAGGAGATCGCCCACCTGAAGGAAGAGGACGAGAAGCGCAAGGCTGCTGCCGCTGTTGCCAACAAGGCCAAGGAGGAAGCCGAGAAGAAGGCTGCCGCCCCCGCTGAGGAAAGCACCGTGGACTTTACCCATGAGGAAGAGATCGACTTTGACACCTTCTGCAAGGTGGAGCTGCGCGTGGCCGAGGTGCGCGCCTGCGAGAACCTGAAGGAGAGCAAGAAGCTGCTGCACCTCACCGTTTTTGACGGCGAGCGGGAGCGCTGCATCCTGTCCGGCATTGCCAAGTGGTTTAAGCCGGAGGATCTCATCGGCAAAAAGCTGGGCATCGTGTGCAATCTGGCACCCCGTCCCATGCTCAAGGGCAAGTACGTCAGCGAGGGCATGATCTTCGCTGCCGATACCGCTGACGGCGGCTGCTCCATTGCTTTCTACGGCGATGATGTCCCCGTGGGCAGCCGGATCCACTAAGTGAGGAGTATTATGTCTGACAATACAGCCGTCCGTTCGGCAAAGCTGGATAAGATCTTTGCTACGCCGGTGTGCGCCGTGCTGCTGGCTATTTTCTGCAATGTCTTGTGGGGCTCGGCTTTTCCGTTCATCAAGCTGGGCTACCGTCTGTTCTCCATCGACTCCGGCAACACCGCCTCCATCTTCTGCTTTGCAGGGGTGCGGTTCATGCTGGGCAGCGTACTGGTGCTGCTGGGCAGCATCCTGCTGCAGGGAAAAGCACCCCGCCTGCCCCGGGGCAGGGTGGCAGCTGAGTGCTGCGCGCTGGGTCTGTGGCAGACCACAGCACAGTATGCGTTTTACTACATCGCTGTGGCTATGCTCACCGGCGCGTTTGGCAGCATCCTGAACAGCACCCAGAGCTTTCTGGGGGTCATCTTTGCACACTTTATCTACGGCAATGCAGACCGCATGACCCCGGCAAAAACGCTGGGCTGTGCGGTGGGTTTTGCGGGCGTGCTCATCGGCACCCTTGGCAACCACGGTAGCGGCAGCGGCTGGGGCGTGTTCTGCATGATGGCGGCGACCGTCATCTTCACCCTGTCCGGCCCGTGGAATAAGTCGGTCACCAAAAAAGCTGACAGCTTTGCTGTCTGCTTTCTGAACCTGTTTGTGGGCGGGCTGGCGCTGTTTGTGCTGGGCACCGTTATGGGGGGCTGTCTCCATGTGCAAAGTGCGCTGGCAGCGGTGGTCATGCTGTATCTGGCCTTCATTTGCGGCGCAGGCTATATCCTGTGGGCACTGCTGATGAAAAACAACCCGGTCAGCCGCATTTCCATCTTTTGCTTTGTCAACCCGGTGGCCAACGTGCTGCTCAGCGCCGTGCTCAACGGCGAGCCGCTGTTCCGCTGGCAGTATCTGGCGGCGCTGGTGTTCGTGTGCGTGGGCATCTGGCTGGTGAATAAAGCCCCCGCCCAAAAGGAGAAGGTATGACCGGACCGATTTTTGACACCCACGCCCATTACAGTGCCCGCGCCTTTGACGCCGACCGCATTGCACTGCTGGACAGCCTGCCCGGCAAGGGCGTGGTAGGCGTGTGCGAGCAGGCTACCCACTCCGGGGATGCGCCCCGGGTGCTGGAGCTGGCGCACCGCTACCCGTGGGTAGTAGCAGCCGTTGGCATCCACCCGGAAAGCCTGCTGCCCGCCGCCGACTGCGGCGAGGACGGCCCCGCGCCCACGGTGTCGGTGTACGGCGGCGACTGGGCCGCTGAGATGCAGGCCCTGATGCCCTACTACGATGACCCCAAGGTGGTAGCGGTAGGGGAGTGCGGGCTGGACTACCACTGGCCTGTGCCCAAGGACGCCCAGCTGGCACTGTTTGAAGCCGAGATCCGGCTGGCGCTGGAACTGGACAAGCCCATCATCGTGCACGACCGGCAGGCGCACGCAGACGTCTACGCACTGCTCAAAAAGTACCGTCCCAAGGGCATTGTGCACTGCTATTCCGGCAGCGCCGAGGATGCCGTGCAGCTGGCAGCACAGGGGCTGTACATTGGCTTTGGCGGTGCCTGCACCTTCAACGGTGCCAAGCGCGCAGCCAAGGCCATCGACGCCCTGCCGCTGGACGCCATCGTGCTGGAGACCGACTGCCCCTATATGGCACCGGAGCCGGTGCGCGGCACCCGCTGTGACAGCTCCCTTATCCGCTATGTGGGCGCGTACATCGCCCAGCGCAAAGCGCTTGCCCCGGAAGAGGTGTTTTGCGCCACCGCCGCAAACGCCCGCAGGGTGTTCGGGCTGTAACCGTTTTTCCGCAGGTCGCGGGGCAAAGCGCTCCGCTTCTGAATAAAAAGCTGATTTATTGAAAACGATAAGAATAAGGAGATCACTATTATGAAGGCACGTATTCCCAAACACCGCGAGTTCATCATCAACTTCCCCGACAGCATCGACCAGAACAAGGCCAACGAGGGCTGGGCAAAGCTGCAGCAGATCGTGGAGGACTACAAGAAGGCACACAACGGCGCTTCTGTTTACGCTCCCACCTTCATCGAGGACTGCGAGCCCGAGGTCAAGAAGCTGCAGGAAGAGTACGGCTTTGAGTACACCGTGGAGTTCGTTCAGTAAGTTCAGCATCGACTGATAGAAAAAGGGTCATTGCACAAACCGTGCAATGACCCTTTTCGCGTAGCATGGCAGCTGGTGTGGTTTCTTGGACTTGTAAATCCTTTAAAATGAGGAGGAAAGGGTGAACAACAGGATGAATGTGCAAGCTTATTTAAACAATGTGAGTTTCCCTAAGAACGTGGAAGAACTTGACCATTATGCCGACCAGTTTGACACTGAAGTCTTAATGTGTTCAGAGTGGGTGGAGTGGACAGTGCCTAAGTGGACGGTTCCCGGTGATATTGTACTGTTTTTTCATGCAAAAACGGCCATTCAGAATATCCGCCGTTTGGAGACCGCATTGAAAAAAGAAAAAGAACATCTATCGCAAAGAGAATATGAGAGACTTTGGAATGCGTTGCAGCGGGCACGCTTACTTTACCAAAAGTACGGCGGAAAAATATTGGCGATTGGAAAAGTTGCAGAGCAACCGTTTTACGATGCGCATCCCGGTATGAGCGAGGAAGAGGAACTGCAACTGAATGTGAACTTCATAACAAGCCGCAGGATCTTTGCGAAAATAGATGAAATATGTTTGCTGCCGTGCCCAGTAGATATTTCTGAGTTTTCAGATTTTATTTTCGTTTCACGCCAAAGTGCTATCACGCCTGTGGTGGGAAGTGACTTTGAGCGTCTGAAAGCATTACTTGCAATCGGAAATAAATTGCCGCCATATCTGCTGGAGAGCAGAGCGATCCCGCTGCCGCTGCAAAAGATCAACCCAGAAAATTGGCTTGAAGTCACACAGACATATCGCCGATTGTTTACGTTGGAAATTCAGTTCCGACGGTTTTATGTGGACTATTTTCTGCGCGTGCTGGGAGATCAGAAAAAGTTCTTTTCAGAATGTGCGTGTCATAGGGATGATAAACGTACCGGGTTTGCCGATAATGCAGTCAAACTGGGTGGAAAATGGTGCTTTGTGGAGATAAAGCTCAATGTTCAGGCCGAACAGCATCTGCACGGCCAGCTGAAAAAATACTGTCATGCAGAGTGGGCAGACCTGCGGGAGGAACGCGTTCTGCGGCAGGAACGGATATGGCAGAATACGATGTTGGTAATGGATACTACAAGTCTGTATTGCTACGATGCGGCAACAGATCAGCTGAATCTGCTGGTACAGCTTGATGCCATCCGAACAGAGGAGGATATTCGTATTCTGCGGGAAGAGCTTATTCCGCGCCTACAGTAAAAGAAAAACATAAAAAGGGTCATTGCACGGTTTGTGCAATGACCCTTTTTGCGTAAGTTCATTCCATAAAATGGCATCCCGGAGCGTCCGCAGACGCTCCGGGATGTCGAAATTATAAAATCACTATTCCGCTGAAAAAGTCCAGAGCATACGCGGAGGGCAGCTTGAATCATCCTCCTGCCTTGCTGCCTTACACCTCGTAGTCCAGACAGACGCGGTTTTTGTAGTAGGGACGCACCTTGCTGTTTGCCACTGCCACATGTGCCGGGTGGGTGGAGTAGCCCTTGAGCGCCTCGGCGCTCTCAAAGGTGGTGTCCAGCATCAGGTCAGCGTTGGAGGAGGGGAGAGCATCAATGTTGACGTGGATATCCACAAGCCCCGGAATTTTGCCGGAAAGGCTTTCCAACCCCTCTTTGATGCCGGCCTTGACGGCGGATTTTTCCTCGGCGGACAACTCGTCCTTCAGCTGCCAGAGAATAACGTGCTTGACCATAACAAAAAACCTCCTGCGTTTTTTCTCATTGTAACAGGGCGAGAAAGAATCCGCAAGAGGAAACAGGAAAGTCTTACGTGGGCGCGAACAGCAGCACCACCAGAAGCACGGCGCAGAGTACCGAAACTACGATGCCCTCCAACCGGGTTAGCCGGATGTACTCCTCCGTAGGTTCGGGCACCTGCGTATACCGCCCACGGGAACGCAAGGCAATGGCATCCTCCGGCTGCAGCGCCATAAAAATGCCGAACCCGATGCCGAAAAGCGCGACTAAAATTGCGCCGATGACTTCCATAAAAAAACCTCACTTTTTGTTTTTGTCGTCCCTGCTCAGGGTATAGCACAGATGTGAGATCAGCAGAGCAACACTGAACACGAGCGCTGCCACCATCAAAATAGAGTGCAGCGGCTCTACCTTGGGAAGAAAAATATTGACTAACAGGAACGCGCCGCCGATGGTCGATGCTATGCCGAATAATTTGCGAAAGTGCTTCTTTTCGTCCTCACTGCTCCAGCCGGTGCCGGTGCTATTGTAAAGATCCCGGATGCCGCGGTATAAAAATAGCACGCCCAGTGCTGCGTTCAGCCAGTCTGAAGTGGAAAGGTTCAGGTTCATAGCTACCTCCCGGCGGTTCAGTCCGCGCTGTGCTCCCAGATCTCGTACAAAATCAGGTAGATCACATCAACGATGACTGTAATGGTGCGTACCCCGTTGCTCAGGGTAGGGAAGTTGCCCAGAAACTGCGAAGAAGCAAGAACCATTGCGTTGAAGATCTCCCACACGCCGTTTTTCTTCTGCCACATGGCGCGGTATTCCGGGTCGCGGTCATATTGGTTGAAAAAGGTGTAGATCAGCGGGTCTTTGCCTTGCAGGTCGCGGATGCCCATCCACAGCGCCACAAGGCAGAACAAAAGCTCAAGGATGTTGTACCAGCCAAACGCCAGCTGCATAAGATGCACCTCCCATCTTTTACCATATTATAACATAAGGGGGCAAAAACACAAGGACGGCATTCAACCTTCCTGCGTAAATTCTGCATAAATTGCGCATCAACTATTTGTTGAAACAACATAAAATAAAACCAGCCGGACGAGGCGGTTGCAAGCCCTCGTCCGGCTGGATACTTACTTCTTCGGAGTCATAAGCCTCTTCTCCTTGGTGACCTCATTTTCGGAATACGGGTTTCATAGGGTGACTCTCCTTAGAAACGTTTCTTCAGAATTTAGGTACTTTGCAAGGGGATGAAAATCAACTGTACATTGGACTGACCCTTTTCTCAACTGTTGGACTGCGGCAAACGGTTCATGAGGATGAATTTCATATTACCACATTCTTTCGAGTTAGATTTGCAAGGGAAACGTCTTACCTAGTACATTGGTAGAACTCCTTTTCAGCTATTCAAATAAGGTTCTCCGGATCGTTGATACTTTCATAAGAATCATCTCCAGCGGATCTATCTGAACGCTCTGGGGAAGAATTGAATCGACAGGTTGTCGTGTTATCGCATTATTGATGCTCAAGACCGGCTCTGTTTTTGTGTTTTTATACGGGGGAAACATCCCGTTTGTGGTGAGCCTCTGTTTTGCTTCTCAGCGAACCCCGACAGCCTGTCCCTGCTGTGCGGGTTCCATATCAACCATCGGTCTTCGCTCCTTTCTTCTTAAAGTCAGCGGGAGTAACTCTCTTTTGAGCTTCTGCTGTACTTCTCTGGTTTCTGGCTTAATTATACAGGAAGATGCACGTTTTGTCTATTGGCAGACCGTACAAAGAAAAGGATCTGTTTTTGTGCAATGTTGAAACCTGCGGCGGTGCGAAAAAATTGCCCAGAAGTTCCGGGTCGTTTGTGAAGGATTTTCCACAAAAGGGGAGAAAGTGCCCGCAAGGTATTATGCGCCGGTTCTATTTGTGCTAAAATAGCGCCAATGAATGGTAGTCGCCGCCGCCCCGCGAGATGAAAGTTTCGCGGGGCGGCTTTTTTGCGGCGAAAATTTGCATAAAAAAGAAACGGAGAATCAATCAAAATGCCTAAAACATTACCGGAACGCATCTTCTTTACCATTGTCATGGCCGCTATCATGGTCTATGGTATGATCGTCTACAATGTGGCGCTGAACACAAACAGCGTGACCAATGCTACTTTTGTTATGGCTCTGCACGAAATGCCGATCATGGTGCCGGTGGCCTTTGTGCTGGAATTTTTTGTGGTGGAAAAGCTGGCCACAAAGCTGGCATTCCTGTTTATGCGCCCCACAGACCGCCCGCAGTTCGTCACCTACGCCATCTCGCTGATGATCGTGTGCATCATGTGCCCGGTGATGAGCCTGGTCGCAACGCTGCTGTTCAAAGAGCCGAGCTTTGGGATGTGGGTGCACACCTGGGGTTGCAATATGCCCATGGCGCTGTGCTGGCAGATGCTGTACTGCGGCCCGCTTGCCCGTGCCATCTTCCGGCTGGTGTTCCGCCGCGGGGAAAAGCAGGGCGCATAAGACGGTTTGTCTGCGATTCTATAATAAATATGTATAAGGAATATACATAAGATGCCACCAAAACATACCGGGGAAGATACCTATACGTTTTTTATATACCTGATATATAAAAGCTATACGGTACGGCTATTTTTGCGGAAATATTTCCCAAAACCGGCAGAATACGTCTGCAAAGCACTGGAAAGATCCAAGAAAATTGTACAGATTATATGCTTTTTTAACTTGAAATTGTGCACCCTGTACAACAGTTTTGTTTTACCGGTGCAATGCTACCGGGTAAAATGTAGAATGTGCACAAATACCCTTGCCAATTTTGTGCAATCGTACTATTATACACAACGAAAAAAGACGAAACCGACAAAGAAAGGGGAGGGCGCAGACAGCATTCAGGCAGCGCCTTCCTTGCTTTTTTCACGGTAAATGGTCTTTTCTTCGCGCGATAAGAAGGTGTGAAGGGGCGCGGAGCAAAGGTGCGCGGCAGATCCTCGGCCGGGGATGCGCCGCACGCCCGGCTCCCGCCCGCAGACCCCTATCCCTGCAGGAAGGAGGAAAAGCAAATGAACAAATTGACGCAGGCTCTGATGGAAGAGCTTACCGTGGAGTATGTCAAGGTCGGCTCGCTGCAGATCCCGGAATCGGTGGTCATCAGCTGGGTGATCATGCTGCTGCTGGTGGTGGGCTCCATCCTGCTTACCCGCAACCTGAAGGTGGATCACATCAGCAAGCGTCAGGCAGCACTGGAAGCGCTGTACTCCCTTGGCAAAAACTTCTTTGAAGGGTTGCTGGGCAAGGAGGGCAGCCGCTATGTGCCCTACCTGATGACCGTGGCGCTGTACATTGCCTGCTCCAACGTGATCGGTGTGTTCGGCGTAAAGCCCCCCACAAAGGATCTGGATGTGACCGCTGCACTGGCGCTGATGAGCATCGTGCTTATCGAGTATGCGGGCGTTCGCGCCCGGGGCGGCGCGGGCTTTCTTAAGAGCCTTGCAGCCCCTACCCCCATCATGACCCCCATGAACATCCTCGAGATCGCCATTCGCCCCACCAGTCTGTGTATGCGACTGTTCGGCAACGTGCTGGGCGCGTTCGTTATCATGGAACTGCTCAAGCTGGTGGTGCCGGTGTTCGTCCCGGCGGTGTTCAGCCTGTATTTTGACCTGTTCGATGGTCTGATCCAGACCTATGTTTTCGTGTTCCTGACCGCACTGTTTATGAAAGAGAGCATCGGCGGCGAGGAATAAACAACACATTTAAAACTGTAATTACAAAGGAGATAGAACTATGAGTGGTTTGGTAGCTCTGGGCGCTGGCATTGCAGCGCTGACCGGCATTGGCGGCGGTATTGGCATTGGTATTGCAACGGGTAAGGCAACGGAGGCCATCTCCCGCCAGCCGGAGGCTTCCGGCAAGATCCAGACGAACCTGCTGCTGGGCGCTGCTCTGGCAGAAGGTACCGCAATTTTCGGCTTCGTCGTTGCACTGCTGATCATCCTGTTCCTGGGCCAGTAACGGAGGCGTGGACGAATGCTGAAGTTGGATTTGAACCTGCTGTGGACCGTGGTGGATGTCCTGATCCTGTATGTGCTGCTGCGCAAGTTTTTGTTCAAGCCCATCCAGAACGTGCTGGATCAGCGCCAGAAGATGATCGAGGCAGACATTGCAGCGGCACAGACCTCCAAGACCGAGGCTGCCGCAGCGCTTACGACCGCACAGGACAAGCTGCGTAATGTGGATAACGAAGCCGCAGCCCGCCGCGAAGCCTACGAGAAGCAGGCCGAGGTGGAAAAGCAGCAGCTGCTGGCCGATGTGCAGAAGCAGGCCGATGAGATCGTGGCTGCCGGTAAGGCTGCTGTGGAGATCGAGCGCCAGAACAAGCTGCGGGAAGCAGATGCACAGGCTACGGCACTGGCACGCTCCATGTGCGAAAAGCTTTTGAAACATAATTTGACCGCCCAGGATGATGATCAGCTGCTGGACGATCTGCTGCAGAAAGCAGGTGCAGGCAATGGCAACTGAATTCAGTCGTGAATTTTTTGCGGATAACCGCATCGTCAAGGCCAGCCTGCGCTGCGCCCATAAGCTCCGCGAAAAAGATCTGGACCGCATCAAGTCGGAGATCAAAAAGCTGTATGACGCCACGGAAGTCATCCTGAACATTACCGTGGACGAGAGCCTGCTTTCCGGCTATGTCCTGCAGGTGGGCGACCGCGTGTTCGACAATTCCGGCCGTCATCAGCTGGACAAAATGATGGAGGGCAAGCCCTCGCTGGCTACCCTCAAGACCCGCATCGAGGACTACAAGCCCGCCGAGACCTCCGCAGAGGGCGGTGTGGTCATCTCCTCTGCCGATGGCATCGTGCACATTGACGGCATGAACCGCGCTGTGTACGGCGAGATCGTCACCTTTGAAAACGGTGCCAAGGGCATGGTGGAAAGCGTAGAGCCCGAGCAGCTGGGCGTTATGCTGTTCGATGGTGCCGAGACCGTTGGTGTGGGCACCATGGTCACCCGCAGCGGCAAGCGCGCCGGTATCCCGGTGGGCGATGCTTTTCTGGGCCGTGTCATCAGCCCGCTGGGCGAGCCCATCGACGGCAAAGGCCCCATTGAGGCCGAGGGGTATAACCCCATTGAGAAGCAGGCACCCAGTATTCTGGAGCGCCAGAGCGTGGACACCCCGCTGCACACCGGTATTCTGGCTATCGACTCCATGTTCCCCATCGGCCGCGGTCAGCGTGAGCTGATCATCGGCGACCGCCAGACCGGTAAGACCTCCATTGCTACCGATGCCATCCTGAACCAGAAGGACAAGGATGTGCTGTGCATCTATGTTGCTATCGGTCAGAAGGCTTCCTCCATCGCCCGCGTGGCCGAGGATCTGAAAAAGCACGGCGCTATGAGCTATACCACCATCGTGGCAGCTACTGCGTCGGATTCTGCCCCGCTGCAGTACATTGCCCCCTATGCGGGCACTGCACTGGCCGAGTACTTCATGGCCAAGGGCAAGAGCGTGCTCATCGTTTACGATGATCTGTCCAAGCATGCGGTGGCCTACCGTGCCATTTCGCTGCTGCTGCGCCGCTCTCCGGGCCGTGAGGCTTACCCCGGCGATGTGTTCTACCTGCACTCCCGTCTGCTGGAGCGCTCCTGCCGTATGCGGGATGATCTGGGCGGCGGCTCTATCACTGCACTGCCCATTGTAGAGACGCAGGCCGGCGATGTTTCGGCCTACATCCCCACCAACGTCATCTCCATCACCGATGGTCAGATCTTCTTGGAAAGCGCCCTGTTCAACGCCGGCAACCGCCCGGCTGTCAACGTGGGTCTGTCGGTTTCCCGTGTGGGCGGCGCTGCCCAGACCAAGGCCATGAAAAAGGCCAACGCAAACCTGCGTATCGAGCTGGCACAGTATAAGGAGATGGAATCCTTTGCACAGTTCAGCTCCGATCTGGACGCCGAGACCCGCCGCCAGCTGGAGCACGGCAAGGCACTGATGGAAATGCTCAAGCAGCCGCTGTGCCAGCCTAAGTCCGATGCCGAGCAGGTGGTCATTCTGGTGCTGGCTTCCCACGGCCTGCTGGACACCCTGCCTACCGCAGAGCAGCGGGAAAAGACCGCTGCCTTTGTGCGGCAGTTCCGTGCAGACGTCTCCGGCACCATGCAGAAGATCGATGCCGACGGCAAGCTGGAACCCGACCGGGTGGATGCCATCCTGAACGCTTGGAAAGCTTATGCGGGAGGCAATGACCATGTCGTCCAGTAAGCTGCTGAAGGAGCGCATCGAGAGCATTCAGGATACCATGAAGATCACCAATGCCATGTACCTGATCTCTTCGTCCAAGCTGCGCAAGGCACGGCAGAATTACCAGAATGTGTCCCCTTACTTCAACCGTATGCGGGATACCATCTCCCGTGTTGTGCCGCATCTGCCGGAGGAGCCGGAGCACCCCTTCTTCCATGAGCGGAATCTGGAAAACCCCCGGCGGGCGTATTTGGTGCTTACTGCCGATAAGGGCATGGCAGGTGCTTATAACCAGAACCTGCTCAAGTTTCTGCGGGAGCACGCAGACCCCAACGACCGCTTTTATGTCATCGGTCAGGTGGGCTACCGCGCTCTGCGTCACCGGGACCCCCGCCTTGTGGAGGAGTTCCGTTATAGCGCAACCGCACCCACTTTGCAGCGTGCCCGCGACATCACGGTAGACGCCATTGATGACTTCAAGTCCGGCAAGCTGGACGAGATCTACATCGTCTACACCAAGATCCAGAACGCCCTTACCAGTGAGCCTGTCATGGAGCGTCTGCTGCCGCTGGACCGGCGGTATTTGCAGCCTGCTCCCAAGGGTCTGGGCGACCCCAAGGGCGAGGTGGAACTGGTACCGGACGCATGGACGGTATTCGAGCAGATCGCACCCATCTATATGCACGGCATGATCTTTGGTGCCATGACCGAGAGCTTCTGCGCTGAGCAGAGCGCCCGCATGACCGCCATGGATTCTGCTACCAAGAGCGCCAATGACATGATCCGGGACTTGCAGCTGGAATACAACCGCACCCGTCAGGGTTCCATCACGCAGGAGATCACCGAGATCATCGGCGGCGCAGCTGCCGTGCAGGACCGGACATAATAAAGGAACTTTCTCTGGCATCGCGCAGCGATGACTGAGAGGGTTCGTTGGACAAACAAGATTTGACAAGAGGCAATCCAAATGATACAGGGAACTATTATTCGCGTAGCAGGCCCCGTGGTGGATGTGCAGTTCACCGCCGGCAGGCTGCCTGCCCTGCAGGAGGCGCTTACCGTGACCGCAGAGGGCACCGAGCGCACCATGGAGGTGACGCAGCACGTCAACGAGACCACGGTGCGCTGCATCATGCTTTCTGCCAGCGAGGGTCTGGGCAAGGGTATGCCGGTGGAAGCTACCGGCCACGGCCTGACCGCCCCTGTGGGCGAGGGCACACTGGGCCGGATGTTCGACCCGCTGGGCCGCCCCATTGACGGCAAGGGCGCTGTGGACGAGCTGCCGCACTGGCCCATCCATCGCAAGGCACCCGGCTTTGCAGAGCAGAAGCCTGCGACTGAAATTCTGGAAACCGGCATCAAGGTCATCGACCTGCTGGCTCCTTACGCCAAGGGCGGCAAGATCGGCCTGTTCGGCGGCGCCGGTGTCGGCAAGACCGTGCTGATCCAGGAGCTGATCCATAACGTGGCCACCGAGCACGGCGGCTACTCCATCTTTACCGGCGTGGGCGAGCGCTCCCGCGAGGGCTGCGACCTGTGGGGCGAGATGAACGCCTCCGGCGTGCTGGACAAGACCGCACTGGTCTTTGGTCAGATGAACGAGCCCCCGGGAGCCCGTATGCGCGTGGCCGAGACCGGCCTGACCATGGCAGAGTACTTCCGTGAGGAGACCCACAAGGACGTGCTGCTGTTCATTGATAACATCTTCCGTTTCGTGCAGGCCGGCAGTGAGGTCTCGGCCCTGATGGGCCGTATGCCCTCTGCCGTGGGCTACCAGCCCACGCTGGCCAACGAGCTGGGCGCTCTGCAGGAGCGCATCACCTCCACCAAGGACGGTTCCATCACCTCGGTGCAGGCCGTCTATGTGCCTGCCGACGACCTGACCGACCCCGCCCCCGCCACCACCTTTGCTCATCTGGACGCCACCACCGTGCTGTCCCGTAAGATCGTGGAGCAGGGCATCTACCCGGCTGTGGACCCGCTGGCCTCCACCTCCCGCATTCTGGAGGCGGACATCGTGGGCGAGGAACATTACCGCGTAGCCCGCAAGGTGCAGTCCATTCTGCAGCGCTATCAGGAATTGCAGGACATCATTGCCATTCTGGGCATGGACGAGCTGGACGAGAACGACAAGCTGACCGTCATGCGCGCCCGCAAGCTGCAGAAATTCCTGTCCCAGCCCTTTGCCGTGGCTGAGAACTTTACCGGCCTCAAGGGCAAGTATGTGCCCCTGAAGGATACCGTGCGCAGCTTTGCCGCCATCGTGGACGGCAAGGCCGATGATCTGCCGGAGTGGGCATTCTTCAACGTAGGTACGCTGGAGGAAGCACGCGAAAAGGCAGAAAAGAAGCTGGCTGAGGAAAAGGGCGGTGCCGTCTGATGAACAAGTTCATGCTGAGCATCACAGCATCCAGCGGCGAGTTCTATCAGGGCGACTGCGAGGATCTGACCCTGCCCATCAGCGATGGCATCTACGGCGTACAGGCCGGGCATAACCCGGTGCTGGTGGCGCTGCACATGGGCATCCTCCACTTTGTAGTGGACGGCAAGGCCCGGGATGTGCTGGTGGGCGATGGCATTGCTGAGGTGACCCCCGCCTATGTGATGGTGCTGGTGGACAGCGCCGAGAACCCGGAGGACATCGACAAGAATCGTGCCGAGGCCGCCCGCATCCGCGCCGAGGAACGCTTGCAGCATAAGCAGAGCATGCACGAGTATTACCAGAGCAAAATTGCGCTGGATCGTGCCATGCAGCGTTTGCAGACCGCTGCAAAGTATAAGCGTTAAGGAAGCGCACATATTCCCATATAACAAAAACCTCCCCGTGCAGGGCAACTGCATGGGGAGGTTTTTCTGTCTGTCAACGATGCGAAAATTGTGTCACAGGGTCATTTTTGGAAATCGTCATGCGCGCTGCCGTGCCTTATGCCCGCACATCCTCCCGGCGTAAAAGCAGCCATGCCAGAAGGAACATCGTTCCTAGCCAGAAGATGCAGCTGAAGGCAAACAGCCCGTAGCTGCCCACCAGAGCATCCGCACTTCTGTTGGAGTTCATACCGAGCTGCATCAGGGAATAGGGCCACAACAGCCCATGACCCTTGGAGCTGATAAAGATGCCGGTAATGCCGCCCAGCAGCCCCAGAAAAATGGGTACGGCAAAGCTGCGGATGACCATGGCCAGCACCAGCTGTGCGGCAATGACAGCCAACGCACCCAGCAGGCCCCGCAGTAAAAACAGAGGTAAGGTGACCGGCGGCAGCCCGGGCAGATGGGCAAATACCTTGCCGCAGAACACGAACAGTGCAAACACAAAACCGTGGGTCAGCAGCGCCAGCTTTGTCACCACCGCAAACTTTGCGGCAAACAGGTCCAGCGGCGGTACGGGGCTTGCCATGATCAGGTTCCAGTTGTGCCCCAGATGTTCCAGCCGCCACAAGTAGGCAGCATAGGTGGCTACCATGGCAGGGAAGAAGAGCATGGAATAAAACAGGGTGTGCTGGGTCCACAGGCTATACCAGCCGTCGGTAAGGATCTCAAGATTTTGCAGATAATTGAAGGTGCCATAGGTGGCCGAAAGAATGGGCAGCACAAAGAACATTGCCCAGATGGGGGATGCGTGGAGTTTGCGGTTCTCCGCAAGAATACAGCGTTTCAGCATGGTTTTATACCTCCTCGTCCTGTACCTTGCGCCACGCAAGGGCAAACAGCACAGCGCCCAGCGCAAGGGTGAAGGCCAGCAGCCCCCAGTTGAAGGGGCGGGTGCCGTAGGTGACGGTGTGGGTGGCCTGGTCCCAGTTCGCCACTTCGTAGGCGCTCAGAGGGATGTAGTACCCAAAGGGCACAAAGTAACTGACAAGCGGCGGCATAAAAGCAGAGAACAGCCCCACCAGCGCCCCTACAATGCCCACGCAGAGCGCCGGCAGGGGGTTGCCTACCCACAGCATCAGCAGAAATTCTCCAAAGAAGAGCATTGCGTCCACAGCCAGCGTGCAGACGAACAGATAGCATAGCTGCCCAGTGGGAAAGGCTTCGGTATAACCATGGACACGCCCCAGCACCGGAACACAGGCCAGCTCCAGCACCGTGACCAACAGCACCTCCAGCACTCCAAAGACCGCCTTGCCTGCAAACAGGCTTCGGCGGCTCTGCAGGGTGTAGAGCAGCTTGGCGGTGTTGCCTTTGATCTCCATATCCCACAACCGGGAGGCCAGCACTGCCATCATCACCGGCATCAGAATAGCCTCAATGACGGGCAGGCTGTAAAGCAGGGCGCTGTAACCGTTGGCAAGCTCCTCCGGGTCTGCCGGGGCAAGGCCGCCCACCCACAGAACGACAATGCCGGGGATGAGCAGGCAGAGAGCAAGGTCGTGCCGACGGTGGGCTTTTTGCAGTTCTGTACGGAAAGCTGCCATCTTACGCCACCTCCCCGCTGGTCTGGGTCAGGCTGAGGAAGATGTCCTCAAGGCTCTTTGTCTGGGCCGTCAGGCCAACCACACCCACGCCGCTTTCGGCAAGGGTACAGACCAGCGCCGCCAGCGCTTCGTCCGGCAGCGGGGGCAGCTGCAGGGTGTCCGGCTGGTCTGCCGGTGCAGCGGCTTTTACTCCCTGCTGCTGCAGGACGGCTGCGGCTTTGGGTGCGTCCAGCACCCGCAGCAGAATGCCGCCCCGGCTGTGCTTTTGCAGCTGCTGCAAGGAGCCCTCAAACAGCAGCTTGCCGTGGTTCAGGATGCCCACCTGATCCACCATCTGCTCGATCTCGCCCAGCAGGTGGCTGGAGATCAGCACGGTGGCTCCGGTGGTCTGGGGCATGGAAGCAATCAGACTGCGCATCTCCTGAATGCCTGCCGGGTCCAGACCATTCGTAGGTTCGTCCAAGATCAGCAGCTTGGGGCTGCCCAGCAGCGCCATGGCAATGCCCAGCCGCTGTTTCATGCCAAGGGAATACTGCCCAACCTTTCGGTCAGCGTCCTTGGTCAGGTGCACGATCTCCAGCACCCGGCTGATGTCCTTCCGGTCCACATCCTTCAGGTCAGCCACGATGGAAAGGTTTTCCCGGGCAGTCAGGTGCAGGTAACCGGAGGGGGATTCGATCAGGCTGCCGGTCTGCCGCAGCAGGGCAATGCGGTTTGCTTCGTTCAGGGTGTGCCCCAGCAGTTCCACACTGCCACCGGTGGGGTGCACAAGCCCCAACAGCATCTTCATGGTGGTGGATTTGCCCGCACCGTTGGGGCCTAAAAAGCCGTAAACACAGCCCTCCGGGACAGTCAGATTCAAATGATCCACCACCGGACGGCCATGGTAGCTTTTGCAAAGGGTATGGGTCTCGATCACAGGTTTCATAAATGGTCTCCTTTCGCATTCATGTGTTTCGGAACGATGCCAGAATACACCCGCTGCCTTAAACTGACCGGAAGCGCAGCTTAATTTACCCTTAAATTTGCAGGCGTTTTCCGCCGCAGCGCAAAAAGTGTGGTATAGTAAAGGCGGGAAAGGAGAACTGCCCTTATGGATACCATTTATGATGCAAAGCTTCTCATTGTGGATGACAACGCCGAACTGCTGGCACTGCTGTGTGAGCAGCTGCGGGGCGCAGGATATGGCCATATCAGAACTGCCCAAAGCTGCGCCGCTGCCCGCGGCTGCTTTGCGGCAGAGCAGCCGGAGCTGATGATCCTGGATATCAACCTGCCGGATGGGGACGGATTTTCGTTGTTCCGGGCGCTGCGGGCAAAAGCGGATGTTCCGGCGCTGTTCCTCTCCGCACGGGACGCGGATGCCGACCGCCTGTTCGGGTTGGGGCTTGGCGCAGACGACTACCTGACCAAGCCTTTTCTGATGCAGGAACTGCTGCTGCGGGTGCAGCATATTTTGCAGCGGGCGTACCGGGCAGAGCTGTCCCGTACAAAACCGGCACCTTTGCAGCTGGGGGAGCGGTGCGTAGACCTGAATGATGCCATTGTTACCCTGCCGGAGGGCAAAACACTGGCGCTGACCGCTACCGAGCTGGCGCTGCTGCGGAAATTGGCAGAGAATCGGGGACACATCGTTACCTACGATGCCCTTTGTGCGGCGGTCTGGGGCGCAGATTATTATGGCTACGAGAACAGTCTGGGTGTACATATCCGGCATCTGCGGGAGAAGCTGGAAGCCGAACCCGGTGCGCCGCAGTTTCTGCGGACGGTGCGGGGCATTGGCTATAAGCTGACAAAGGGGGGAAGAAGCATGAAAACCTTTGTGCGTCTGATCCGGCGGTATGTGCTGGCGGCGGTGGGCATCGTTCTGCTGCTGCTGTTTTCCGGTGTTGCAGTGCTGGGCTGGCTGGGCTGGCAGGAGAGCTGCCGCCTGCCGCAGCGGGAGTATTCATCCAGCGAGATCGCAGATTCCATGGTGGAGACCGCCGAAGGGCTTGCCTTTGGGGCAGAACGCACCCCGCAGGAGTGGATGAATGGCTACGAGTGGGCGATGGTACTGGACGATGTGGGAAACATCCGCTGGAGCTACGACCTGCCGCAGGAGCTGAACCGTGCCTACACGCCCGGCGATATCGCCAGATTTGCCCGCTGGTATCTGGCGGATTACCCGGTGTTCTGCTGGACAGAACCCTACGGACTGTTCGTCATCGGGCTGCCAAAGGGGAGCCTGTGGAAGTACAGCATTTACAGCTCACCGGACTTTGCCCTGAGCATGGTGCGGGTGCTCCCGGCAGCAGCGCTGGGAATGCTGCTGCTGGGGCTGGTGCTCTGCTTCTGGCTGAGTTGGCGGGGGGCAAAGCGGCTGGAGACCGTGGCAAACGGTCTGGATGCTCTGGCGCAGGGGCAGACCGTCCGACTGTCTACCGACGGTTTTGCCGGGGAACTGGCAGAAAAGCTGAACCAGACCGGGGCGCAGCTGCAAGCCAAAAATGAGATGCTTTCCCGGCGGGACAACGCCCGCACCCAGTGGATCGCAGGGGTCAGCCATGACGTGCGCACCCCGCTGGCGCTCATCTTAGGCTGGGCGGAGCAGCTGGAACAGGATGCACTTTTGCCGGACAGTTCCCGGCAGAAAGCGACCGGCATCCGCACCCAGTGCGAAAAGCTGCGCACTCTCATTGATGACCTGAACCTGACCAGTAAGCTGGAATACGGTGCCCAACCCCTGCGCCGGAAAGACCTCCGGGCAGGGCCGCTGTTCCGGCAGATGGTGGCGCAGTTTTGCGAAAGCCCGCTGGCAGAGCACTGCGAGATCACACTGGAACAGGAAGAACCGGCAGAGCAGACAGTGCTTTCGGTAGATGAGGCGCTGCTGGCACGGCTGCTGGAAAACCTGATGAACAACAGCGTCCGGCATAACCCAAAGCCGGTGAATATTACCGTGCACACCCGGCGGGTAGGGGAGCGCTTCTGCCTGACCGTAGCGGATGACGGCATCGGCTATCCGGCTGCCGTTCTTGCGGCGCTGAACGCTGCGGAGCCTGCCGAAAATGCGCCTCATATCCTTGGCCTGTATGTAGTGCAGCAGATCGCCGCCGCCCATGGCGGCAGGGCAGTGTTCGGGCAGAACACCCCCTGCGGGGCAAAAACAACGGTCTGGCTGCCCGGCCGGGCGTGAACGGGGCAAAAAAGAAAATAGCGCAAAAAAACAGACCGCTGCTTGCAGTTGTTGCAAACAGCGGTCTTATTGTTATGCTTCTTTGTTTTTGTCCAGTGCATCAAACTGCTGTAAGATCTGCGGGTCTTTCAGTTTGATGACCTTGCCGGAGAGGTAGTGCAGGGTGTTTTCCTCCGGCACATCCAGAAAGCTGATGCGCACAGCGCACAGCGCCTGTGTCTTGGTGCCGGTGCGCTCGTTCATTTTGCGGTTGCCGTATTTGATATCGCCCAGCACCGGCTTGCCCAGATAGGCCAGATGGGCGCGGATCTGGTGGGTGCGCCCGGTGACAAGGCCAATTTTGCACAGGGCAAAGGGGCCTGCGGTGCGCAGCACGTCCACATCCGTGATGATCTGCTTGCGGCGTTCGTCCTGGGATTGATGGGCGTGGATGCTGACCTTGTTGTTCTTCTCGTCGTGCTCCCACCATGCGGTGAACCGCCCGGACTGCGGGATGCCCACCGTGATGGTGTAGTATTCCTTTTTCAGCAGGTCGGTGCGGATGATCTCGTTCATGTCCCGCAGGGCGGTGTAGTTCTTGGCAGCGATCACCAGACCCTCGGTGCCGCGGTCCAGCCGGTTGCAGATGCCGGGCTTGAAGCGGTTCTCACCGTGGGGGTCGTATTCACCCTTCTGGGTCAGGTACTGGGTAAACGCGTCCACCAGATTGGCATCGCCGGTGCGGTCGCTGTGGCACAGCAGATGGGTGGGTTTGTACAGCACTGCAAGGTTCTCGTCCTCGTAGATGACGGTCACCTTGGGCTGATTGGGCTGCTTTTTGGGGGCAGTTTTCTGCACCGGCTTTGCACCCTCGGGCGGGAAAAACTCGTCGTTGATGTACAGCTCGATTAGATCCCCCGCCTGCAAACGGTACTCCGGCGCGGCCTTTTTGCCGTTCACCTTCACCCGCTTGTTGCGGAAACTCTTGTACAGCAGACTGGTTGGAAAATCGCGGGTCACGCTCTGCACAAAGCGCGAAAGACGCACGCCGTCATCGTTGGCGGTGGCAGTAAATTGTTTCATAAAGCTATCCTCATCGTTTTTGTCAGAATCATGCTTTTATAGTAATACAGGCGGGGCGGGAAGTCAACGCGCATTCCGGTGCAAAATCCGGGTTATTTTTGCAGAACGCTTGTGTTTGCGTCGCAAAATGGGTACTATAAGGAGAGAACATAGAAAAAAGGAGTACCGCCATGGCAGAGAATAAACGGCACAAGGGACATCGCCAGCGGATGCGGGAGCGGGTGCAGAGCTACGGGCTGGACAGTCTGGCCGAGCACGAGGCACTGGAATATGTGCTTTACCTGACCAACGCCCAAAAGGACACCAACGGCATCGCCCACGACCTGATCGACCGGTTCGGGGATTTTGCGGCGGTGCTGGAGGCCAGTGAGGAAGAGCTGTGCACGGTAGAGGGGGTAGGCCCCTCTACCGCCCGGATGCTGCATCTGCTGCCCCAAATCAGCCGGTACTATGGCCGCAGCCGCACCAGCACCACCCGCTGCATCAAGACCACCGAGCAGATGGGCAGCTACCTGATGGCAAAGTTTGCGTGGTCGGACTACGAGCGCGCCATGCTGGTCAGTCTGGACAGCCGCAAGCGGGTGCGCGCCGCCGTCTGGCTGCGGGAGGGCACCTCCGACCGGGTCAGTCTGGATATCAAGAACGTGGTGGCTGCCGCCATCAAGGGCGGCACGGATGCCGTGGTGCTCTGCCACAACCACCCCAACGGGGTGGCGCTGCCCTCGTTGGAGGACATGGACGCTACCGGCAGCATTGCCCGGGCGCTGGGGCTGGTGAATGTGCATCTGCTGGATCACTTTATCCTGACCGACACCGAGTATTTTTCCATGCGGGACGCCAACCGCCTGCCCATCTACGACTTCAAGACCGGTACGCTGTTCTGGCCATAAAACAAAAAACTGTTTACATTATAAAATGTGCGTGCTATAATACAACTTGAAACAACAACAGATTGTGGTTATATGTACGGAAGGGAGAAAACGATGGCAGAGGAAAAATTTGAGCTGGTGTCGAACTATGCCCCCACCGGCGACCAGCCTCAGGCGATCGCGCAGCTGGTGGAGGGGGTGCAGCGGGGCGACCGCTGTCAGACCCTGCTGGGCGTGACCGGCAGCGGCAAGACCTTTACCATGGCAAATGTCATTGCCCAGTGCAACCGTCCCACGCTGGTGCTGGCGCACAACAAAACGCTGGCGGCGCAGCTGTGTACCGAGTTCCGCTCGTTTTTCCCCAACAATGCGGTGGAGTACTTCGTCAGCTACTACGACTACTACCAGCCGGAGGCCTACATTCCCAGCACTGATACCTATATTGAAAAGGACAGCGCCATCAACGACGAGATCGACCGCCTGCGCCACTCGGCTACGGCGGCGCTTTCCGAGCGGCGGGACGTCATTATTGTGGCATCGGTGTCCTGCATCTACTCGCTGGGCGACCCTATCGACTACCGCAGCATGGTCATCAGTCTGCGCCCCGGGATGCAGATGGAGCGGGACGAGCTGTGCAAAAAGCTGGTCACCCTGCAATACGAGCGCAACGACGTGAATTTTGTACGCAATAAGTTCCGGGTGCACGGCGACACGGTGGATATCTATCTGGCCTATATGAGCGAGCTTGCCATCCGGGTGGAGTTTTTCGGGGACGAGATCGACCGCATTACCGAGTTCAACCCCCTGACCGGCTCCAAGCAGAACGTGGTCAAGCACGTTGCCATCTTCCCGGCCAGCCACTATATCGTCAGCGCTGAAAAAAAGGCTGCTGCGCTGGAAAAGATCCGCGCCGAGTGCGACGCACAGGTCAAGCAGTTTACCGCCGAGGGCAAGCTGATCGAAGCACAGCGCATTGCCCAGCGCACCAACTACGATATCGAGATGCTGAACGAGGTGGGCATCTGCAAGGGCATCGAGAACTATTCGGCGGTGCTGTCCGGCCGCGCGCCGGGCAGTATGCCCACCACCTTGCTGGATTATTTCCCGGAGGATTTTCTGCTTTTCGTGGACGAGAGCCACGTCACTCTGCCGCAGGTGCGCGCCATGTACGGCGGCGACTACGCCCGCAAAAAAACGCTGGTGGAGTATGGCTTCCGTCTGCCGTCTGCCTTTGATAACCGCCCCCTGAAATTTGAGGAAGTGGAGTCCAAACTCAACCAGATGATCTTTGTTTCCGCCACCCCCGGCGAGTACGAGCGCCGGAACAGCTCACAGGTGGCGCAGCAGGTCATCCGTCCCACAGGTCTATTGGACCCGGTCATCTCGGTGCGCCCGGTGGAAGGGCAGGTGGTGGATCTTCTGGGCGAGATCAACGCCCGCATTCAGCGGCAGGAGCGGGTGCTGGTGACCACCCTGACCAAAAAAATGGCCGAGGATCTCACCGATTACCTCACCGAGCAGGGAATTAAGGTCAAGTATATGCACCATGAGGTGGATACCTTCGAGCGCATGGAGATCATCAAGGATCTGCGTCTGGGCAGCATCGACGTGGTGGTGGGCATCAACCTGCTGCGCGAAGGTCTGGACCTGCCGGAGGTGAGCCTTGTGGCCATTCTGGATGCCGACAAGGAGGGCTTTCTGCGCAGCGAGACCAGCCTGATCCAGACCATCGGCCGCGCCGCCCGCAACGCGGAGGGCATGGTCATCATGTACGCCGATGTGGTGACCGACAGCATGGAGCGTGCCATCACCGAGACCGAGCGCCGCCGCGCCATCCAGATGGCCTATAACGAGGAACACGGCATCGTGCCCAAAACCATCGTCAAAGCTATTGCGGACAGCATCGAGATCAGCGATAAGGCCGAAAACGCCAAGCGCAACACCCGCCGCATGGGCAAGATGGAGCGGGAAGCTGCCATTGAGCGCCTGACCCGCGAGATGAAGGAGGCCGCGAAACTGCTGGAATTTGAGCACGCAGCCTTCCTGCGGGATCAGATCGACCGTCTGCGCCGGGGCGAGAACCCCACCGTGGACTCCGCCGCCGAGACCGAACGCAAGCAGAACCATGCACAGACACAACGAAAAGGGAGAAAATACCTTGGCAAACGATAAGATCATCATCAAGGGTGCCCGCGAGCACAACCTGAAAAATATCAATCTGACCCTCCCGCGGGAAAAGCTGATCGTCATGACCGGCCTTTCCGGTTCGGGCAAGTCCAGTCTGGCCTTCGACACCATCTACGCGGACGGCCAGCGCCGCTATGTGGAAAGCCTTTCCAGCTATGCCCGGATGTTTCTGGGACGGATGGATAAGCCGGATGTGGACGAGATCACCGGCCTTTCACCGGCCATCTCTATCGACCAAAAGACCACCAGCCACAACCCCCGCTCCACCGTGGGCACCGTGACCGAGATCTACGATTATCTGCGCCTGCTGTACGCCCGCATCGGCGTGCCGCACTGCCCGGTGTGCGGACGGGTCATCAGCCAGCAGACCGTGGACGAAATGGTGGATGCCGTCCTTAAGCTGGAGGAGGGCACCAAGTTCCAGATTTTAGCCCCCGTGGTGCGCCAGCGCAAGGGCACCCAGCAGAAGGAACTGGACGCCGCCCGCCGCGCCGGTTATGCCCGCGTGAAAATTGACGGCAACCTGTATGATCTGGACGAGGAGATCAGTCTGGAAAAGAACATCAAGCACACGGTGGAGATCGTGGTAGACCGCCTTGCCCTGCGCAAGGGCATCCGCAGCCGTCTGGCCGATTCGCTGGAAACTGCGCTGGCGCTCACTGGCGGCGTAGCCGAGGTGGACGTCATCGGCGGCGAGTGCATGACCTTCAGCCAGAACTTTGCCTGCCCGGAGCACGGCATCTCCATCAGCGACCTGTCGCCCCGGCTCTTCTCCTTCAATAATCCGCTGGGCGCCTGCGAAAAATGCACCGGCCTTGGCACCTTTATGCGGGTGGACGAGGACCGCATTCTGCCCAACCGCAGCCTTTCCATCCGGGAGGGAGCCATCAAGGCCAGCGGCTGGTACTACGCCGAAGGCTCTGTGAGCGAGATGTACTACCTTGGCCTTGGCAAAAAATACGGCTTTACGCTGGATACGCCCATCAAGGAGATGAGTACCGAGGCGGTGAACGCCCTGCTCTACGGCACCAACGGCGAAAAGATCGAGATGCACCGCACCAACGAGTTCGGCAGCGGGGTGTACTACAACACCTTTGAGGGCATCGTGGAAAATCTGGAGCGCCGCTTCCGCGAGACGAGCAGCGAGTGGATGAAGGAAGAGATCGGCAGCTTTATGTCCGGTGTGGAGTGTCCGGACTGCCACGGGCAGCGCCTGAAACCGGTGGTGCTTGCCGTGACCATCGGGGACAAGAACATCAGCCAGTTCTGTGAGATGTCCATCCGGGACGAGCTGGAATTTATCCGGCAAAACGAGCCAAACCTCACCGAAAAGCAGCAGCAGATCGGCGGCCAGATCATGAAGGAGATCAAGAACCGCCTGCAATTTTTGCAGAGCGTGGGTCTGGATTACCTCACGCTGGCCCGGGCGGCGGGCACACTATCCGGCGGCGAGAGCCAGCGCATCCGCCTGACCACCCAGATCGGCAGTGCCCTGTCCGGCGTGCTCTATGTGCTGGACGAGCCTTCCATCGGCCTGCATCAGCGGGACAACGATAAGCTCATCGCCACCCTGAAAAACCTGCGGGATCTGGGCAACACGGTCATCGTGGTCGAGCACGACGAGGACACCATGCGCAGCGCGGATTATATCGTGGACGTAGGCCCCGGTGCCGGTGTGCACGGCGGCGAGATCGTAGCCGCAGGCAGCGTAAAGGATATCTGCAAGGCCAAGCGCAGCATTACCGGCGACTACCTTTCCGGCCGCAAGCGCATTGCGGTGCCCCAGACCCGCCGCACCGGCAACGGCCACTGCCTGATCGTAAAGGGCGCACGGGAAAATAACCTGCGTAACATCGACGTCAGCTTCCCGCTGGGGGAGTTCATCTGTGTCACCGGTATTTCCGGCTCGGGCAAGTCCAGCCTCATCAATGAGATCCTGTACAAAACGCTGGCCAGCGAGCTGAACGGTGCCCGCTCCCGCGCCGGCAAGTGCGATGGGGTAGAGGGGCTGGAATTTGTGGATAAGGTCATCGGCATCGACCAGCAGCCCATCGGCCGCACCCCGCGCTCCAACCCCGCCACCTATACCGGCGTGTTCAACGATATCCGCACCGTGTTCTCCCAGACGCAGGACGCCAAAATGCGCGGCTACGGCCCGGGACGGTTCAGCTTCAACGTCAAGGGCGGTCGCTGCGAAGCCTGCGAAGGTAACGGTATTTTGCAGATCGAAATGCACTTTCTGCCGGACGTCTATGTGCCCTGCGAGGTGTGCAAGGGCGCACGTTACAACCGCGAAACACTGGAAGTAAAGTATAAGGAAAAGACCATTGCGGACGTGCTGAACATGACCGTGGAGGAAGCGGTGGTGTTCTTTGCCAACCAGCCCAAGATCGCCCGCAAGCTGCAGACCCTGCTGGACGTTGGCCTTGGCTATGTTACTTTGGGGCAGAGCGCCACCACCCTGTCCGGCGGCGAGGCACAGCGTGTGAAGCTGGCCAACGAACTGGCGCGCCGCGGCACCGGCAAGACGGTGTATATTCTGGATGAGCCCACAACCGGTCTGCACATTGCAGACGTGCACCGCCTGATCGAGGTGCTGCAAAAGCTGGTGGACGTGGGCAACACGGTCATCGTCATCGAGCACAATCTGGATCTCATCAAGTGCGCCGACCATATCATCGACCTTGGCCCGGAGGGCGGCAGCGCTGGTGGCGAGATCGTGGCCGAGGGCACCCCGGAGCAGGTGGCTGACGTGCCCGGCAGCTTTACCGGCCAGTACCTGCGCCCACTGCTGGAACGCGACCGCGCGCAGCGTGCCGCAGAAGCGGAAAAACACTGAAAAAACCAGCAAAAACAAAAAAGCGCGTATCCGTGTAAAAATCAGACTTTTCTCAGAAAAAACCAAAAATAATTAAAAAATCTGTTGACAAAACGGCCTTGCCTGAGTATAATATCTCTTGTCGCCACGCTTCGGTAGGGAAGCGGCGGTCGATATCCGGGTGTAGCGCAGTTTTGGTAGCGCGCTTGAATGGGGTTCAAGAGGCCGTGAGTTCGATTCTCGCCACTCGGACCAAACAAAAATAATCCGAACTTATTTCCGATAGGAGATGGGTTCGGATTATTTGTTTTCTTCGGAAAATTAGCGTTTGCGAAGCAATGAAAGCCCCAGTGGGGCTTTTAAGCGGCAGAACGGTCTGCGTTAGCAGATGGAGAGGCCTCGCCCCGACAAGTTCTACAAATGTTTCCAAATTGTTAAGACGCAAAAAATAAGTAGCGGGGCTCTGCTCATGTGATGGGGTCACCGTTCACACCGAACGAAGTTCCTGCCCCTGTTTGTGCAGCGGCGTTGTCCGGCTCGCCCACAGAAAGTGTGAGGTCGTGGCACAGTATCACGTTCAGACGGCTTATGAAGGGTTCAAGGTACAGTATGAAGAAAGCTGGGCACAGTGCGGACACTACGTCCTGCTTCTTTCAAACACAAGAATAACATTTTGAGGTTGTGCACTCAACAACTAAAAACAAATTTTGGAAGATTGAACAACTACATAAGATTTTATTTGCGAAAAAGAAAAATACCGCCCACGCAGCGCAGCGATGATTTTGTCGGGTGAATCGGCGGTAAAATGAATCGGGTGTGTTGCGGGGCGGTAAGTTTTTCGTGGGCTTCTCCTCACTGAAGTGGTGGGTCTCACGGTGATAGCCAACCACTTTCTGTGGCTGTGTTCAAAATGAACACGACCACATCTTGTGGATGGCTTCAAGCCAATCCACAAAAGCAGCGGGATTTGTGACAGAGAATATCGCGCATTGAACGGTGCATCAAGATAATTTGAAAAAAATTATTGCGGCAAAGCGGTGATAGTAGGACTTATAGGAGGCTGCTTGAGCTGTTTTTTCTATTTACAGCTGCAATGATGGCCATTGGGGGATTGTGATTGGTCAGGGCTGAAAAGAGCTTTCATAATTTGCTGCAGCGCATCATGTCCTCGACGCTCCCAGCGTCCTCAAAGGACGATTTGATGGGTGTGTAGGGATAAGCTGTAAAAAGAAACATGGACGCCCCCGAGAAGGAGAGCGTCCATGCTTCTTGCTGTATCCGAATGGAGGAGATTGCGAAATCAGTGATTGTCCGGGCAGACGATTTCCAGCATCTGATCGAAAACCTCTTCCATCTGCCGCACCAGTGTGAACTGGGTGCGGGCGCGGTCGAGGTTGTGATCCGGGCGAGCAATATGGAAATAATGGTCGCCCTCCAGATAGTCAGTCAGAAAACGGATGCCGCATTCCAGCGTCATGAGCCTTGCACCCCATGCAAGGCTCTTTTTTTCTGCCATGTTCATGGATGCCCCGGCAGTGGAGAGATACCCTTTGGCGAACACTTCGTACAGATGCAGGTCAAAATGGACTTTGCTCTGGTCAGGTTCGTCCTCAGCGCAGTCGTTGGCACCGGTGCGGATGGAATCGCCGAAGTCGTAGGCCGAAAGTCCCGGCATCACGGTGTCGAGGTCAATGACACAGATGCCTTTTCCGGTAGCGGCATCGATGAGGACATTGTTGATCTTGGTGTCATTGTGGGTGACGCGCAGAGGAATTTCGCCAGCTGCCAGCTGATCCAGCAGGACATGGCAGTCCTGCTCCCTCGCATGGATAAATTCGATTTCTGACGTGATATTTTTTGCCCGGCCCAGTGCATCGGCGGCGAGGGCTTTTTCAAAATTGGCATAGCGGTTGGGCGTGTCGTGGAAGCGGGCGATGGTTTCGTGGAGGGTGGAGGCTGGGTAATCCTCCAGCTGGTTCTGGAATTTGCCCAGTGTCTCGGCCACGGTGCGGAAGTCGGCTTCGCTGCCGACCTGCTGCAAACAGATGGTATCTTCTACAAAGTCGTAGGCACGCCATGCGCCGCCGTCTGCATCCAGATAGCAAGTCGACCCCGACAAAGTTGGGATGACATTCAGCGTTTCCCGTGCTGGGTCGCCGCCCTCGGCAAGAATTTTCGCCCGCAGATGCCGGGTCACGCTGCAGACATTCTCCATCAGGCCCACCGGGTCAGTAAAGGTATCTGTGTTGATGCGCTGCAAAATAAAGCGTTTGGAATGATCTTCCCGCCAGATCACAAAGGTGTTGTTGATATGCCCCTCACCATAGTGGTGAGCATCGCAGAGCACAGGCCCGCCAAAATCAAAGGCATTTGCAGCAGACTGGAGCAGAGAAAGGGTAACGGATTTCATCATAAATTCCTCGTTTTCGTTATACTTCATGCCGTTTTGACGGAGCAGGGCGTTGTCCCTGCCGCACCTGACGGCGGTATTCATTGGGGGTCAAGCCTTCCGCCTTGCGGAAGCATTGGGAAAAATAGCTGGGAGAGGAAAAGCCCATCAACTCGCTGATCTGCGCCAGACTGTAACCGGTGTTGCCCAGCATATATTTGCTTTCCTCAATGCGGCGGCGGTTCAGATAGGTGATCGGAGAGATGCCATACTCTTTTTGGAAGGTATGGGCCAGATAGTATTTGTTGATGTGGGCGATTTCAGCAAGGATATCCAGCGAGATATCTTCGCGGTAGTTGCTGTCCAGATAACGCTTGATCTCCACACACTCCCGGCTGTCGGAGCGGGGCGTTTCCTCTACCTGCAAAGAAAGCGTGGTACACCGCACCAGCCAGATGAGCAGCACTTCCAGCAGATCCTGACAGACCGTTTCGCAGCCGTCCAGACTGCGGTCTGCTTCGGCCAGCAGCATATGGAGCAGCGTCACCATCCGCTCCCGATTTTCTCGGCAGTTGAATATGGCGTAGGAAGAATCTGATTTTCCAAATAAGATCTCAATGCCAGCAACGCCCAATACAATGTATTCCAGCGGTGAAGCATTCAGGCTCAACTCGGTATGCTCTACCTGCGGATTGACGATAATCATATCATCCGGTTTGACCGGATAAAGCTGACCGCTTAAATAAAACTGACCTTCTCCGCTCAGACAGTAGAACAGCTCTGTGCAGGAATGGGTGTGGGCAGAGCTGTTCCAATCGCCGCCAAATTTGCTTTTGCTGATGTACAGCAACCGGAAGGATTCCCGTGGAGCGGGAGCATGGCGGATATCAAATCGCTCGGTACTCATAAATGGCTCCTTTTGAGGCGAAGAACAAAAAACATAAAAATAAAAGCAAGATACTAAAAATACTAGCCTAAAAACGATGCGTTGTTTCGTACGTTTTTTCTTATTATAGAGGCAATGAAGAAAAAATGCAAGCCCTGATTTTTGGATAGGATCAATACTTTTGCCTTTGATGGCGTGCAAGAATATGTCAAATTGGTTACAGATGGGGAAATGTTACAAAAAAATCTGACCAATTTTAGTGCTTTTGCTAAAAGAATTTTCCAAAAAGCAATATTTCTAAAAAATGAAACAACAAAGACCTTGTTACGAACCGTAAAAACCTCTATATTGGAACCAGAAAAAACCACAGCCCTCTCGGACGAAGCCTGTTTGCCCCGGCTGTGTTTTGAACGGAATTTTATGATGGAGGATACACTATGAAACGCATTTCTCGTCGCAATTTTCTGAAAGCGGCTGGCGTGGGTGCCGCTGCACTGAGCCTGGCTGCCTGTGGTGGCGCTGCCAGCTCCACCGCGTCCAGCACGGCATCTTCTGCCGCTGCTTCTTCCGCAGTGGCTGCGGACGTCACCATCAAGGTTGCTGCCATTGAGACCGGCTACGGCTCTGAGATGTGGAAGAAGGTCGCCGAGGCCTTTACCGCCCAGACCGGCATCAAGGTAGACCTGACCACCGACAAGAAGCTGGAGGACGTCATCGGCCCCTCCATGCAGGGCGGCGACTACCCCGACGTGGTCCATCTGGCCACCGGCCGTGAAGCTGCCCTGACCGAGCAGTTCATCAAGGGCAACCTGATCGCCGACATCACCGATGTGCTGAGCATGACCGTGCCCGGCGAGAGCAAGAAGGTGAGCGAGAAGATCGCCGGCGGCTTTACCGACACCTCCCTGACCAACCCCTACGGCGACGGCAAGACCTATCTGGCTCCCATGTTCTACAGCCCCTGCGGCCTTTTCTACAACGCCGGTTTCCTGAAGGAAAAAGGCTGGGACGTGCCCAAGACCTGGGACGAGATGTGGGCACTGGGCGACAAGGCTGCCGCTGAGGGCACCTACCTGTTCACCTACCCCACCACCGGCTACTTCGACGCCTTCTTCTATGCGCTGATGTACGCCGCAGGCGGCCCCGACTTCTTCAACAAGGCTACCCACTACGAAGAAGGCATCTGGGACACCCCCGAGGCAAAGACCTGCTTTGATATCGTGGCAAAGCTGGCTTCCTACACCAACCCCATCACCCCCGCACAGGCCAACGATCAGGACTTTACCCAGAACCAGCAGCTGGTGCTGGACAACAAGGCTCTGTTCATGCCCAACGGCACCTGGATCGTGGGCGAGATGGCCGAGGCTCCCCGTGCAGACGGCTTTGAGTGGGGCATGACCGCCCTGCCCGCTGTCAAGGCCGGCGGCGACGGTTACAGCTACACCTGGTTCGAGCAGGCATGGATCCCCGCCGGTGCCGAGCATCAGGATGCCGCCAAGCAGTTCGTGGCTTACCTGTACAGCGACGAAGCCTGCAAGCTGTTCGCCGAGAGCGGCGCTATCCAGCCTGTGCTGGGCATCGCCGACAGTCTGGAAGGCGACAACAAGATGTTCTACTCCATCTACGACAACGGCGCAAAGGCCGCCATGGGCAACTTTGCAGCCTTCAGCGCCATCCCCGGCTTGGAAGTGCGCACCGTGTTCTTCGACCCTGTCAACTCTCTGGTGTCCGGCAGCATGACCGAGCAGCAGTGGATCGACGGCATCAAGTCCGCCAGCGACCAGATGCGCGCCAACATCATCGAGTAATTAAGCCCTGCCCAGCGGGGGCGGTTTTTACCGCCTCCGCTTTTTTGGGCTGTACAGTACCATCAAGAAAGGAGCGGTCAATCCCCTATGAGAACGGATAAAAGCCGCAAACGGTTCGTATTCCTCTGTGTGGCACCGGCTACCATCCTGTTTTTCCTCTTTATGATCCTGCCCACCCTCAACGTGTTCCGCATGAGTTTGTATGAGCGGGGTGCCTATTCTCCCAACGAGACCTTTGTGGGGCTTAAAAACTTCCAGCATCTGCTGCAGGACGCCCAGTTCATCCGCTCCATGCAGAATATGATCCTGCTGGTGGTAACGGTCACCCTGATCACCTTCGCCTTTGCACTGGTATTTGCCGCCATCCTCACCCGGGAGAAGATCAAAGGCCAGAACTTTTTCCGCATCATCTTCTACATCCCCAACATCCTGTCGGTGGTCGTCATCTCCGGCATCTTCTCTGCCATCTATAAGCCGGAAAACGGCATGCTGAACAGCATCATCGGCCTGTTCCGCAACATGAGCGACCCCATCCTGTGGAAGGGCGAAAAACTGGTCATCCCCTCCATCATCATTGCCATGGTGTGGCAGGCCATCGGCTACTACATGGTCATGTACATGGCCTCCATGTCTGCCGTGCCCATCAGCCTGTACGAGAGCGCCAATCTGGACGGTGCAGGGCGGCTGACCCAGTTCTTCCAGATCACCATCCCCCTCATCTGGACGAATATCCGCACCACCTTGACCTTCTTCATCATCTCCACCATCAACATGGCCTTCCTCTTCGTCAAGGCCATGACCAGCGGCGGGCCCAACGGCGCATCGGATGTGGCGCTGAGCTATATGTACAGTCAGAAAGACGCTGGCCTGTATGGTTACAGTATGGCCATCGGCGTGGTAATCTTCCTGTTCTCGTTTGCCCTGTCCGCCTGTGTCAACAAGGTCACCAACCGCGATACGCTGGAATTTTAAGGAGGGAAGAAGATGCAGAATACCACCGAAAAATCTTCCCGCTCTGCGGAAGGTCTGTACAAGTTTTTCATCTATTTTGTGCTGGTTCTGCTGGCCGTTACCATCATCGTGCCGGTGGCATGGGTGTTCATGGCCTCCATCAAGCAGAATGCAGAGTTCTACGGCAACCCCTGGGCACTGCCCGCCGGGTTCTACTGGCAGAACTTTGTCAACGCATGGAACGGCGCGAAAATGGGCGAATATATGCTCAACTCGGTCATCGTCACCGCGCTGGCGCTGGCACTGCTGCTGGTCGTTGCCCTGCCCGCCGCCTACTGCCTGTCCCGCTTCCACTTTAAGGGGCGCAAGGTACTGAACACCCTGTTCATGGCGGGCCTGTTCATCAACGTGAACTACATCGTGGTGCCCATCTTTTTGATGCTGCGGGACGGCGATGTGTGGCTGAAAAACCACTTTGGCAGCAGTTTTCTGCTGAACAATCTGGTGGTGCTGGCAGTGGTGTATGCTGCCACGGCCCTGCCCTTTACCATCTACCTGCTGTCGGGCTATTTTGCCACCCTGCCCCACGATTTTGAAGAGGCCGCCTATATCGACGGTGCAAGCTACTTCTCCACCATGACCCGCATCATCTTCCCCATGGCAAAGCCCTCCATCATCACCATTATCCTGTTCAACTTCCTGTCCTTCTGGAACGAGTATATCATCTCCATGACCCTGATGAGCTCCACCAAGGCACCCCGCACCCTGCCGGTAGGTCTTTTGAACCTGATGCAGGCGCAGCAGAGCGCCGCCCAGTACGGTACCATGTACGCAGGCCTTGTGCTGGTGATGCTGCCCACCCTGATCTTGTACATCTGCGTGCAGCGGCAGCTGACGCAGGGCATGACCGTGGGCGGTCTGAAAGGTTAAGGTGACAGACGATGAAAGCATATTGGAAAAACCATCCCGCCCTGCGCATGATCCTGATGCTGGTGCTGTTCGTACTGGCACTGGTGCTGGTGGTGTCCGGCTGGAAAATGACCGGGCAGCTGGCTGGTCTTGGCATCATGCTGGTGGGCGTAGCGTTGCTGTTGGCTGTTCTGGCCATTTATAATGCGCCCTATCAGGATTAAGGATAAGAGAGGTAAAGGAGAATCCCTATGGACGAAATGAGAAAGACCGGCCGGGTCACCATTCCCACAGACCTGGACGTTGTGCCCGAAACGCTGGAGATCTTAAAAAAGTGGGGTGCTGATGCCATCCGCGACTGCGACGGCACCGACTTTCCGCAGCAGCTGAAGGATGCCGATGCAAAGATCTACTCGACCTATTATACCACCCGCAAGGATAACGCATGGGCAAAGGCGAATCCGGACGAGGTGCAGCAGTGCTACATCATGACCGGCTTTTACACCGCCCCCGGCGACACCGTGACCATCCCGCTGATGAAGGGCATCAGCCCGGAGCTGATGCAGGTGAACACCAACGACGACATCACCCGCTGGTGGGAGGTCATGGACCGCACCACCGGTCAGCCGGTGCCGCCGGAGCAGTGGAGCTATACGAACGGCAGCGTGACCGTGCAGGCCGTGCCGTTCCATGAGTACACGGTCAGCTTCCTCGCCTACCTCATCTGGGACCCGGTGCATATGTACAACGCTACCACCAACGGCTGGACGAACTTTGAGCACCAGATCACCTTTGACGTGCGTCAGCCCAAGACCCACAAGTATTCCATGGAGCGCCTGCGCAAATTTATCGCAGAGCACCCCTATGTCAACGTCATCCGCTACACCACCTTCTTCCACCAGTTCACCTTGATCTTCGACGAGCTGAAGCGGGAGAAGTTCGTGGACTGGTATGGTTACTCTGCTTCGGTCAGCCCTTATATCCTCAACCAGTTCGAGCAGGAAGTGGGCTACAAGTTCCGCCCGGAGTACATCATCGATCAGGGCTACTATAACAACCAGTACCGGGTGCCCAGCAAGGAATTCCGGGATTTTCAGGCCTTCCAGCGCCGTGAGGTGGCAAAGCTGGCCAAGGAGATGGTGGACATCACCCACGAGTGCGGGTGCGAAGCCATGATGTTCCTCGGCGATCACTGGATCGGCACCGAGCCTTTCATGCCGGAGTTCAAGACCATCGGACTGGATGCCGTGGTGGGCAGCGTGGGCAACGGCTCCACCCTGCGCCTGATCTCTGACATTGAGGGCGTGAAGTACACCGAGGGCCGTTTTCTGCCGTACTTCTTCCCCGACACCTTCCACGAGGGCGGCGACCCGGTGCGGGAAGCCAAGGAGAACTGGGTTACAGCCCGCCGCGCTATCCTGCGCAAGCCCATCGACCGTATCGGCTATGGCGGCTATCTGAAACTGGCCTTACAGTTCCCGGAGTTCGTGGACTACGTGGAGAGCGTCTGCAACGAGTTCCGCGAACTGTACGAGAACATCAAGGGCACCACACCCTACTGTGTCAAGCGAGTGGCCGTGCTGAACTGTTGGGGTAAAATGCGGGCTTGGGGCTGTCACATGGTGCATCACGCCCTCTATTACAAGCAGAACTATAGCTATGCCGGTGTCATTGAGATGCTGTCCGGTGCGCCCTTTGATGTGAAGTTTATCAGCTTTGAGGATATCAAGAACGACCCGCATCTGCTGGATTCGTTGGATGTCATTATCAATGTCGGCGATGCCGACACCGCACACACCGGCGGCATCTGGTGGGAAGACCCGGAGATCTCCTCCGCTATCCGCAAGTTCGTCTGGAACGGCGGCGGCTTTATCGGCGTGGGTGAGCCTTCCGGTCACCCGTATCAGGGCCACATTCTCCAGCTTGCCAGTGTGCTGGGCGTGGAGGAAGAAAACGGCTTCACCCTCAACTACGACAAATACAACTGGGAGGAGCACCCCGACCACTTTATCTTGCAGGACGCCGACCAACCCGTGGACTTTGGCGAGGGCAAAAAGAACATCTACGCCCTTGAGGGCACCGAAGTGCTGGTGCAGCGAAACAAAGAAGTGCAGATGGCGGCACACGACTTCGGCAAGGGTCGTGCCGTGTACATCAGCGGTGTGCCTTACAGTTTTGCCAACAGCCGCACCCTTTACCGCGCTATCCTGTGGAGTGCCCACAGCGAGGAGGAACTGCATACATGGTTCAGCTCCAATTATAATGTAGAAGTTCACGCCTATGTCAAGAACGGCAAGTATTGTGTGGTGAACAACACGTACGAGCCGCAGGACACCACCGTTTACACCACAGACGGCAGCAGC
The DNA here is from genome assembly GCF_023347295.1 of Faecalibacterium sp. I3-3-33. Taxonomy (NCBI): domain Bacteria; kingdom Bacillati; phylum Bacillota; class Clostridia; order Eubacteriales; family Oscillospiraceae; genus Faecalibacterium; species Faecalibacterium sp. I3-3-33. Next base: position 1,286,929 of record NZ_CP094469.1, read on the forward strand.
TTTGCTCTGCATCTGGATGCCAACGAGATCAAGTGGTATGAGATCTAAGTTCTCCTTTTCATAAACGAACACAACGGGCAGCTCTGTTACCAGAGCCGCCCGTTGTGTTTACTGTATCTGCCGATAACTCAACCTGTGTCAATCGAACGCTGCAATGGAGATGGCTGGAAACGCAGAAATTTAGTAGTGCGAGCGTAATAGACCTGCAGAAAAAGAAACTGCCCGTGCGAGTATGCGTAAGATGGTGAAACACTTACTGAAAAAATTTAAGTATCCACCGGTGGAATATGATACGGCAATCAGCACGGTCATTAGCCAGTGTGAGATGTGAACTGACAACATGGTAGTATGAATTGTATGAAATGTCGTTGATTTGTGCTTGACAATCGGATTCCTTTCCAGCAAAATGAGCCTTGACTGTGCACGGCAGATCTACAAGTATGCAAAAAGCTGCCCGTCTGTTCGATAAGGAAAAGAAAGTGAGTCTATGACCGCCGTAATCTGCGCTTTATCAATGTAAAGGCGCGGCGTTCTCGCCCGCGTTACAGAATATACTCCATCTGCCGCTCCTTGGTTTTCATGCCCATTTTTTCATAAAAGTGCTCTGCCGAAGTGTTCCCCGCCCAGACGTTCAGGGTCACCTCGTAGCAGCCCAGCGCTTTTGCCTGCTGCTTTACATAGTCAAACAGGCTTTCCCCGATGTGCTGCCCGCGCGCCTGCTTATCAATGCACAGGTCGTCAATGAACAGCGACTTGAAGGGCACCATGTTGGTGGAAAAAGGCTGCTCCTTCAGCTGACAGAAGGCATAGCCCATGCACACATCATCCTCGTTCACGGCAACGTAGATGGGCTTATCCTCCTGCTTCAAAAGTTCTGCCAGCTCACAAACGGTGTATTTTGTGGTGCCGGGAATAAAAATATCCGGGCGTATCTCTGCATGGATCTGCAATACCTGCCCCAGCAGTGCAAGCAGTCTGGGAATGTCTTTTTCCTCGGCTTTACGAATGTTCATTTTTTTGCTCCTTCCATTTTCTGGTTTTTGCATTTCCAGTATACCACACCGGGCGGCACTGGAAAAGAGAAAATGCAACCACCGATAGCAAACAAAAACGCGAGCGACCATTTTGACTGCTCGCGTTTTTATATGTTGGACAGGCTGCTTACACAAGATACGGGTCCAGCAGAGCATCTACCTCTTTTTTGCGCTTGGGAGAGGGGCTTTTCACGGCACGGCCGCGGCAGACCACCAGCTCCAGATGCTGCAAAGCCCGCAGATCCTCCAGCGGGTTTTCGCGGGTCACGATAAAATCTGCGCTCTTGCCGGGCGCGATAGAGCCGGTCACATCGCCGATGCCCGCCAGCTGCGCGTTGCGCAGGGTGGCTGTGTAAAGGGCAAAACGGTTGCTCACACCGCAGTATTTGTGGAAGTAGCACAGCTCCCGCCAGAAATCGTACTGGGTGATGTAGGGGCAGCCCACATCGTTGCCCAAGCCCACCGGAATGCCGTTTGCAAGCGCGGTCTTGGCGCTTTCGACTACGCCGTCAAAGACGATCTTGCCGTTGTACTGGTCTTTTTCCGATGCGCCCGAAACGGCGGTGTCAAACAGGGCGTAGGGCAGTGCGGGGGAGATGGTCGTGCACAGGAAAGCGCCCCGCTCCTTGTACAGACACACCGTCTCCTCGTCCATTTTAGCACCGTGCTCAATGGAGTCTACGCCGTTCTCCAGCGCAGCCTTCACGCCCGCAGGGGATTCGGTATGGGCGGCAACGGTGTAGCCTTGCTTGTGGGCTGCATCGCAGACGGCCTTGATCATCTCCGGCGGCATCTTCATCTCGCCGGGAGTGCCCTTTTCGGTGGCGTCCAGCACGCCGCCGGTGATCATCAGCTTGACAAGGTCTACCTTCTGTTCACTGGCCTTTTTCAGCTGCGCCAGCGCCTCGGCGTTGTTGTGCGCCGCCACTGCTACCGAGCCTGCCATGTGTCCGCCGGGCACCGAGATACCCTCGTTGGCGGCCAGAATGCGGGGTGCCAGAACCTTCCCGGCGGCGCTGTCGTCCCGGCAGCGGGTGTCAAAGTCCGCAATGCCGCCCACGGTGCGCACGGTGGTCACGCCGCCCAGCAGTTCCAGCTTGGCATAGCTACATACCAGCCGGTAGGCGATGGCACGGGTCAGCCCGTTACTCAATATTTTGCGTACCAGCGCTACATTATCCCGGGGCTTTGCGCTGGTTTTACCGTTACCCGCCAGATGGACGTGCAGGTTGATGAGCCCCGGGCAGAGATACCCGCCGTGCAGGTCGATGACCTCGTAGCCGTCAAGGCTTACACCCGCATCTGCAATGGCGGTGATCTTGTCGTTCTCGGTCAGCAGCGCTTTGCCCCGTATCGGCTCCATCTGCTCGGTGCCGTCCAGAAGAATACAGTTTGTGTATGCGCGCTTCATGTGCTCCATCCTCTTTCCGTTTTATTTTGCATTATCCGTCCAATTTCTCCTGTGCCCGGTATTGCAGCGCTTCCAGCAGGGAGTCCTCGTCCAGCAGGGGCTTACCGGCAAGGTCGGCCACGGTGCGGGCTACCCGCAAAATACGGTCATGCGCCCGGGCAGAAAGCCCCAGTGCATCGTAGGAGCTGCGCAGCAGCTGCTCCGCACCGGGGGTCATACGGCAGATACGCCGCACCTGCCCGGCGTTCAGCTGGGCATTGCAGTGCACCCCTTTAAAGCCCGGGGCAGCGTAGCGCTTGGCCTGAATGGTGCGGGCAGCAAGCACCTGTTTGCGCAGCTCGGCACTGCTCTCGGAGGGCGCGGCGGCGTGTAGCTCGTCAAAGGCGATGGGGTCCATCTCCACGCACAGGTCGATGCGGTCCAGAAGCGGGCCAGACACCCGGCTGCGGTACTGCCGCACCGCACTGGGGGAGCAGGTGCAGGCGCGGGTGGGGTGGCCGTAGTAGCCGCATTTGCAGGGGTTCATGGCGGCTACCAGCTGAAAGTGGCTGGGGTAGGTGGCGCTTCCGGCGGCGCGGCTCACGGTGATCTGACCGTCCTCCAGCGGCTGGCGCAGCACCTCCAGACTTTCACGGGAAAACTCCGGTAATTCGTCCAAGAACAGCACCCCGCAGTTGGCAAGACTGCACTCGCCCGGACGGAACTGTGCCCCGCCGCCGGCTAGGGCGGCAGAGCTGGCCGAGTGGTGCGGGCTGCGGAAGGGGCGGGCAGAGATCAGCCCGCGTCCCTGCGGCAGCTGCCCGGCGATGGAGTAGATTTTGGTCGTTTCCACCGCTTCCTCCCGGGTCAGGGGCGGCAGGATGCCCGGCAGCCATTTTGCCAGCATGGATTTGCCAGTGCCGGGTGCGCCCGTTAAAAGCACATTGTGCCCGCCTGCGGCCGCAATGACCATGGCGCGCCGCGCCAGAGACTGCCCCATTACGTCCGCAAAATCCGGCACCTGCTGCCATGCGTCCTCCGGGTCAAAGGGGATGGCGGCGGCAGGGGAGAGTGGGCGGATGCCCTTCAGCGCCTCCACCACCTCCCGGGCGGTATGGGCAGGGTAGACGGTCATGGTGTCGGCACAGGCTTCGGCTGCCTCGGCAGCGTTCTCTGCCGGGACATACAGCGCCCGGATACCGTGCTCGGCGGCAGCCAGCGCCATGGGCAGCACGCCGGATACCGGGCGCAGACTGCCGTCCAGTGCAAGCTCGCCCAGAAAGGCGGTGTCAGCGGAGATATCCTCCAGCTGCCCGCTGGCAGTCAGCAGCGCCAAAAGCAGCGGCAGATCGTACACCGGGCCGGTCTTGCGCACATCGGCGGGGGCAAGGTTGATGGTAATGCGCCGGTCCGGGAAGCGGAAGCCAAGGTTTTTGATGGCAGCGCGCACCCGGTCGGCGCTTTCCCGCACGGCAGAGTCCGGCAGGCCGACGATGGAAAATGCGGGCAGCCCGCCGGAAACATCGGCCTCCACTGCAACGGCAAAGCCGCACAGTCCGTTCAGGCCAAAGCTGTTGGTAACAGAATACATGGTGTCCCTCCCTGCATGGCGCATGGTTTGTCAAAAATGCCAAAAGTGGAAAATAATGGATATATCTGCTATGCTTCGACAATTTTTACTGTTTGAAATCATTATAGTAAAGCACAGGAAAGTTGTCAATGCAGCAGAAAGGAGAACGAGAGATCATGACAAATGGGGAATGTTGCCGGTATATCCGTACCTATTCAGAGCTGGAGGGCTTGCAGCACGCCTGTACGCTGGTATACTGTGCCGCAACCACCCCGCAGGGGGTGCTGGCACAGCTGCGCCGGGAGCAGGGCGGCAAGGTGCGCAGCAGCACAGTGCTTGCCCCGGCAGACAGCTTTGGCCGGATAATGCGGCTGCTGCGCTACCTGTGCGAAAACGGCGTGGGGCCGGAGCAGTGGCTGGAGGTGCTGGAGGATGTGCACCAGCCCTACCAGCTGCTGGATACATCAAAAAACGCAATGAATATGGCAGAAGAACCGGTTTTTTGTGGTATTTGTCGGTTTTAAGGGCACAAACTTCGGCCATTTTACGCAATTGACATAAGCGGAGCAAGAGTTTATAGTATAAATAGGTTTATACAAACCATTTCGATCCGGGGAAAAAGATTTTAAACAAAGGTAAGGTGTACAAGATGTATCTGGATGAATACAAGCGCTGGCTGGCAGCGGATCTGGAGGATGCAGACCTGAAGCCGGAGTTGGCTAAGGTCGAAGGCAATGACGATGAGATCAAGGATCGCTTTGCTGTGGCGCTGAAGTTTGGTACCGCAGGCCTGCGCGGCGTGCTGGGTGCCGGTACCAACCGCATGAACATCTACGTTGTCCGTCAGGCAACGCAGGGTCTGGCAAACTGGGTGCTGACCCAGGGCGGTACCCAGACCGTGGCCATCAGCTACGACAGCCGTCTGAAGAGTGATGTCTTTGCCAAGACCGCCGCAGGCGTTCTGGCAGCCAACGGCATCAAAGTGCGCATTTATGATGCCCTGATGCCTGTGCCCGCTTTGAGCTTTGCTACCCGCTACTATAACTGCAACGCCGGTATCATGGTCACTGCTTCCCACAACCCGGCCAAGTACAACGGCTACAAGGCCTATGGCCCGGACGGCTGCCAGATGACCGATGACGCCGCCGCCATCGTCTACGACGAGATCCAAAAGACCGACGTGCTCACCGGTGCAAAGTACGTCTCCTTTGCCGAGGGCGTGGAGAACGGCATGATCCGCTTTGTGGGCGATGACTGCAAAAAGGCCCTGTACGATGCCATTGAGGCACGTCAGGTGCGCCCGGGTCTGTGCAAGACTGCCGGTCTGAAGCTGGTGTACAGCCCGCTGAACGGCTCTGGCCTTGTGCCCGTGACCCATGTGCTGAACGATATGGGCATCACCGATATTACCATCGTGCCCGAGCAGGAGTACCCCAACGGCTACTTCACCACCTGCTCCTACCCTAACCCCGAGATCTTCGAGGCCCTGAAGCTGGGTCTGGAGCTGGCCACCAAGACCGGCGCCGACCTGATGCTGGCTACCGACCCCGATGCCGACCGCGTGGGCATTGCCATGAAGTGCCCGGACGGCAGCTATGAGCTGGTGTCCGGCAACGAGATGGGTGTTCTGCTGCTGGATTACATCTGCGCAGGCCGTATCGAGAAGGGCACCATGCCCAAGAACCCCGTGGCAGTCAAGTCCATCGTGTCCACCCCGCTGGCAGACGCTGTGGCAAAGCACTACGGCGTGGAGATGCGCAATGTGCTGACCGGCTTTAAGTGGATCGGCGACCAGATCGCCAACCTCGAGGCTGCCGGTGAGGTCGATCGTTTCATCTTCGGCTTTGAGGAGAGCTACGGCTATCTGGCCGGTCCCTACGTCCGCGATAAGGATGCCGTCATCGGTTCCATGCTCATCTGCGAGATGGCCGCTTACTACCGCAGCATCGGTTCCTCCATCAAGCAGCGTCTGGAAGAGATCTACGCTCAGTACGGTCGCTACCTGAATAAGGTGGACAGCTTCGAGTTCCCCGGCCTGACCGGCATGGAGAAGATGGCTTCCATCATGCAGAAGCTGCGCGACCAGCCCCCTGTGGAGCTGGCAGGCCATAAGGTGGTCAAGGTGACCGACTACAAGAAGCCGGAAGAGACCGGCCTGCCCGCTGCCAACGTGCTGATCTACACGCTGGAAAACGGCGCTACCGTGGTGGTGCGTCCCTCCGGCACCGAGCCGAAGATCAAGACCTACTTCACCACGCTGGGCAAGGATCTGGCCGAGGCACAGGCACAGAAGGACGCTCTGGCTGCTGCCATTGAGCCCATCCTGAAGTAAAACTATCCCAAAGCATTTGCAGGGCTGCTGCACGTTTTTGTGCAGCAGCCCTTTTTGTGTTCACCGGAGCAAAAGCTTTCCCCCGCAAGGGATGAAGGTTTAAGAGGAAATATGCAGCACAGATGCACTTTTGCTGTGTAAAATCGGTTGAAGTTTGCGCTGTGATACGCTATAATAAAACATGGTTTATTATAAGCAGCTGTGAGTGCGCAGCGCGGCACAGCGGCAGGGTAGGTGGAAGAGATGGAAAAAACTGTATCGGCGGTATTGGTGGCGGCGGGTTCCTCCACCCGCATGGGCTTTGATAAGCTCAGCTTTGATCTGGGGGACGAAACGGTGCTGCACCGCAGCATCCGCGCCTTTGCCCAGTGCCCGCAGGTCACCGAACTTGTGCTGGTGGCAGGCAAAAACCGGGAGTTTGTGGCGCAGCAGGCGGCGGACTGCCCAAAGCCTGTGCAGATCGTAGCGGGCGGGGCTACCCGTGCCGAGAGCGCAAAAAACGGTGTGCTGGCAGCACACGGAGAACTGGTGGCAGTGCACGATGCTGCCCGCCCCTTTGTGAGCGCGGCGGTCATTACGGCAGCGCTGGAAGCTGCTGCCCGCTGCGGTGCGGCTGCCCCGGCGGTGCCGGTGAAGGATACCATCAAGGCCGCTGCTCGGGGCGATGGCAAGACCGTGCCCCCGGACTGCGCGGTGCACACCACCCCGGACCGCAGCACCCTGTATGCGGTGCAGACCCCCCAGTGCTTTGACCGTGCAGCGTACCTTGCGGCACTTGCAGAACTGGACGAGGCCCGCGCCCGCCTTGTTACCGATGACTGCAGCCTGTTTGAGCTGACCGGACGCCCGGTGCAGCTGACGCAGGGCGACTATGCAAACCTGAAGATCACCACCCGGGAGGATCTGCCCCGCCCGGCACAGAGGAAGGAAACCGAAATGCGTATTGGACACGGCTATGACGTACATCGTTTGGTAGAGCAGCGCAAGCTGATCCTTGGCGGGGTGGAGATCCCCTTTGAAAAAGGCCTGCTGGGGCATTCGGATGCAGATGTGCTGACCCATGCGGTGATGGATGCCGTGCTGGGTGCAGCGGCACTGGGGGATATCGGCCAGCATTTCCCGGACAATGACCCGGAGTACGCCGGTGCCGACAGCTTGAAGCTGGCCTGCCGCGTGGCGCAGATCCTCAAAGAGCACGGCTGGCGCATCGAGAACATCGACGCCACCCTGCTGTGTCAGCGCCCCAAGCTTGCACCCCATATCCCGGCCATGCGTGCCAATCTGGCGGCGGCTTTCGGCCTACCGGTAGAGGCGGTAAGCGTAAAGGCTACCACCGAGGAGCATCTGGGCTTTACCGGCGAGGGACTGGGCATCGCCGCCCATGCAGTCGCCCTGATCGAAGCTGTGTAAGGGGGGCACACACGCATGACACTGAATGCGATCATCGCAAATTTTCAGACCTTTAAAATTGTTGATCTGCTGGATATCATCATCATCGCGTTTCTGATCTACCAGCTGCTGGGCATCATCAACCGCACCCGCGCCGGGCAGCTGGCCAAGGGTGCGCTGCTGGTCATGGTCGTGTATCTGGTGGCCAACACCCTGAATATGCGCACCGTTACATGGCTGCTCAACTCGCTGCTGCAGGTCGGTCTGCTCACCCTTGTGGTGCTGTTCCAGCCCGAGATCCGCCGCGCACTGGAGCGCATGGGTCAGACCGACCAGTGGGCGTCCAAACTGTTCAACGTAAAAGGACGCTACAACGACCCCAGCCTCAAGGGTGCGTGGCGCAGCGCTATCATTGCCATCTGCGATGCCGCCGAGCGCTTTTCCGAGACCAAGACCGGTGCACTTATCGTGCTGGAACGCCACACCAACCTTTCCGAGATCGTGCGCACCGGCACCCCGGTGAACAGCGCGGTCAATCTGGAGGTGCTGGGCACCATCTTCTACGAGGGCACGCCCCTGCATGACGGTGCCGCCATCATTGAGAATGGTCGCATCAAGGCGGCGGGCTGCGTGCTGCCCCTTTCCAACAATCTGGATCTGGGCAAGGATATGGGCACCCGCCACCGCGCCTGCCTTGGCATTGCGGAAAACTCCGACGCCATTGCCATCGTGGTCAGCGAGGAGACCGGCATCATCTCCATGGCCAAAAATGGTGTGCTGATCCGTCATTTTGATCGCCAGAGCCTGTATACCCGGCTCATTGATGAGATGATCCCCAAGGAGTCTACGGTGGAAAAGAACACCGCCGACAGCTGGGTGGAACAGGCGAAAAAGCTGTGGAACTGGATCAGCCAGAAGGGGGAGGACGAGCAGCAATGAGCAACCAGCCGAACAAGACGAATGGCGCAAAGCCTGCCGTCCGCAAAAAAAAGAATCTTCTGGATGACCGCCGCATCCGGCTGGCACTGTCCGTGCTGGGTGCCATCGTTGCGTGGATGGTAGTCACCATCATCGTCCAGCCCGGCACCACCAACACCATTTATAATGTGCCGGTGGATTACACCTACGACTCCGCTGCCTACACCTCCCGGGGCCTGAGCATCGTCAGTGCCGAGGATAAGACCGTGAATCTGAAGCTCTCCGGCGATGGCTACACCATCGGCGGGCTCAGCGCCTCGGATTTTGTGGTCTACCCGGACTGGTCCAGCGTGCGCGACAGCGGCGAAAAGACCCTGCGGCTGCTGGTGCGCGGCGCAAACGGTCTGCTCAACGGCGTGACCGTGACCATGGAGGGCAGCGACAACACGGTGGATGTGGTGTTTGACGTGGTGGAGGAAAAGACCCTGCCCGTTACCGTTACCACCAATTATCTGCGCATTGCAGACGGCTATATCCTTTACAGCACCGAGGTCTCCAAGGAGACCGTCACCCTGTCCGGCCCCAGCAGCGAGCTGAGCAAGGTGGCTACCTGCACTGCCGAGGCATCCTATGACAGCGAGCTGACCGAGTCGGTCACGCTGGACACCCCCCTGCGCTTCTACACCAGCGGCGGCAAGGAGGTCAAGTTCCAGTACACCACGCTGGAAGAGAGCAACGTGGACGTGACGTTGCAAGTGTACAAGATGGCCACCCTGCCGGTGAAGGTGAACTTTATCAACGCACCGCGCGGGTTCGATAACTCGGTGCTGAGCTATGCCCTCAGCTGCAAGCAGCTCAAGGTGGCGGGCCCGGCAGAAAAAATCGACGCCTTGTCCACCTTGTCCATCGGCACCATCGACCTTTCCACCTTCAGCCTGAACAAGGTGTACGAGATGCCCATTGAGCTGCCGACAGATATCTATCTGCTGGACAATATCTCCACCATTACAGTCAGCTTTGACTGCTCCGGGCTGGAGACTAAGACCATGAACCTGCCCGCCAGCTGCGTGCAGGTGGTCAATCTGCCCTCTACCTATCAGCTGACGGTGGAGACCGAGCGTCTGATGAACGTCATCCTCTGCGGCCCCAAGGGCGCTATGGAGACCCTGACCCCCGAGCAGGTGGTCATTGAGATCGATGCCGAGGACTTTGCTGTGGCTACCGGCCAGCAGAACATTGCCTGCCGGCTGTATGTGCCCTCCAACGGCAAGATCTTTGCACTGGGCAGCTATGTGCTGCAGTGCCGCATCGAAAGCAACTAAAGTAAAAGGAAAACACAACAAATGATTCTGGTTCGCAACATCCGTCTGCCCCTCTCCGCAGGGGAGCCGCAGGCATTTGAAAAGGCGCTGCACACCCTGCGGGTGCCCCGCAGCAAGGTAGAGCACACCGGCGTGGCAAAGCTATCGGTGGATGCCCGCCATGGCCAGCCCAAGCTGGTGTATACCGTGGCAGTCACCCTGAAGCAGCCCGGGGAGGAAACCGCCCTTGCGGCGCGCTGCCCGGACGCCGCCCTGCACCGCCGGGCAGACTTTACCCTGCAACCCGGCACCCAGCCGCTTGCGCACCGCCCTGTGGTGTGCGGACTGGGCCCGGCGGGGCTGTTTGCGGCCCTGCTGCTGGCACGGCAGGGGTACCGCCCCATCGTGCTGGAGCGCGGCCCTGCGCTGGATGCCCGTGTGCAGGCGGTGGAGCACTTTTCCGCCACCGGTCAGCTGGACCCCAATGCCAACATCCAGTTCGGCGAGGGCGGCGCAGGCACTTTCTCGGATGGCAAGCTGACCACCCGCATCGGGGATGAACTGTGTGATTTTGTCACCGAGGTGTTTTTGCAGCACGGTGCCCCGGCAGAGATCGCGTGGAAGCAGAAGCCCCATGTGGGCACCGACCTGCTGCGCGGCGTCATCACCTCCATCCGCAAGGAGATCGAGTCTCTGGGCGGCGAGGTGCACTTCAATACCGCCCTTACCGGGCTGGAACGCAAAAACGGTCAGCTTGTGGGCATCACTACCACAGACGGCAGCTTTGCCTGCGAGGCGCTGGTGTTTGCAGTGGGGCACTCGGCACGGGATACCTTCAGCATGCTGATGGACAGCGGCCTTGTGCTGGAATGCAAGCCCTTCAGCGTGGGCTTCCGCGCCGAGCATCTGCAAAGCGAGATCGAAAAAAGCCTGTACCACGAGGCCGCCGGGCATCCGGCGCTGCCCCGGGGCGAGTACCAGCTCTCCCAGCACGTTGGCGAGAGGTGCGTGTACACCTTCTGTATGTGCCCCGGCGGTCAGGTGGTGGCTTCGGCCAGTGAGGAAGAGCGTGTTGTGACCAACGGCATGAGCTACCACGCCCGCAGCGGCAAAAACGCCAATGCGGCGGTGGTGGTCAGCGTAGGCGGGGCAGATTTTGCAAACGACCCTCGCCGCGCCATTGCCTTCCAGCGGGAGCTGGAAGCAAAAGCCTACGCCGCCGGTCGTGCCGCCGGAGCTTACGCCGCCCCGGCAGAGAATGTGCAAAGCTTTCTGGAAGGGCGCGGGCAGCTGCATATTGGTAGCGTGCAGCCCACCTACGACCGCGGTGTGACCGCCGCAGATCTGGGCGCACTGCTGCCCGGGGAGTTAGCGGACACCCTGCGGGCGGGTCTGCGCGCCTACGAGCGCAAGATCGCGGGCTACACTGCGCCGGACGCCATCCTGACCGGCCTTGAGACCCGCACCAGCAGCCCGGTACGGCTTAAGCGGGAAGAGGACTTTGTGTGCACCCAGCTGGCAGGGCTTTACCCCTGCGGCGAGGGTGCGGGATATGCGGGCGGCATTATGAGCGCCGCCGTGGATGGCCTGCGGGTGGCCCGCGCCATCATCAGCCGGTATGCACCGGCAGAAGGGTGAGAAAATTTTGATGTACGATCGTGAAAACGATAACCGAAATAACGAAGGCCGACAGGTACAGCAGGAGCTGGAAGACCAGCTGCGCGCCTTTGGCGACACCATGACCGATGCCTTTGCCCACGGCTTTGAGGGCAGGGGCATGGATATCGGTGACCGGGCGTGGGATGTGGGCAAAGCCGCCGTCCATGCGGCCAACTATGGCATCGGGGAGGCGGCAAAGGTCTTCCGGCAGGGGCGCAGAAGTTCCCCCTACGGGGATGCAAAGCAGACCTCTAACGAAGGTGCTGCGGATGCCGACCCCGCCGGGATGCCCGACTGGTTCCGGCAGATCTTTGCAAAGCCGGAGCCTACCCCGGTGGAAAACATCCGTATCAGCGCAAAAAAACGATATAGCGCAGGCTGCACGCTGCTGGCTGTGGGCATTACCTTTGCGGTGATCTTCGGTCTGGGCGGCATTGGCTGCATTGTGGCAGCGGAGGCCTTTCTGCCCGGCCTTATTACGGAGACCGTGATCGGTGACACGGTGGCCACGGCCGCGGAGGGCATGACCTATACCTTTACCACCGGCGCTTCCATGGCCACGACGGTGCTGGAGATCACAGGCAATGTGTTGACCCTTGTTGCCTGCGGCTTTGGCGCGATGATCGCCGCCGGTGCCTCCCGGCTGTCGGCCTCCAAAAAGCTGCGCCTGCTGGCAGATACAGCCGAAAAGCTGAACGTACAGAAGGGGCTTTCGGTGGAGATGCTGGCAGATCTGACCCACCAGACCAAGAAAAAAGCGCTGAAAAAGCTGCGCAGCTACATCCATAAGGGCTGGCTGAACGCATGGCTGGACGATGACATCGAGACGCTCTACCTGACGGCAGAGGACTACCGCGCCGCCAAGGAAGCTGCCGCTGCCGCTGCCGCCGTGCAGCCGCAGCCGGAAAAGGTGGAAACCGGCGATGCTCCGCTCAATCTCGATACCGCTCGCCGCTTTGCTGCCGTGCTGGAAAAAGAGCAGCAGCTTATGCAGGACGCACAGGCGCGGGAAGAACTGGCCGCCATGCACAAGACCACTACCGCCATCTGCGACTGGCTGGAAGCACACCCGGAAAGCCAGCCCAAGACCCGCCGTTTTGCGGAATATTATATCCCCACCACCCTCAAGCTGCTGCACACCTATAACGATGTGCAGGGGCAGCAGGGCGAAAACGCCGAGACCATCCGCCGGGATATCGCGGGCATCCTGCATACTTTGAATCAGGCGTATGAGAACTTGTACAACAATCTGCTTTCGGACGTAGCCATGGATATTTCTTCCGAGATCGCCGCTTTGCAGGGAATGCTGGCCAACGACGGCCTGACCGGGAGGGAATTTGAATGACCTACCGTGCTTGGGAACAAAAACCGCTGGACCGCACCGCTGTGCGGGAGTTGACCGCCGCCATTGCCGAGCAGGCAGCGGCACAGCTGGAAGAGCAGGCCATGGACGAAGCGCCGTGGTCAGACGAAAAATATAAGGCTGTGCTGGCTGCGCAGCAGAAGGAAAACGCTCTGCTGGCGGGTATCCTTGCCGCCCGGGGCATCACCGACCCCGCCGAGGCGCTGACCTTACTGGCAGGGGAGGAGGCGCTTTCCGACCCCGCCCTGCTGACCGATATGGACGCCGCCTGCCAGCGCATCTGGCAGGCCATCGACAACGGCGAGACCATCGCGGTTTTTGGTGATTACGATGTGGACGGCGTGACCGCTACCGCCCTGCTGTACCAGCATCTCAAGGGCATGGGCGCGACCGTCAAGTGTATGCTGCCCAGCCGCGAGGGGGACGGCTACGGCCTGTCCAAAAACGCCATTCAGTCCATGCACAACAAGGGCTGCACTCTCATCGTGACGGTGGATAACGGCATCTCTGCCGTGGAAGAAGCCGACTTTGCGGCTTCGCTGGGCATGGACCTGATCATTACCGACCACCATCTGCCGCCGGACACCCTGCCCAAGGCTGTGGCGGTGGTTGACCCCCGCCGGGAGGACGACCACAGCCCCTTCAAGGGTCTGTGCGGCGCGGGTGTAGCCTTCAAGCTTTGCGCTGCGCTGGACGGCTGTCCGCCGGAGGAGATGCTGGATTACTGCGGCGACCTTGCCGCCGTGGGCACGGTGGCGGATGTGATGCCGCTGGTGGGGGAGAACCGCACCCTTGTCAAGGCTGGGCTGCGGCAGCTGCAACAGACCGACCGCCCCGGCTTTGGGGCACTTTTAGAGGAAGTCGGCCTTGCGGGCAAGCCCATCACTGCCGAGAATATCAGCTACGCCATCGCGCCCCGCATCAATGCGGCAGGCCGCATGGATAACGCCGTTACCGCTTTGCAGCTGGTGCTCTGCGAGGACCCGGACAGGGCTGAGGAGCTGGCGCACAAGCTTGGCGAGATCAACGCCCACCGGCAGGAGACCGAGCAGCAGATCTTCAAAGCCGCCGAGGAATTGCTGGAGCAGCAGCCCGAGCGGCTGGACGACCGCATCATGCTGCTGTGGGGACGGGACTGGCACCCCGGCGTCATCGGCATCGTGGCGTCCCGGCTGGTGGAACGCACCGGACGCCCGGTCATCGTGGTCACCATTGACGAGCACGGCGAGGGCAAGGGCAGCGGACGCAGCGTGCAGGGCTTTAACCTGCACGCCTGCATCGGCTCCTGTGCCGACCTTCTGGTGCGCTATGGCGGCCACGCCATGGCGGCGGGACTTTCCGTCCGGGAAGAAAACCTGCCCGAACTGCGCCGCCGCCTGAACGAGTGGGCGGCCCGGGAGTGCCCGGTGCTGCACACCCCGCCGCTTACCTGTGACGTGACCATCCATCTGGACCGTATCACGGTGGAAAGCGTGCGGCACTTGGATCAGCTGGCACCCTACGGAGCGGAGAACCCCACCCCGGTTTTCCTGCTGCAAAGTGCCATGGTGGACGGCGTGTACCCGGTATCGGAAGGGCGGCACAGCCGCCTGCGGCTGCGGCAGGGCAATAGCTGCCTGTACGCCGTCTGGTTCGGGATGCCCGCCGAGCAGCTGCCCTACGCGCTGGGCGATGTGGTGGACGCGGCACTGAACCTTTCGGTGTACGAGTCCGCCCGAGGGGCGCAGCTCTCCGGCCGCATCATCGACCTGCACCCGGCAGGGCTGGGCGCAGAGCTGGCGCGGCAGGCTGCACTGGTGCAGGCGCTGCGCCGGGGCACCCCCCTGACTGAAGAACAAAAGAAACAGATTGCTCCCGCCCGCACGGATATCATTGCCGTGTACCGGGAATTGCAGTCCCGCCGCTGGCACGCCGAGGATCTGCAGCCCCTGTGCGCAAAGCTGGGCGAGGAGCAGACCGGCAAAACGCTGGTGGCAGTTGCCGCTTTGGAGCAGGTGGGGCTGATCACCGCAGCGGAAAAAGGCGGGGCAAAATTCTGGGAGCTGGTGCCGACAGCAGGCAAAAAGAACCTTGCCGATGCCCCCATCCTGAAATGTCTGGAGGAACTATAAATGCCTGAGGGAAAGAAAAATACTGCACCGGTCCCGGCTCCGGTACGGGACGAGGACGGCTACTCTGCCAAGACCCATCTGCACCAGCCGGTGCAGGAGACCGCCACCGTAGCCGCTACGGCACTGCTGGCAGACGCGCCGGAGGGGGCGCTGCCCTCTGAGGTGCGCCCGGAGATCGTAACATGGGAAAAGCTGTGCGAGGCCATTCAGGCCAGCGGCAAGGCTTACAATATGGAGATGATCCAAAAAGCCTACGAGCTGGCCAACAACGCCCACAACGGTGTGTGCCGCCGCAGCGGCGAGCCCTATATCTGCCACCCGCTGGCAGTTGCCCGGCTGGTGCTGGATCTGGGCATGGACTCCGAGAGCATCGCCGCCGCCCTGCTGCATGACGTAGTGGAGGATACCCCCACCACGCTGGACGACCTGAAAGCCGCCTTTGGCGAGGAAGTGGCACTGCTGGTGGACGGCGTGACCAAGCTGACCAAGATCCAGTTCTCCAATATTGAAGAATTGCAGGCCGAGAACCTGCGCAAGATGCTGCTGGCTATGAGCCGGGACGTGCGTGTGATGATCATCAAGCTGTGCGACCGGCTGCACAATATGCGCACCGGCGACGCTTGGCCGGAGCAGAAGCGCCGCGACAAGGCCCGCGAGACCATGGAGGTGTACGCTCCCATCGCCAACCGCCTTGGCATTCTGAACGTCAAGGAGGAGCTGGAGGATCGCAGTCTGCATTATCTGGACCCCGTGGGCTATGCCGAGATCAGCCGGATGCTCAGCGAGCGCGCCGGTGAGGAGTTTTTGATCAAGGTGTCCGGCGTCATCGAGCGCCGTCTGGTGGAAAGCGGCATCGAGGGTGCCACCATCAAGCGCCGGGTCAAGAGCATCTACGGCATCTACCGCAAGACCATCATGCAGAATAAGTCCTTTGACGAGATCTACGATATCTACGCGGTCCGTGTCATTCTGGATTCTCTGGCCGAGTGTTACAGCACCCTTGGCCTCATCCACGATATGTACCATCCGCTGCCCAACCGCTTTAAGGACTATATCTCCACCCCCAAGCCCAACGGCTACCAGAGCCTGCACACCACCGTCATCGGGCACGAGGGCATCCCCTTTGAGGTGCAGATCCGCACCCGCAAAATGGACGAGCAGGCCGAGTACGGCGTTGCCGCCCACTGGAAGTACAAGGAGGGCCGCGAAGGCCACGATAAGCTGGACGACCGTCTGGCATGGGTCAGCCAGCTGCTGGAAAACCAGCGCCTGAGCGAGGATTCCGGTAACCTGCTCCACGATCTGAAGAGTGACCTGCTGCCGGAAGAAGTGTTCGCCTTTACCCCCAAGGGCGATGTCATCAACCTGCCCACCGGTGCTACCTGCATCGACTTTGCCTACGCCATCCATTCGGCGGTGGGCAACCGCATGGTGGGCTGTAAGGTGAACAACCGCATGGTGCCCATCGACCATGTGGTGGCTACCGGCGAGATCATTGAGGTGCTGCTGGGCCCGGCAGATAAAGGCCCCAGCCGCGACTGGCTCAAGATCGTGCGCACCAGCGAGGCCAAGAGCAAGATCCGCAACTGGTTCAAGAAGATGCGCCGGGAGGAGAATATCCAGCAGGGACGGGACGCCTTGGCCAAGGAGCTGCGCCGGGAGATGATCATCATCCCGGATGACCAGTTGGATGACTTTATCGACAGCTGCTCCCGCCGGATGCGCCAGAACAGCGCCGAGGAACTGTACGCCGCCATCGGTTACGGCGGCATGACCATTGCCAACTGCCTGCCCAAGCTCAAGGAAGAGTGGCAGAAACTCAAGGCTGCCGAGGCCGAAGAAAATAAGTCGGTGGAGGATCTGCCCAAGGTGGACCTGAGCCGCGTGCACGCCACCGACGGCGTGGTGGTGGAGGGCTTCGATAACACCCCCATCAAGTTTGCCAAGTGCTGCAGCCCGCTGCCCGGCGACCCTATCGTGGGCTTTATCACCCGCGGCTTCGGTGTTTCCATCCACAAGCAGACCTGCGCCAACGCCGTTGCCAGCATGAAGGATCCCTCCAACGCTCCCCGCTGGGTCAAGGCATACTGGGCAGACAGCGTCAAGGACAGCTACAAGGCCGGGCTGGAGATCATTGCCCTGAACCGCAACGAGCTGCTGCAGGATGTGCTCAGCGCGCTGGCGGATATCCGGGTGCCCATCTATGCCATGAACGCCCGTCAGGTAGAAAACAACTGCGCCGTGGTCAGCCTGACCATCGGCATCAACAATACCGAGCACCTCAACCGTGTGGTGGCGCGCCTTTCCAAGGTGCGGGATGTGCTCAAGGTGACAAGGAGTTAACGCAATGCGAGCAGTCATTCAGGCCGTATCCTCCGCCAGTGTGCGGGTGGAAGGCGGCGAGCCCCGCGCCATCGGGCCGGGCATCATGATCCTGCTGGGGGTCAGGGACACCGACACGCTGGACATCGTGCCAAAACTTGCCGATAAATGCGCGGGTCTGCGCATTTTCCCGGATGCGGAGGGCAAGCTGAACCTGAGCGCCCGGGATCTGGGCTATTCCGCGCTGGTGGTCAGCCAGTTCACCCTTTACGGCGACACCAAAAAGGGCTACCGCCCCAGCTTTATCAAGGCTGCAAAGCCGCCCCTCTCGGTGGATGCCTACGAGCTGTTCCTTGCCGAGATGGGCAAGCACGGCCTCAAGGACGTGCAGCACGGCGAGTTCGGCGCGCACATGCAGGTGTCGCTGGTGAACGAAGGCCCCTGCACCATCATCATTGATACCGACGAGTGGAAGAAGAAGGAGTAACGATGCAAGGCTTTCACATTCCTGCGGCACCGCCGCTGTATACCAACACCTTTCTGCTCATCTCCGATGCAGGCCATGCCGTGGTCATCGACCCGGCGGCAGAGGTGCACAGCTACGACGAAATTTTAAAGCAGCACAACGCCACCCTTACCACCATTCTGTGCACCCACGGCCACTACGACCATGTGGGCAGTGCGGCTGCGCTGAAAGCAGAGTGGAACGCCACCCTCTACTGCGAAAAGGCAGACCTTGCCGGCGACAGGATGTACCCGCTTTCCGCTGCGGACTGCGGCTACACGGAAGGCGAGCAGATCGCGGTGGACGAGCTGCGCTTTACCGCGTGGCACACCCCCGGCCACACCCCCGGCAGCGTGGTGCTGCTGTGCGGCGAGCATCTGTTCTGCGGCGATACACTGTTTGCAGGCAGCATCGGCCGCACCGATCTGGAGGGCGGCAGCAGCGCACAGATGGCAGACAGCTTGCGCAAGCTGGCACAGCTGCCCATCCCCCGCGAAACACAGGTGCTGCCCGGCCACGGCGAATTTTCCACCTTTGGCGCGGAGCTGGACAACAACTATTATATCCGCAGCGCCCTGCGCGGCGGCAACGACATTTTTTAAAGAGAGAACAACATGAAGATCTATATCACTGGGCTGCCCTCCGGGTACGAGGTGGAGCATCTTGCCCGCCTGTTTTACCCCATGGCACCCTTGACCCTGACCCCGCCGGAGCCTGCCGAGGACTGTCTGTGGGCAGAAAAGACCGATACCGGTCTGCGGGTGCTGGTGCGGCAGGGAGAAAAGAGCAAAACGCTGGAAGCCCCGCTGCCGCTGCCGGTGGAGCAGGGCGGGGAAACGCCGGAGTTTGCCCTTGCCAGCCTGACTTATGACCTGCTGCGCTCGTGGACGGGCATCCGCCCGCCTTGGGGCAAGATGACCGGTGTGCGCCCTGTGCGGCTGATCCACGATAAGCGCGCCGCCGGGTGGAGCGCAGAGCAGATCGACCGTTTCTTTTTGCAGCGGTTCGACTGCTCGGAGCAAAAATACGAAATGGCAAAGGAAATTGCCGACTTGCAGGAGCCGATCTTGCAGCTGGGCAGTGCGCCCAAGACGTACAGCCTGTATATCGGCATCCCGTTCTGCCCCTCCCGGTGCAGCTATTGCAGCTTTGTCAGCTGCAATCTGGACCGCGACCGCAAGCTGGTGCAGCCCTATGTGGACTGCCTGTGCAAAGAGGTTGCAGAGATTCGGGTGCAGGCCGAGCGTGCCGGGCTGACTTTGTGCAGCATCTACATCGGCGGCGGTACGCCCACCAGCCTTTCCGCTGCCCAGCTGCGGCAGCTCATGGGCACCGTGCGGGAGAATTTTGACCTGAGCAAGGTCGTAGAATATACCGTGGAGGCAGGCCGCCCGGACTGCACTGACGCCGAAAAGCTGGCGGTCATCAAGGAATACGGCGCTACCCGCATCTCCATCAACCCCCAGACCTTCTCGGACACGGTGCTGGCTAACATCGGCCGCAAGCACTCGGCACAGGATATTCTGGCTTGCTACGCCGATGCCCGCTGCGCCGGGCACGAGGACATCAACATGGACCTCATTGCCGGTCTGCCCGGCGATACGGTGGAGGGCTTTGAGCACAGCCTGCGGCAGGCCATTGCCTTGCAGCCGGAGAACATCACTGTCCACACCCTTACCCTCAAGCGTGCGTCCCGCATCGTCATCGAGGATCAGAAGGAGAACGACTACGCGGACGTAGCCGCCATGCTGGAAAAATGCCATCTGCTGGCCGAAGCGGGCTACCGCCCCTATTACCTCTACCGGCAGAAGAATACGCTGCAAAATCTGGAAAACGTGGGCTGGTGCAAGCCGGGTCACGAGGGTTACTATAATATTTATATCATGGAGGAAGTCCAGACCATCCTCTCGGCAGGTGCGGGCGGCAGCACCAAATTGGTGGCCGATGGGGGCAAACGGATGCAGCGCATCTT
Organism: Faecalibacterium sp. I3-3-33; assembly: GCF_023347295.1. Classification (NCBI taxonomy): domain Bacteria; kingdom Bacillati; phylum Bacillota; class Clostridia; order Eubacteriales; family Oscillospiraceae; genus Faecalibacterium; species Faecalibacterium sp. I3-3-33. The sequence goes on from NZ_CP094469.1 coordinate 1,306,795, forward strand.
CAATTTTAAGTATCCGAACGAGTATATCCAGCGCTTTGCGGAGGTACTGGACCGGAAAAAAGGAGTGGCTGAGTTTTATGATCACGATCTGGGTACCGAAACGACTGGTTGAAGTAGACCTCTATAATGTAGCAGCCCGCAGCCCGCAGGCGCTGGCCGAGCTGAGCGAGAATAGCTACGCCCGGCGGGTGCAGTATGCTGCCCAGAAGGTGCGCGGCTCCGGAGCAAAGATCGTTATGCTGACCGGACCTTCCGCCAGCGGCAAGACCACCAGCGCCCACTGTCTGGCAAAGGCTCTGGTGCAGCAGGGCACCCCGGCACAGGTAGTCAGTCTGGACAACTTTTTTAAAGGCGCTGCCTACTACCCCAAAATGCCGGACGGCACACTGGACTATGAAAACCTTGAAACACTGGATCTGCCCCTCATCAAGCAGTGCCTGCACCAGCTCAGCGAGACCGGCAAGACCGAGCTGCCCATCTATGATTTTGCCACCGAGCAGCGCTCTGCCGCGGTGGAACCCATCGATCTGCAGGGCGGTGTGTGCATCGTGGAGGGTATCCATGCCCTCAACCCGGAGCTGACCGGCCTTGTGCCGGACGACCAGATCTACCGCATCTACGCCGGTCTGCGGGAGGAATACTGCATTGACGGCCGCCGGGTCATCAATACGCAGGATATCCGCCTGTGCCGCCGCACCCTGCGGGATGCCGCCGCCCGTGGCCGCAGCCCCGCCAAGACCCTTTCTATGTGGGACAGGGTGCTGGACGGTGAGACCCGCTATATCAAGGGATTCAAGGCCACCGCAGACTTCCTGCTGGACACCTCCTTTACCTACGAGCTGGGACTGATCTCCCGGCTACTGGGCGAGGTGCGCCGTCAGTTCACGCTGGAAGACCATAACGCAGAGCTGTGGGACGAGACTGCCCGCCGGTTTGAGCAGGTGGATCCGCTGCCGCTGGAACTGCTGCCCGCCGATAGTATGCTGTGCGAGTTTTATGGCAGCCGCACCTAACCGGTGAAAAATGCGTAAAATTTGTTTCCAAACCAGCACCAAACTGTAAAAATTGCGGGGCATTCGTTGCAATTGCCATAACGCTGCGCTATAATGGGAATACAACCCCGGTATGGCGCGGGATGCGCCGCTATCTGCAGAGAATACTGCCAGAATAAGAGAGGTGTCTTTTATGGATTTTAACAAGATCAAAGCAATGGGTCTGGAATATGCCGAAAAGGGCAAGAACGCTGCCATGGATCTGGCCGAAAAGGGCAAGACGCAGGCGCTGCTGGTCAACGAGCAGGGTAAGCTGCTCAAGGCACAGCGTCAGCTGGGTGCACTGGTGTACAGCCTTGCCAAGGGCAAGGAGGAAAACCAGCCGCTGGTGGATAAATACATCGAGATGATCGATACCATCGAGCAGGAGATCACCCGCCTGAAGGCTACCCTGACCCCTGCCGAGGCTTCTGAGGTGGACTACGAAGCCCCCGTGGAGGAGGCAGAAGAAGCTGCCCCGGAAGAGCCCGCTCAGTCTGCCCGCAAGACCTGCCCGCAGTGCGGCGCGCCCGTCTCGGACGATGCACTGTTCTGCAATAAGTGCGGCGCACAGCTGTAAGCCCGTAACCGGAAAAGCCTGCAACAGGGCGGTATCCCCCACAGGATGCCGCCTGTTTTTGTGAAAAGCGCAGAAAACCATGAACAAAGCGGGGAAATTGCGGTTTTTGCTTGAAAAACCGCAGCGGCTGCGGTAAAATCTACAATATCTTTTTGAAAAGGAGATGGAACGTGTGCTGGACTGGAAACCACAGCCGCCCTATACGGCGGAGCAGCTGCTGCAGGTGATCCGCATCCTGCGGGACCCTGAAAACGGCTGCCCGTGGGATAAAGTGCAGACCCATGCTTCCATCCGCAAAAATTTTCTGGAAGAAACCTGCGAAGCGCTGGAAGCCATTGACGCAGACGACGCCGTTCTGCTCCGGGAGGAGCTGGGAGACGTGCTGATGCAGGTGGTGTTCCACGCCGCCATGGAGGAAGAGCGAGGACGCTTTACCTTTGAGGATGTGTGCCGCAATGTCTGCGAAAAGCTGGTGTTCCGGCACCCCAACATCTTTGCATCCTCCGCAGCGGAAAACGCTGGTATAAATGGCTGGGATGCGCTCAAAAATAAGGAAAAGGGACGCACCACCCTTGCCGACGAGCTGGCCACCGTGCCCGCTACGCTGCCCGCGCTCATGCGGGCGCAAAAGCTGCAAAAGCGTGCCGCCGGGCATGGCCTTGGGCAGCAGGATGCAGCCGCAGCGCAGCATCAGCTGGAAGCCGCCGTGCAGGACTTTGCCAAGGCAGAGGAAGCCGCAAAGCAGGAAGCCGCTGGCCAGCTGCTGTTTGCAGCGGTGAACGCCGCCCGGCTTGCGGGGGTGGATGCAGAAGAAGCACTGACCTTTGCGTCCAAGCGCTTTGCACAGCAGTGTCTGGAACAGGAACAACGCGGTACTCAGGTCGAATGACCTGCTCCGATAGAACGAGAGAATTCAAGACAAAAATCAGATGGAGGCAAATAATATGACCAAGACCGACTTGATCGCACAGGTTGCGGCAAACACCGAAATGAGCAAGAAGAGCGCAGAGCAGGCTGTCAACGCCGTTTTTGAGGCACTGGGCAAGGCCATGACCGAGGGCGAAAAGATCAGCATCTCCGGCTTTGGCACCTTTGAAGTGCGTGAGCGCGCCGAGCGTCAGGGCATCAACCCCCGCACCCGCGAGCCCATCACCATCGCTGCTTCCCGCAGCATCGTGTTCAAGCCCGGCAAGTCCCTGAAGGACACCCTGTAATCGGTTCTGTCACGCCGCCGCTGCCTGCACAAGGTGCGGCGGCTTTTTTGCTGAAAGGAAAGGAATAACGCTAATGCGTCTGGATAAATATCTCAAGGTCTCCCGCCTGATCAAGCGCCGCACCGTGGCAAACGAGGTGGCGGATGCAGGCCGCATCCTCATCAACGGCAAGGTGGCCAAGGCCAGTCAGGCCGTCAACGCCGGGGACATCATCGAGGTCACCTTCGGCAACCGTCCCATCAAGGTGCGGGTGCTCTCGGATGTGGAGCCCCGCACGAAAGACGTTGCCCGCGAGATGTACGAGGTGATCGCGGAATAACCGCCCTGCCTGCCCGCATACAATGCTGGCAGAGGGGGACTGCCTATGGAAAAAGCTGCCGCAAAGCCGCCGCTGCCCCATGATCTGATCTTGGAAAGCCGCAGCAGGCTGACCGTCACAGGAGTGCAAAAGGTGCTGCATTGCAGCGCCGAAAGCGCCGCGCTGGAGACCGGCAAGGGCATTCTGCACCTGTCCGGCGCGCAGATCAGTATGCAGACGCTGGACTTGGAAGCAGGGGAAGCAAAGCTGACCGGGCGGTTCGATGGGCTGGAGTACACCGCCGCCCGCGCAGCCGGGAGCTTCTGGCACCGGCTGCTGCGCTGATGGTACAGGTTCTGCTGCCCGCCCGGCTCTTGCAGGAAGTAGCCGCCTGTGCTGCGCTGGGCGCTGCCCTTGGCGCGGCGCGGGCGTTTTTGCCGGTGCGGGGCAGGGCGGCTTTTGTGCCGGATATGCTGCTTTCCGGCGCGGTGCTGCTGGTGTGTCAGAGCTACGCCGCTGGGTACAGCAAAGCGGGCGTGCTGCGATGGTACATGGTGCTGGCAGCCTTTGCTGCCGCCCTTTGCGCTGCCGGGGTGCTGGGTGTCCCGCTGCGGGCGCTGGGGCGGGGGATAGGCGCTGTTTTGCGCCTGCCCGGCCGTATTTTGCACCGTTTTGCGGTGCAGCCCTTGCGCCGCCGCCGCGCTGCGGCGAAAACTGCCCGCAAATTACGCCGGAACGCGGAAAGAACCGCAAAAAAATCCAAAAAGAACTTGCCAAACCAGCGGGCATTGTTGTATAATTCAAACGTATCAAAGTAAGAGAACAGACGCAGAAGGTCTGCTGTTCAGACAGGAGCGTAAGGCAATGACGAATACGGGACGCAAAAAGCGCAGAAAGAATGCAGTGGTCACCATGGCGTTCCGCCTGTTTTTCGTGCTGCTTTTGCTGAGTATGCTGGCGGCTTATATCTCCAATCAGGTCACCATCAGCTCCAAGCGGGCAGAACTGGAAACACTGAACGAACAGGTGGCGCAGCAACAGACGGAAAATCAGGAACTGCAGCGCGTACTGAGCGGCGATGCCGACCAGATCACCGAATGGGTCGCACGCGACTCTTACAACTACGCCGCACCCAACGAGCGCATCTTTGTGGATGTGACCGGTAACTGACCGCGCGGCAGGTCGAGAGTATTTGGAAAGCAAGGAGTATTGAGTTTTGGCAATTGAGGTAGGGAACGTATTCGAAGGCCGCGTGACCGGTGTAAAGCCCTTTGGCGCATTTGTTGCGCTGCCGGAAGGGCGTGTCGGCATGGTCCACATTTCCGAGGTATCCAACGAGTTCGTGCAGGATATCAACACCGTGCTGCACGATGGCGACGAGGTTAAGGTGCAGGTCATCAACATTGCACCGGACGGCAAGATCGCGCTGTCCATCAAGCGGCTGCTGCCCCCGGCTCCGCGTCAGCCCCGGGAAGGCCGCCCCGCAGGCCCCCGTCCGGGCGGCTTCCGCAATGGGCAGGAGGGTGGACGCTCCGGCGGTCGCGGCGCAGGCCGTGCCCCCCGTGAGGGCGGCAGAGGCCCTGCCCGGGAGGCTGCACCCCGCGTGTGGCAGCCCAAGGCACCTGCCCGCTCCGACAACCTGAGCTTTGAGGACATGATGAGCCGCTTCAAGAGCCAGAGCGAGGAGAAAATGGCAGATCTTGATCACGAGACCAACAACCGCCGGGGCGGTGGCTACGCGCCCCGCAGCCGCCGTGGCCGCTGAGCCATTGCATCAGCTGGGATCACAAGGAACACAGGCAGGCCTGTCCCCGGTCGGACAGGTCTGTTTTTTCGGTACAGAACAGAAAGGAACTACCATGCCCGCAAAATTTGAACTGATCGCCCCCTGCTTTTTCGGGTGCGAATCCACCGCTAAATTTGAGCTGACCCGCATCGGCGCAGAGAACATCCGGGTGGAGGATGGCCGTCTGAGCTTCTGCGGCGGGGCAGAGATGATCGCCGCCGCAAACCTCAACCTGCGCACCGTGGAGCGCGTGATGCTGCTGCTGGCACGTTACAAGGCCACCACCTTCGACGAGCTGTTCGACGGCGTGTATTCCATCCCGTGGGAGGAGTTTCTGCCTGCGGACGCTGCTTTCCCGGTCACCGGCTCTTCCCTGAACAGCCAGCTGACCAGCATCCCCGCCTGCCAGAGCGTCATCAAAAAGGCAGTGGTCAAGCGCCTGATGAAGGGCCACCGCACCACCGTGCTGCCCGAGAGCGGCGTAGAGTACAAGGTGCGCTTTATGCTGCGCAAAAATGTGTGCGAGATCATGCTGGACACCACCGGCGAGGGTCTGCACAAGCGCGGTTACCGCCGCAACGCCATGGAAGCCCCCCTGCGTGAGACGCTGGCGGCTACAATCGCCGACCTTGGCCGTGTGCGCCGCGACAGTCTGGTGGAGGATCCCTTCTGCGGCAGTGGCACGCTGCTGATCGAAGCCGCACAGAAGGCCATGAACATCGCTCCGGGTCTGAAGCGCCGCTTTGCCGCCGAGCGTTACAGCTTTGTGCCCGCCGCCCTGTGGGCAGAGCAGCGCCAGAAGGCACTGGCAGAGTCCAAGCTGGACGTGGGCTTTGAAGCCTTCGGCTACGATATCGACCCCGCCGCCGTGGCACAGGCCAACGCCAACGCCAAGCTGGCGGGTGTGGAGAACCGCTGCCACTTTGAGGTGGCCGATGTTGCCACCTTTGCCGCAAAGCCGGAGGCCATCGTGCTGACGAACCCCCCGTACGGCGAGCGTTTGGGCACCATTGAGGGCGCTGCCAAGTTGGCGCGCACGCTGGGACAGCAGATGGAAGCCAGCCCCTGCGCCGGTCTGTACGCCATTACCGCCGATATGGACTTTGAACTGCACTACGGCAAGCGCGCCAACAAGCGCCGCAAGATGTACAACGGCATGATCCCCTGCCAGCTGTATATGTACTATAACGCCCCCAAGACCGAAAAGATGGCAAAGCCCATGCCCAAATCCGGCTTTGACGGCAAGCGCACCCATTTTGAAAAGAAGTAAGGTCATTTGACTGCCTGCCCGGCAGATATTGCACTGAAAAAGTGTGTCTTTTCCCGGGAAAATCCGGCACAAACACCCGCAGATCATCTTTTGCTGAAAAGAGACGGTCTGCGGGTATTTTTAATAGAAAAATAGATTTCACAAAATTCGGCATAATGACAAATTACAGCAGTTTTTGCATCCGGTAGTTGCGTTGCCGAACAAAAAGGATTATACTAACCTTATTGACCGCAGGATACAAAAACTGTACAGAAAGGATGGCTGGCACTTATGAAGGGACGGATGCGGCCCTACCTGCCGGAACTGACGATCCGGGACTACAACACCTATATGCGTTACCTCCGCGGGGTGCGGCGGCAGATGTATAAGTCTTACGGCTTCTATGCCTGCCATCTGCTGCGCACCAACGGGGTGCTGTTTGCCATCCTGTCCGACAGTCTGGCGGGGCGTATGCCCACCTGCAAACGGCAGCGGGTGCCCGGTACGCCGTTCCAGCGCAGCATGATGTGCCAGACGCTGGGAATCCGGCAGGCGGCGCAGACGGAGATCTTGATGGGCTGGCATAATTTGCAGGACCGCAAGTACAGCGAGCTGCGCCCGGTCAAGCGTATGCGCCGTGCAGTGGACAAGCTGCTGCTGCGCCGTGCCTACGACAAAGCACGGCAGGAGAACCCGGCGCTGGAGCGGCTGTTTGCGCAGGAGCGGGAGCAGGCGGTGCTGCAGATGAACCTGAGCGCCAAAAACTACGCCCTTGCGGCTGAGCCCATGAGCAACATCTACGGCGCGCTGTACTCCACGCTGGCTACGGACGATCCCAACCAGCGCAAGAGTATGCGGTATATCGGCAGCTGCATCGGCCGCATCTTCTATCTGCTGGACAAGGCCGAGCGCTTTGAAGCCGACCGCCGCAACGGCCAGTACAACGTGTTTGTGGTCAACGAGCTCAACGGACAGGCTGCCGCTATAGAGAACGCCCGGCGGCAGGCGCTGGCAGCGGTCAACGACCTGATGCGGGCGTACAAGATGCTGGATCTCAAGCTGAACGACACCCTGCTGAACAATATCATGATCCTGGGCCTGCAGCACGCGGTCTACCCGCTGGAGCAGGACGCCGACACCGAAAAATGGGAAATCCCATGAAAAAACGAAAAAGCAAAAGCTGGTCCATGGCCTACTGCGGCATGGCAGCGGCACTGTGCGTAGCACTGATGCTGCTGGGCACCATTATCCCCATTGCCATGTTCATTGCACCGGCGGTGGCCAGCTTTCTCATTGCAACGGTGTGCATGGAGTGCGGCATCACTATGGCATGGACGGCCTACGCCGCCGTCAGCCTGCTGGGGCTGCTCTTTGTGCCGGATAAAGAGATCGCTCTGATCTTCACGGTACTGCTGGGCTATTACCCGCTGGTCAAACCCAAATTTGACCGCATCCGTCCCCGGGCATTGCAGCTGGTGTGTAAGCTGCTGCTGTGCAACGCGGCGGTGCTGGCGATGTACGGCCTGCTGCTGGTGATAGTACCGGCGGGCAGCGTCTCGCAGGAGCTGCGCACCACTGCGCTGGCAATGACCCTGCTCACGCTGGCTATGGGTAACGTGGCCTTTGCCCTGTACGACCGCGCACTGTGCAATATGCTGCTGCTGTACAAGCTGAAGTGGCAGCCCAAACTGCATAAAATGCTGGGGATGCACTGAATCCCCAAAAACCATTGAAAGAAGGAATGTGTACTACAAGCTGACGCAAAGCGCCGGGCCACACGGGTGACAGCCGTGAGGGTGACGAGGAGAGGAATCATCGAAAGATTCGGCGGATGTTTCTCCGGCTGAGGGCTATACCAGCCGCAGAACAGGGCAAAAACCGGCAGCAATACCGGAACAGAACCCTGCAAAGAAAGCCATACAAGAACATAGACTTTGATAGAGGAAACTGACTGTGCAGCAGCGCATTTCGGCGCGCCGCAGTCGGTCTGGAGGTATTTTGTATGTGTGGCATTGTAGGTTATGTTGGTATGCGCAGCGCCCAGCAGGTGCTGCTGGATGGTCTGGAGAAGCTGGAGTACCGCGGGTACGATTCTGCCGGTGTGGCGCTCACCCAGCGGGATGGGATCCGCGTGGTCAAAAGCAAGGGGCGGCTTTCCACCCTGCGCAGCAAGCTGGAAGAGCTGTCGCTGCCCCAGAGCAGCTGCGGCATCGGTCATACCCGCTGGGCGACCCACGGCGAACCCAGTGACGTGAACAGCCACCCGCACTCCACGCCCCGGGTCAGCATCGTGCACAACGGCATCATTGAAAACTACGGCGCTTTAAAGGAGCGCCTGATTGCTAAAGGCTACACCTTTGCCAGCGAGACCGACACCGAGGTGCTGGTAAAGCTCATCGACAGCTGCTATCATGGTGAGCCGTTGCAGGCATTGCAGGCTGCGCTTGCCAAGGTGCGGGGCAGCTACGCACTGGCAGTGCTGTTCAAGGACTACCCGGACACCATCTTTGCGGTCAAGCGGGAAAGCCCACTCATTGTGGGCTGGGGCGAGGGAGAAAATTTTGTGGCTTCGGATATCCCGGCACTGCTCAAGTACACCCGCCGGTACAGCGTGCTGGAAGAAGGGGACATGGCTGTGTGCACGGCACAGGGCATCCGCTTCTATAACGAGTTCGGCGAGGCAGTCGAGCGCGCAGAGCTGACCGCAGACTGGGACATGGAAGCCGCCGAAAAGGGCGGTTACCCCCACTTTATGCTCAAGGAGATCAACGAGCAGCCTGCTGCCATCACGGCAACGGTCAGCCCTCGGGTGGAGAACGGCCTGCCGGATCTGCGCATCCCGGAACTGACAGACGAAAAGCTGCGCAGCATCGGCACGGTGCATCTGGTGGGCTGCGGCACGGCCATGCACGCCGGCATGGTGGGCAAGACCGCCATCGAGGCACTGGCACGAGTGCCCGCAGAGGTGGATATCGCCAGCGAGTTCCGCTACCGCGACCCCATTCTGAAGCCGGAGGATCTGGTCATCATTATCAGCCAGTCCGGCGAGACCAGCGATACGCTGGCGGCTCTCAAGCTGGCTAAGAGCCGGGGCGTGCCGGTGCTTGCCATCGTGAACGTGGTGGGCAGCAGCATTGCCCGGGCAGCGGACTACGTCATGTACACCTACGCCGGGCCGGAGATCGCGGTAGCGTCTACCAAGGCCTATATGGTGCAGCTGTGCGTGCTGTACCTGTTTGCCCTGCGCTTGGCCTACGCGCGCGGGCAGCTGACCGAAGAAAAGACCAAGTACTACACCGCCCAGCTGCTCCACGCGGCAGAGGTCATCAAGCCCCGCCTTGCGGACTGCGAGCAGATCAAGTACCTTGCCAGCCGCTATGTGAACACCCAGAGCTGCTTTTTCATCGGGCGCGGGTTCGACTACGCCCTCTCGCTGGAGGGCAGCCTGAAGCTGAAGGAGATCAGTTATGTGCACTCGGATGCTTATGCGGCAGGCGAGCTGAAGCACGGCACTATCAGTCTGATCACAGACGGTGTGCCGGTGATTGCGCTGGCGACCCAGAAAAACGTCTACGAAAAGACCATCTCCAACGCCAAGGAGACACGCAGCCGCGGCGCGCGGGTGCTGCTGTTCACCACCAAGGATGCGGAGGTGCCGGAAGGCGTTGCCACCGAGGTGATCCGTTTGGACGAGTACGACGATATCCTGATGCCGTTACAGCTCATCGTGCCGCTGCAATTGTTTGCCTATTACATGGCTGTACTGCGCGGCTGCGACGTGGATAAGCCCCGCAACCTTGCCAAGAGTGTAACGGTGGAATAAACGCAAAATAAGCCCTGCTTCCGGGCACCGGATAAGGTGTCGGGAAGCAGGGCTTTCATTGTCTATGAATCGGACAGAGAACTGGAAAATCAGTTGCTGACATCCGTGTAACGGGCCAGTACCAGATAATAGTTATCTACTTTATAGGAGCCGATGCTGCTGACATGAATATCAATGCCATACATACTGACCAGCTGACGATAAAGTTCAAGACCGCCGCTCTCGGCATCGGGGCAGTTCGTAAGAGCGAAAACTTTGATAGAAGCGGTAGACAGGCCGTACTGCGGTAGAAAAGAACTCTGCGTCTGCATGATGCGGATCAAAGAGGATTCTACGGTAGCATTGGACAAGCCCTGTTCGTCGTAGATTTGCTTGGCGAGTTTATTCAGATTTGCGTCTGCGGTCAGATAATCGGGGCCTTTGCCACCTGTGAGCTCGGTGCGGAACGCATAGTTGCACTGGTTGGTAGCATCCACAAGTTCATCGCCGGTGCGGGCAGGGCCAGCGCCGCCGGCATTGCCGCCACCGCCGCAGGCAGTGAGCAGCAGCAGAGCCAGCGCACCTGCAAGGGCCAGTGAAACCAGTCTTTTCAGCTTTTTCATACAAAAACCTCCTATAAAATACAGCGTATCAGGGTAGCCCCAGTATACAGCGGGGGAGGGGGATTGTCAAGAAAAAGCGAAAGCCCGCCGCAGGAGGGCTGCTACGGCACAAAGGGGCATGGAAAGAAAGGAGACATGCTCCGTACAAAAACAAAAAAGCAGGCCCTCTCTGCGCGTGTCAGAGAGGGCCTGCTGCGAGATCAGAAAGTACAGGGGGAACTTACCAGAACCAGTAGCGCTTTTTGAATGCGATGTAGGCAATGGCAATGATAACGATCACCACGCCGCCGGCGATAAAGAAGGTCCAGTCGATATTGCTGAACCGCAGGTTCTGGTTAGTCAGCAGGTAGCGTCCGGCAGTGTCGGCGGTGATCACGCCGTCCTTGTAGCTGTTCAGGTACTGCCACTTGTTGCTGATGGTGTTGTACAGGTACAGGCGGGAGTAAGCGCTCACGTCCAACTCCAGCTGCACCGCACAGGGAAGGGTGCGGCCGTTGTCCAGCTCAAACTCCAGCCCCTCTTCACTCTCGGTGAAGGTGATGGCGGTGTCGATCTCGCTGGTGGTGCTCTTTACGTCCTTACCAGAAACGTTCAGGGTGTAGCCGTCGCCCACTACGCACAGGGTCTTGCCGGTGGTGCGCAGGGCGTTCAGAATCTCGCCGGTCACGGTGGGCACCTCAGACTGGGCGAACACCACCTGATCCTCCGTGCTGTCCTGAATGGTCTGCACCACAGGATCCAGCGGGATGGAAGTACTGTCGTCCGGGGTGTCAGTGCTGTCATTGCCGCTGTCACTGCCAGAGGAAGCCGCGGCCGAGCGGTTCACGATGACCGTGACCATGGCAGTGGCCTTGCCGTTGGAGATGGTAATGGAGGTAGAGCCGGTGCCTACCGCCGTGACCACGCCCGTGGGGCTGACCGTGGCAATACTGCTGTTGCCGGACTTGAAGGTGAAGGACTGGGATGCACTGGCGGGGGTAGCCTTAGCTGTGATGGTGCGGGTGGCACCGGGCTTGAGCACGATGTAGTTGGTGCTGGGGGTGATCACCTGTCCGCTGTTGCTGGATGGAGTGCCGCTTGTGCCAGCGGAGGAATCCGTGGGCAGCGCAAGCACTGTAACGGTGGTGGTGGCTACCACCGAGCCGCAGGTGGCGGTAATGGTGGCTTTGCCGGGGGCTACGCCGGTCACGCGGCCAAAGCTGTTTACTGTGGCGATCTTCTCGTTAGAGGAGGTCAGGGTGACGGTGGCGTAGTTGGAGGCGGAGGTGGGGCGCACCTGCAGCGAAGCCGACACCGAGTTGCCCACATAGATGGTGTTGGAGGAGAGGGCAAGGTCCATCTCGGTCACGATCATGGAGGAGTCCATGGACACCACGATGGTGTAGGCGCAGATCTGGTTGCCGGCGGCTGCTGTAACGGTGGCGGTGCCAACGCCCACAGCCTGTACCACGCCGCTGCTGCTTACAGTAAGCACGCTGCTGTCATCGGTCAGAAAGACCACAGTGTCGGTGCTGTAACTGGGTTTGACCACAGGGGACAGCTGCTGGGAAGCGCCCAGCAGCATATTGGCAGAGTAGCTGCCGGTGGAAATGCTCTCGGCGGGCACATCCTTGAGCCAAGGCAGTGAAACGCCGTTCTGCTGCTCAAGCGGCAGGCTGGCGGCGGCAGCGCTCAGTGCGGTGCCGCATAGCAGCACACCCAGCATCAGCACACAGGCGGCCAGTTTCTTTGCGGTTCGAATCATGTTGTTTGTACCTCTTTGGGGTGTTGTAAAAGGGGACATCCTGCCGTGCTGTGCAGTCCGTATTAGCGGAACAGCACGCCCAGAGCCTCCATGGCATACTCAAAATAGGTGACCTGATCGTATTCCACGCGGGCGGTCACGCTCATACCGTTGGAAAGATCCACCTTGTCGCCGCTGCGGCTCACCACATAGGTGGCGTCGGGCTTGATGGTCATCTTGTAATAGGAAGCGCTGCTGCTGGCGGTCACGTCGCTGTCAATGGAGGTGACAGTGCCGGTCAGGGTGCCGTAGGAGTACTCCGACAGGCCGGTGATGGCGATTTTGCAGGGGTCGCCGACGTGCAGCAGGGGACGGTCGTTCACCGTCACCATGGCCATGATCTCCAGATCATCGTTCTCGCTGGCAACGGTAGCCAGCGCGGAACCGGCGCTCAGTACCATGCCCTCCTTGTAAGGGGTGTCCATATGGATCACACCGGAAGTGGGCGCATAGATGTAGTAATCGTTGGCGCCGGTGTTCAAAGAATCCAGCTGCGCCTGCAGGTTATCCACGTTGACCTGTGCACTGGTAATGCTCTGGGAGATGGACTGCATGGTGGAGTAGTACAAAGACTCCAGCTCGCTCTGGTTCTGCTCCATCAAAGCCTTGATCTGGGTGTCGGAGTAACCGGCAGCCTGATAGGTGGTGGCGTCAAAGGTCTTTTGCGATACCTGACTTTTGTAGGTCTGGTACTGATAGTAGTAGGGCTGATCGTCGGCGTTGGTCTCGTCGAAGTAGTTGGTGTCGTCCTGAATGCACTTGAGCAGCTTGTTGTACTGGTCCAGCTGTTTCTGGTAGATATCCAGCTGGCTTTGCAGGTTGTCCTTCTGCATATCCAGATCAGTGCTCTTCAGCCGGGCGATCAGGTCACCCTCGTTCACATAGCTGCCCTCGGAGACATACAGCTCGGTGATGGAGCCGGAGTAGCTGGACATGATGTAGGTCTTATTGGCGGCCTGCACCACACCGCTGTTCTGGCTGACATAGATGCGGTTGGTCTGGGTGCTCCAGATCACCAGAAAGATCATGAACAGGCCGGTCAGAATGACAAAGGCGTACCCGTAAGGGGGCAGCTTTTTGTCCATCATGATCCGGCGGTCCTGCAGATCCGAAAGGTTCTGAATGGTTGTCGTCATAATTATTTGGTCTCCATAAATACGTCGATCACGGCATCGTCATCGTCCTGATTGACATAGATGGTATAGTTGTCGCCGGTCAGCTTGATGTCGTTTTCAAAGGCCATGATCTGCAGCTTTGCAGTGGCCAGCTGGTTGTGGCTCATCGGGCCGGTGTAGTGGGCGTACAGGCAGTTTTTCACCCGCAGCACAGCGTCCATGTGGTAGCCGGGCTCCATCTGGGTGATCATCTGGGTGGCCTGCTGCATCATGTACAGCTCCGGCACATGATCCGGGCCGGTACCCATCTTTACCGCCTGCACCAGCGGGCCGATAGGCTGTGCGCCGTTGCTCTTCATAAAGTTCTGCATCTGGGTCAGGATGACCGGCAGATTGCCCAGCTCCTCCGGGCGCACAAGGCGGGAGAGAACGTTGGTCAGCTTAAGCGTTTTGTTTTCAGCAACTTTAATCTCGTTCATGATAAATTACCCCTAATCCTGTTATATTTTTTAATGTGAGCCGAAACAAAAAGGTGCCCGGAAGCGTCTGCCTCCGGGCACACCATAACGAGGCATTCTTCGGTTTCCCGCCGGGCGGGAAAAAGCTTATGCAGCATCCGGGCAAAGGCTGTGGATGCGGTGCGGTCAGTAGGTGATGGACTCGCCGTCGTCGTCCTCTTCCAATGTAGCGCCGGGCAGCTGTTCAACAGGCTCGGGCTTGCGCTTGCGGAAGATGCCCTGCTGCATGTTCCACAGCTCGGCGTAGCGGCCATCCTTTGCCAGCAGTTCATCATGGGTGCCGCGCTCCACGATCTTGCCGTGATCCATCACAAGGATCAGGTCACAGTCACGGATGGTGGAAAGGCGGTGCGCCACGATCAGCATGGAACGGTCTGCCAGCTGCTCGTAGATCATGTTGAAAATCAGCGTTTCGGTGGCGAAGTCCAGATTACTGGTGGACTCGTCCAGAATGTAGAGGTTAGAGTCCTTCAGGAAGGCGCGCGCCAGTGCGATACGCTGCTTCTCACCGCCGGACAGGCCGTTACCGGCTTCCTCCAGATAGGTGTTGTACTGCAGCGGCAGATGACGGATAAACTCGTGGGCATCGGCCTTCTTGGCAGCTTCCTTCACCTCGTCCAGCGTGGCATCCATGCGGGAGATGCGGATGTTGTCGTAGATGGTTTTACTGAACAGCTCGATGTTCTGGGGCACATAGGCAATGGCGCGGCGCACCGAACTGTTGGTGTACTCGGCCAGATTTGCACCGTTAATGTCGATCTCGCCGTCCTCGGGGTCGTAGTACTTCAGCAGCAGCTTGGTAATGGTGGATTTGCCGCTGCCGCTGCCGCCCACCAACGCCACCTTTTTACCGGCGGGAATGGTGAAGCTGACATGATCCAGTGCAGGGGTACGGTTGCCGTAGCGGAAGGTGACGTCCTTGAACTCGATGTCGCCCTCCACTTTGTCCAGCTCGCTCTGCTCCACGCCGTCGGCGGTCTCGTACTCGGCGGGGTAGTCCATGATCTCGGTCAGACGTTTCATGGAGATGCTGGCCTCCTGGATCTGCATCTGCAGACCGATCAGGTTGCTCAGGGGAGAGGTGAAGTAGCCGGACAGGGTGCTGAAAGCCATAAAGCCGCCCAGTGTCATCTCGCCGTTCAGCACTTGACTGATGCCCACATAGGTGGTCAGCATACTGAAGCCGGTGGAGATGAAGGAGGAGATCAGACCCTGCGTGGTGCTGATGCGGCTGGAACGCAGGCTGATCTTCAGGCTCTTCATGTACTCGCGTTCCAGATTATCCAGCTCGGTCTGCTCGTTGGCGTTGCACTTGACGGTCTCGATACCGCGCAGGCTCTCGATCATCTGGCTGTTCAGCGCAGCAGACTGTGCCATGCTCTCTTCATTGATCTTTTTATAGGGCTGCTTGTACACCAGCACCAGCAAAATGCTGACCAGCGCCATGAACAGCGAGATGGAGAACAGCATGGCGTTCATGCGGAACAGGATGATGCCGGTGATGATGGCCATGGAGATATCCATCACAAGGCTCAGCGCAATGCTGGTAAAAATGGACTTGATGGTGTTTGCGTCCGAGTAACGGGTGGTGATATCACCGGTTTTGCGGGTGGCAAAGAACTTCATGGGCAGGTTGAAGATATGCCCGAAGTACCCCAGCATCAGCGGGATATCGATTTTGATGGACAGATGGATCAGCACCCATTGGCGCACAAAGCCGATCAGGGTACTGGTAATGCTGACCACGCTGAACACTAAGATCAATGTGACCAGCAGGTTGTTCAGCCCGTAGGGCAGCACCTCGTCCATCAGGATCTTATTGAACATGGAGGACGCGATGCCCAGGATGGTGGTGATGACCGAGCTGAGGATGGCGTAGAAGAACAGCTTTTTCTGGGGCAGCAGCAGGTTGATATACCGCTTCATCATGCCGCCCTTTTCGATCTTGCCGCCCTTGAACTCCGAGGTGGGGTTCAGCAGCAGCAGAACGCCGGTAAAGTTCTTGTAGAACTCATCCAGACTGATTTTTTTCAGCTCCGTGCCGGGGTCGCCGATGATGACGTAATCCTTGCACTTATGCTTTTTGCCTTTTTCCTCTTCTTCCTTGCGGGCTTCGGCGTCCTGCAACATGTGCTTGCGGCGCGCGCCGTCATCCTTGATGGTGGTCTTTTTAAACACTACAACAAAGTGAGCCAAGCCCTGGTCGGTGATGACCTGTGCAATGCAGGGAAGCGAGAAATCGCTCAGGAAGTTTTCGCGGTCCACGCGGACTGCGGCGGTGGTAAAACCAAGCTCATTGGCGGCTTTTTGCAGGCCTACAAGGTTGGTGCCTTTCAGGTCGGTGCCCATCATATCCCGCAGGCGGGTGATGGTAACTTCCTTTTTGTAGTGCAGGCACACCATGGCCAGACAGGCAGCCGCACAGTCGGTGGTATCGTGCTGCCGGACGTAGGTATAACGCATAGATGTTTCCTTTTACTCTCAAGATTTATTCAAACGACACCAAGCTGCCCTGCCGCCCCGTGTTTGCCGCACAAAGCTACCGGCCGGCCTGCTGATTTGACCAACGAAAAAACTGCGCTCCTGCACGGCAGCCTTCTGACCGGGGGGAGCGCCTGTCTGTGGGGCAGAAAAAGCTGTGCGGGCTGCGCAGTGCCTTTTCCACGCCTATAAACTTATAAAAGTATACCACATCCACTAGGGTTCTTCAAGGCGATATTTTTTAAGAACCGTTAAGAATGGGTGAAAAAAGATACAGAAAAACAAAAAAGCGATGGAAAAATATCCATCGCTTTGTTGGCGCCTCTTGCCTGACTCGAACAGGCGACACCCTGATTAACAGTCAGGTGCTCTAACCGACTGAGCTAAAGAGGCATATCAGTGACTGCAAGAAATATTATACCGCAGTCACTGCACTTTTGCAAGCCTTTTTTGCAAAAATTCGGAAATCATTTTTCCTCTCAAGGCTTCCCCCGGAAGGGGGCAGTTGGCAGAACCCCTTCCGTCTTGCCGCTGCGCGTCAAGCCACCTTCCCCAAGGGGACGGCTTGGCAATTGCCGGGCACAAAAAAGCAGCGCAGAAACGCCCATAGGTGCTTCTGCGCTGCTATAATAAGGATGCTTTTGTAAAATTACTTCAGCTTGCTCTTGGCCTTCATGCGCTGGTCGTGGTTCAGGATCTGCTTGCGGATGCGCAGATTCTCCGGGGTGACCTCCAGCAGCTCGTCCTGTGCAAGGAACTCCAAGCAGCCCTCGAGGCTCAGCTTGCTGACCGGGATCAGGCGCAGCGCGTCGTCAGAGCCGGAAGAGCGGGTGTTGGTCAGGTGCTTGGTCTTGCAGACGTTCACGTCCACATCCTCGCCGGAAGCGGTGTAGCCGATGACCATGCCCTCATACACCTTCTCGCCGGCACCGATAAGCAGAGTGCCGCGCTGCTGGGCGTTGTACAGGCCGTAGGTGACGGCGTCGCCGGTCTCAAAGCTGACCAGAGAGCCGGTGGAGCGGTTGGCGATCATGCCAGCCCAGACGTCGTAGCCGTCAAAGATCTGGTTGATAATGCCCTCGCCGTGGGTATCGGTCAGGAACTGGTTGCGGTAGCCGAACAGGCCGCGGCTGGGCATACGGAACTCCAGACGGACACGGTCGGTGCCCAGAGACTCCATCTGCTGCAGCAGTGCCTTGCGCTGACCCAGACCGGTCATGACAGCACCCTGATACTGGGTGGGCACGTCGATGACAACGTGCTCCATGGGCTCGTAGGTCTTGCCGTCGATGACCTTGGTCAGAACGTGCGGGGGAGAGACCTGCAGCTCGTAGCCCTCACGGCGCATGGTCTCAATCAGGATGGACAGGTGCATCTCACCACGGCCCATGACGCGGAAGGAATCAGTCGTGGGGGAGTCCTCCACTTTCAGAGCAACGTCCTTCAGCAGTTCCTTCTGCAGACGGTCGCGGATCTGGCGGCTGGTGACGTACTTGCCCTCGCGGCCTGCCAGCGGGCTGTCGTTGACGGAGAAGGTCATCTCCACGGTGGGGTCGTTGATCTTGACAAAAGGCAGCGGCTCGATCTGAGCGGGGCTGCACAGGGTGTTGCCGATGGTCACATCCGGCAGACCGGAGAAAGCCACGATATCGCCTGCGGTGATGTTATCGCAGGGCTGACGGCCGTTTGCCTGGAAGTCATACAGCTTGGTCAGGCGGCCGCGCATCTTCAGGTCGGGGTTGTGCCAGTCGCAAACGACCACTTCCTCGCCCACCTTGGCAACACCGTTCTGGATGCGGCCGATGCCGATGCGGCCCACGAAGTCGTTGTAGTCCACAGAGGACACCAGCATCTGGAAGGGCGCCTCGGGGTCGCCCTCCGGCGGCTTGATGGTGCTCAGCAGGGTGTCGAACAGAGGAATCAGGTCGGTGCCGGGCACATCGGGGTCAAGGCTTGCAGTGCCCTGACGGCCGCAGCAGAACAGGATGGGGCACTCCAGCTGCTCGTCGGTAGCGCCCAGATCCATCAGCAGGTACAGCACCTCGTCGATGACTTCCTTGATGCGGGCATCGGGACGGTCGATCTTGTTGATAGCCACCACAAGGCTCAGGTTCTGCTGCAGAGCCTTCTGCAGCACAAAGCGGGTCTGGGGCATGCAGCCCTCGGCAGCGTCCACCAGCAGCAGCACGCCGTTGACCATCTTCAGCACGCGCTCCACCTCGCCGCCAAAGTCGGCGTGGCCCGGAGTATCGACGATGTTGATCTTGACGCCCTTGTAGGTGCAGGAGCAGTTCTTAGCCAGAATGGTGATGCCGCGCTCACGCTCGATATCGCCGCTGTCCATCACGCGCTCGGCCACGGCCTGATTGTCGCGGAAAGCGCCGCTCTGACGCAGCAGGGCATCCACCAGGGTGGTCTTGCCGTGGTCAACGTGAGCGATAATGGCAACGTTGCGCAAATCGTTACGAACCATAAATTTCTACCTCTCTATTTAAAAAGACTCATAAAATACGAACGAACGTCATACAAGCCTAAGTTTATAACAGAACAGGGTGGTTTGTCAAGATTGTATAAAAATTTTTTCTGCAATTCAGCATTATGCCCGTAAACTTCCCGCAGATTTGTGCGGCGTGTACCTTAAAAATATGTTATACTAAAGCCATAAAACGAACCGGAGGTGTTTTGCATTGAAGCTGACATTTTTAGGCGCGAACCATGAGGTGACCGGCAGCTGCACCATGCTGGAAGCGGCAGGGCAGCGGTTTCTCATCGACTACGGCATGGAGCAGGGCAAAAATGTGTACGAAAACCAGCCCTTGCCCGTAGCCCCCGGCGAGATCGACTTTGTACTCATCACCCATGCCCATATCGACCATACCGGCCTTTTGCCGCTGCTGGCGCACAACGGCTTCCGGGGCAGGATCTATGCCACCATCCCCACGGTGGAGCTGTGCGGCATTATGCTGCGGGACTCGGCGCATATTCAGGAGTTTGAAGCCGAGTGGAAAAACCGCAAGGGCAAGCGCTCCGGCGCAGAGCCGGTGGAGCCCATGTACACCATACAGGATGCCGAAGCCGCCTGCCGCCTGTTTTTGGGCGTGGAGTACGGCAAGCGCATCCAGCTTGCCCCGGGCATCGAAGCACGGTTCGTGGACGTGGGACACCTGCTGGGCTCTGCCAGCATTGAGCTATGGATCACCGAGGGCAGCACCACCACAAAGCTGGTGTTCTCCGGCGATATCGGCAATCTGGATCAGCCCATCATAAAAGACCCTGCCTATATCCAACAGGCAGACTATGTGTTCATGGAGTCCACTTACGGCGACCGCAACCACGCCCCCCGGCCGGACTATGTGGCAGAACTGGCAAAAATTTTGCAGCGCACCTTTGACCGGGGCGGCAATGTGGTAGTGCCCAGCTTTGCCGTGGGGCGCACGCAGGAGATGCTGTATTTTTTGCGGGAGATCAAGGAAAAAGGGCTGGTCAAGGGGCACGGCAACTTCCCGGTCTACATCGACAGCCCGCTGGCCACCGAAGCCACCCGCATCTTCCGGGATACAGACCCCGATTGCTTTGACGCCCAGACCCGCGCCCTGCTGGAAAAAGGCATCGACCCCATCAACGTGCCGGGGCTGCGCATCAGCGTGACCAGCGATGATTCCCGCATGATCAACACCGACCGCACGCCCAAGGTCATTCTGTCCGCCAGCGGCATGTGCGAAGCCGGGCGCATCCGCCACCACCTCAAGCATAACCTGTGGCGGCCGGAATGCACCATCCTCTTCGTGGGCTTTCAGGCCGTGGGCACCTTGGGACGCACCCTCATTGAAGGAACGGACTTGGTCAAGCTGTTCGGTGAGCCCATCGAGGTAAAGGCCGAGATCTGCCAGCTGACCGGCATGTCCGGCCACGCGGACAAGGACGGTCTGCTGCGCTGGGTGAATGCCTTTACGGAAAAGCCCCGGCGGGTGTTCGTGATCCACGGCGAGGACGAGGTGGAGAACCGCTTTGTGGACACCCTGACCGAGCAGGGCTTTACCGCCTGTGCGCCCTACAACGGTGCGCAGTGGGCCATCGGTGCCGAGGGCGCAGTCTGCCTGCAGGAGGGTACGAAGGTCCGCGTGGAGCAGAGGACAGGCGAGGGTGCAAACCGCGCCGCTACCGTGTTCCAGCGGCTGGTCAGCGCCGGCAAGCGCCTGCTGCGGGTCATCGAGCACAACGAGGGTGGCGCAAATAAAGATCTGGCAAAATTTGCCGACCAGATCAACGCCCTGTGCGACAAATGGGACAGGTAATGCAGCAGCCTTTTGCAGCGCAGCAACTCCGGGAAAAACGCAGCTGCGTCAAAAGCTCCCGGGTGCACTGCGCCGCTGAAAAAAGAGAAGAGTTTTTTGTAAAAAACCGTTGACAAGCGCCCCTCCGGCTGGTATAATAACCCATGTCGTCAGGCACAAAGCCAAGCATCTGGGGGTTTAGCTCAGCTGGGAGAGCGCTTGCATGGCATGCAAGAGGTCACCGGTTCGATCCCGGTAATCTCCACCATACAGTTCGTACTCGAACCCGATTCTTTATGAAAAAGGGTTCGGGTACGTTTTTTGTTTATCGGAAGTTCTGCGGAAGGACTACTCGGAACGGTAAACGAGCAAAGGCAGGGTATCACTATGATAGTGGTATCCTGCCTTTTGCTTTGCGGAATCAAGTTCGCTTTGTGCGAACTTGGTCGTCCCCCTATATGGCGCGTTTGGGAGTAGTCGCTGCGTACGTGCGTACCGGGAGCCTGTACACCTCTGACAAGGTGTAACACACTAGACTTTGTGCCAAAGTCTGTGTGCCAAGGGGTCAAGCCCCTTAGAATCCCTGCGGAGCGTGTACGCACGTACGCAGAAAAATGGCAAAATTTCACTATATCGGGGTGTTCTTTCATGGTGGAGTGTGGTATACTCGGCTTAGCCCAGTAAATCGGAATTTATATATAAAGGAGAATATTGATGAAACTGTTTTTATGTTCGCACTTTTCAAGTGTAGGAAGTCTGATAAAGGAAGAAATTGAAAATAAAAAAGTCGCATTTATTCCAACAGCTTCGCTGCGTGAAGGCTACACCGGTTATGTCGGCTCGGCTCGAAAATTATTCAAAAAGTTGGGAGCAATCGTAACTGAAATTGATATTTCAACGGAGGCTTATTCAACGATACAGTCTGTTTTTGAAGATGCGGATGTGATATATTTTACCGGCGGAAATTCTTTTTTCCTTATAGACCAGCTCCGTAAAACGGGAACGGATGAGCTGTTGAAGAAAGAATTGGCAAAGGGAAAACTGATGATTGGTGAATCGGCAGGTGCGATTATATGCGCTCCAAGCATCCAATATATCGAGCAAATGGATGAAAAGCCGGAGGACTACTCACAAGAAGATGATGCAGGGCTTGATTTGATTGATTTCTATGTTCTTCCGCATTATCTTACAGCACCATTTAAGAAAGTTACCGAGAAAATAATGACTGAGTTTTCGGATTTGAATCTATGCCCAATTAACAACCGTCAGGGAATTGTAATTGATGGTGAAGGTTCAAAGGTTATTTGCAAAGACTAATTTGAAAATTCCAGTTTGCCGTACTCGTTCCAGCAGGGTTTGGGGCAGGCACGCCCCAACAAGAAGCTGTCCCAAAGGGGCAAGAATTTTCAAGAATTGAAAATTTGTGGCCACGGGACGATTCTTGCTCTCAGCTTTTTCGCTGCGTTTCGCAATTTTCACATTTCAATCTGCTCGCAGATTGTTGACAAGCTGCGCTTGACCCGATACTATAAAGGCAAGTCGAATACACGCCAAGGAGGTGCAACCATGACCGCCGTAATCTACGCCCGCTATTCATCCGACAGCCAGCGAGAAGCGTCCATTGAGGGACAGTTGCGCGACTGCAAGGCCTACGCCGAGAAGAACGGCATCACCGTGGTCGGCACCTACATTGACCGTGCCTACTCTGCCAAAACGGATGACCGCCCAGACTTTCAGCGGATGATCAAGGACAGCGGAAAGAAAATCTTCGATGTGGTTCTGGTCTGGAAGCTGGACCGCTTTGCCCGGAACCGCTACGATGCCGTGAACTACAAGTACCAGCTGGAAAAGAACGGTGTCCATCTGGTGTCTGCCATGGAACCCATCTCGCAAGGGCCTGAAGGCATTATGGTGGAGAGTATGCTGATCGGCATGGCGGAATACTATTCCGCCGAGCTTGCCCTGAAAGTGGCGCGCGGTGAGCGCGAAAATGCCCTCCAGTGCAAGTACAACGGCGGTATCGTTCCGCTGGGCTTCACCATTGGCAAGGAGGACAGACTGTACCATATCGACCCGGAGACGGCTCCCATCGTGCAGGAGATCTTCACCCGGTACGCCGACGGCGAACCGGCTGAGAAGATTGCCGCATCCCTGAATGAGCGCGGCCTGCGTACCCGCACCGGGAAGCCGTTCGTGAAGAACAGCTTCTTCCAGATTTTCCGCAACCGCCGCTACATCGGCGAATACCGCTACAAGGACATTGTGACGCCGGGCGGCATTCCGGCCATTGTTGACCAGGACCTGTTTGACCGGGTGCAGCAGCGTTTTGAGCAGAACAGGATCGCCCATGGTCGGCCTGCAAAAGAGGATGTGAGCTATCTGCTGACCACCAAGCTGTTCTGTGGCAAGTGCGGCACCCTGATGGGTGGCGAAAGCGGCACCAGCCACATGGGAAACACCTACTATTACTACAAGTGCGGCAACGCCAAACGCCACGGCAAGGCGCATTGCGACCTGAAAGCCATCCGCAAGGAGCCGCTGGAACGGTTCGTGGTGGAGACTGCCATTAAGGTGATTTTCAGCGATGAAATCATCGAACAGCTGATAGATTTGATTATGGAAGCCCAGCAGCAGGAGAACACCCGACTGCCTGTTTTGAAAGACCAGCTCCGGGATACAGAGAAGCGGCTGGCAAACCTTCTGGAAGCCATTGAACAGGGCATCCTGACCCCGACCACCAAGCAGCGGCTGGACGAACTGGAAGCCCGGAAAGAAGCTCTGAACACCAGCATTCTGGAAGAAGAGCTGAAAAAGCCCGTCCTGACCCGCGAGTGGATGCGGTTCTGGTTTGAAAAATTCCGCAAGGGTGACATGAGAGACATGGAGCACCAGCGGCAGATCATTGATACCTTTGTCAACTCGGTCTACGTCTTTGACGACCGGGTCGTGCTCAATTTCAACTTCACGGACGATTCCAAAACCATCTCCCGTGAAGAGGTGTTGGGTTCGAGTGCTGTGGAGAATGCTCCACCAGAAAGAAAAAGCACTGCACAGGAATGTGCAGTGCTTTTTTGTTGTGCCCCCTTCCGGCAGTGCTCTTGGCTCTCCCTTTGGGAGAGCTGGATTTGCGAAGCAAAGACTGAGAGGGGAGGACGGTAAAATGTGTAAATGTCGCTCCCGGTTGAAGCCCCCGGTAAAAAATGCGTTTGGAGCACTTCGCAGAGTGCGACAAACGCAAAATTATAAAAAATCTTTCCGCTGAACATGGTCAGAGCGCAGCGGAGACCATTTTAAATCGTCCCATTCGCAGGGGACAGACTGCACAGCGTTTACAGCTTTGCAGCCGCTAAATTCATGCTGGACATTTGCGGAAAGTTATGGTATAATTCTTTCTGCAATTGCGGGTATAGTACATCGGCTAGTATATCAGCCTTCCAAGCTGAGGAGGTGGGTTCGATTCCCAT